>CBFHUI010000004.1:0-67033 GCA_965658725.1 Alphaproteobacteria bacterium | reverse complement strand
GCATGGCCTACGAAGCCATGAATAATGCCGAGGTTGGCAAGGGTCGGCTGACCGTAATCCTCAATGACAACGAGATGAGCATTGCGCCGCCCGTGGGCGCCATGTCCGCGTACCTCTCCCGGCTGTCAACCAGCCGTGCCTATCAGGGCTTGCGCGACATCGCCAAGACCATCGCCGAAGTCTTTCCGCGCCCTCTGCAAACCGCTGCGAAGCGCGCGGAAGGGTTTGCGCGCACCTATGCAACCGGCGGTACGATGTTCGAGGAGCTGGGCTTCTACTACATCGGCCCGATCGACGGTCATAATCTTGAACACTTGCTGCCCGTGCTCGAGAACGTGCGGAAAGCGAGCGAGAACGGGGCCGGGCCGTTCCTGGTCCACGTGGTCACGCAAAAGGGCAAGGGCTACGCGCCCGCCGAAGCCGCAGCAGACAAGTACCACGGCGTCGCCAAGTTCGACGTGGTCTCTGGCAAGCAATCCAAGCCGCCGTCCAACGCGCCGAGCTACACTCGCGTGTTTGCAGACGCACTGATCCGCGAAGCGGAGCGTGACGAGCGCATCGCTGCAATCACCGCCGCCATGCCGTCCGGCACGGGCCTGGACACCTTTGGCACCCGCTTCCCAGAGCGCACCCACGACGTGGGTATCGCCGAGCAGCACGCCGTCACCTTTGCGGCGGGGCTGGCCTGTGAAGGGATGAAGCCCTTTGTGGCGATCTACTCGACCTTCCTGCAGCGCGCCTATGACCAGTTGATCCATGACGTAGCCATCCAAGGCCTGCCCGTGCGCTTTGTCCTCGACCGCGCCGGGTTTGTGGGGGCAGACGGTCAGACTCACCACGGGGCCTATGACATCTCCTACCTGCTCACCATCCCCGGTATGGTGGTTGCCGCACCGGCGGACGAGGCAGAGCTGATGCACATGACGGCCACCGCTGCGGCCTACGATGCCGGGCCATTCGCCTACCGCTTCCCACGCGGTGATGGCGTGGGCGTGGACCTGCCGGAGAGCGGCGTGCCGCTGGAAATAGGCAAGGGGCGCGTGGTGCGCAAGGGTTCGGCCATCGCCCTGCTGTCTTACGGCGCACGGCTCAAAGACACGCTCGCCGCGGCTGAGACTTTGGCGGCCAAGGGCTTCAACCCCACCGTCATTGACGCCCGCTTTGCCAAGCCGCTCGATACGGCACTGATCGACGAAACCGTGGCCAGTCACGACGCCCTCCTGACCATCGAGGAAGGCTCTTCGGGCGGTTTTGGCGCGGCTGTGCTGACGCATCTGGCCGAGGCCGGGCATCTGGACCGGGGCGTAAAGATCCGCACCCTGACCATGCCAGACGCCTTCATCGACCACATGAGCCCCGCCGACCAGCTCGCCGCCGCCGGGCTGGACAGTGCGTCTATCGCCTGCAAGGCGTTGCAACTGCTGGGTATGGACGAGGCTGAAGCCGTGCTGACGATTTCGGCGCTGTCGGCCTAGGCGCATGCGTCTGGACGCGCGCCTTGTTGCGGCAGGCCGCGTGTCGAGCCGGTCCCGCGCTGCGGATTTACTCAAGCGCGGCAAAATCACCCTCGACGGTCGCCCGCTCAAGCCCAGCGACAAGATCAGCACAGAAGCCTTTGACCGGTTGGAAATCGACGATCACCCGTGGGTGTCTCGCGCAGCGCTCAAGCTGGTTGAAGCGCTGAAACGGTGCCCCGGCTTTGATCCCACTGACCGCTCCTGCATCGACATCGGCGCATCAACGGGCGGGTTTTCTCAAGTGCTGCTGGACCGCGGCGCCCGTCACGTTGTGGCGCTGGACGTTGGACACGACCAGCTGCACCCAAGCTTGCGCTCCCACCCGCGCTTGCACGCGCTCGACGGCTTCAACGCCCGCGATTTGGGGGCGGAATTGCTGGCTGAGCATGGGGTGACGCATCTGGTCTCCGACGTGTCGTTTATCTCTGTGACCAAGGCCCTCGATCCCGCCCTACGCTTTCTCCCACAGCAGGCGCAGGCGCTGATTTTGGTCAAGCCACAGTTCGAAGTCGGGCGCGACGGCCTGCAAAAGGACGGTGTCGCCAAAGACCCCGCCGCCGCGCTTGACCTTGTCCGCGCGTGGCTGGCTGACGCGCATGCGGACTGGACCATCGCTTGGAATGGCGATAGCCCCATCGAAGGCGGAGACGGCAACCGCGAATATTTGATCCATCTGGTACGGCAATGAGACGCAAGCAGCGCAAGGGCGGGGGCAAGCAGCTCCAAGGCAAAATCGAGAGTATCGGCGGACGCGGCGACGGCATCCTCGCGCCGCAACCCGGCGTCGAAGGCCCGGTTTTCGTACCGCTGACCGTGCCGGGGGACGAAGTGCTGGTGCAGACCACGGCCAAGTCCGCGTCAGGCACACAGTCCGAGATCCTTGAACTGCTCAGCGAAGGCCCCGACCGCACGGAACCGCCCTGTCCGCACTTTGGAGCCTGTGGCGGTTGTCAGTTGCAGCACTGGAGCCTCAGCGCTCAGCACGACTGGAAACTGACCCGCGTCGAAGACGCCGTGAGCCGGGCGGGCTATGACCCCGCGCTGGTCCTGCCGCTCGAAGCTGTCGAGGCTGGCACACGGCGACGCGCGGAGTTCATAGCGCTCCAGCCCATGGGCAAGCCTGTGCAGATCGGCTTTCGCCGCCGCTCCTCGCACTGGGTGGAAGTGGTCGAGACTTGCATGGTCCTGCGCCCCGCCCTGCTCGACGCCCTACCCCTGCTCTGCACGGGGCTCGACGGACTGATCGAAGACCGCGAAGGCCTGCGCGTGCATATCACTGAGGCCAGCAACGGCCTCGACATCGCGCTGTCAGGTGGAATGCGAGAGGGCTTTGAGACTCAGGACCGGCTTGCGCAACTGGCAGCAGAAGCAGGCTGGGCGCGGCTGACGCACAACGACCTCCCCATCGCCGAGCGCTCTGCGCCGCTGGTGCAGTTGGGTTCGGCGCAGGTAGCCTTGCCCCAGCGTGCGTTTCTTCAGCCGTCCGAGGACGGGCAGACCATCCTGCAGAGCCTTGTCCTCGCCGCGATCCCGGACGAAGCGAGACGGGTCATGGACCTTTATTCCGGACACGGCACTTTTGCCCTGCCGCTCGCCGAGCGCGGCCACACCGTTGAGGCCTATGAGGGCGCGTCCGCTGCCATCGAGGCTTTGAAAACAGCCGCCAAGGCAGCAGGGCTGGACGTGCACGCGGCGACCCGCGATCTGGCCAACTGGCCCCTGACCGGTGCTGCGCTCAAAAAGGTTCAGGCCGTGGTCATCGACCCGCCCCGCGCCGGAGCCAAAGCGCAGACCGAGGCCCTCGCCGATGCGGGTCCGGCCACGGTCGTCGCCGTAAGTTGCAACCCCTCAACCTTCGCCCGCGATGCCCGGATTTTGCGCGAAGGGGGCTATCAGCTCGAATGGGTCGCCCCGCTGGATCAATTTTTGTTCACCGGTCACGTCGAATTGGTCGCACGGTTCTACCGCTAGCGCCTGCGACCCCCTATATCAGTCGCAAGTCTGGCGTTTCTCCTGCTGCTGAGGCAGGATGCGCGCGAGAGTTGGGGCGGTCATGCCCCATCGTTCCTGACCTTACTTTCGGAGGACACCATGTCGAACAACTTCGACGACGATCCAATCAGCTACCGCCGCGCCGGTGACGTCGCGGTTGACGCTGGTCTACGGACCTTCTTCTTGTCCGTTTACAACTACATGATCGGCGGACTGGCGCTTACTGGCGTCGTCGGCTTTGTGGTTGCCTACTTTGCCTTTCAGGACGGCTCCGTCCTGGGCCAGATCCTGTACGGCTCGCCCGTGCGCTGGGTAGTCATGTTTGCGCCGCTGGTGCTGTCATTCATCTTCGGTGGACGCATCTATACAATGAGCCCCAGTGCGGCACAGGCCGTGTTCTGGACCTTTGCCACGCTGATGGGCGTGGCGCTGTCCTTCATCATGGCCTTCGCGATCAACAGCGTGGGCGCGCAGCAGCTGGCGAACGCCACCGGCTATTCCGGTCCGGTCGTTCTCAAGGCCTTCCTGTCCGCATCGCTGGGCTTCGGCATTCTGTCGCTCTTCGGTTACACCACGAACCGTGACCTGAGCAGCATCGGCGCGATTGCCGGCGCAGGCATCCTCGCTGCGATCATCGCATCGGTCGCACAGCTGTTCCTGGGCAACGTGCTGGGCATCGGTATCTTCGCAGGTGGCTGGTTCGACATCCTGATCAGCGTTGTCGTGATCTTCGCCTCTCTGGCGCTGATCGCTTACACCACGCAGAACCTGAAGGGCCTGTACTACCACGCGGCACAGTCCGGGGATCAGGCACTGGCACAGTCCTACGCCATCGGCGGCGCGCTGAGCCTGTACATCAACTTCATCAACCTGTTCCTGTCCCTGCTGCGGATCTTCTCCGCACGGAACTAGGCTCCAGCTTGATCAGGTCTCAGACTTGAGCACAAAGGGCGTCCAATTAGGACGCCCTTTTTTTGACTTCTACCCCCGTAAATAGGGAGTTTTTTTGTGGATAAGTCGGTGGAAATCTGGCTTATTGGCCAAACGGCACCCGAGCGATTTTTCGCTTTGCGCTGATGTTTGCAAAATGCAGCGATCAAACGAATTGCGTCAAAACCGAAAAAAATCCTTGATTTCAGTGGTTTTCGCAGCGTACTTAGATCGAGAATTACAACGTCGCATATTGTTTAGCCGTAAATTGTTATTGCCTACGCTTTGGCATGGGATTTGATATTGATGAGCGCACAACGCTTTAAAGTTTTGCTTGTTGAAGATGAGCAGCCTCTGGTTTCCCTGTATAAGGAATATCTGAAAGAGGAGCCGCTCGACATCACGCACGCCAGCAGTGGCAAGGAAGCGCTCAAGCATCTCTCCAACGATGAACCCGACGTCATTTTGCTGGACGTTCGTCTGCCCGATATGAACGGCACGGAGATCCTCGACTTTATCCAGGAGCGCGGCCTCAACTCCGCCGTCATCATGATTACGGCTCACGGCTCGATCAACATGGCGGTCGAGACCATGCGCGGCGGGGCGTACGACTTCCTCGTCAAGCCGTTCAACCGACAGCGCCTCGTCCAGACGCTCACCGCCGCTTTGAAGCGCGAGAGCATCAAGCAGCAGGTCATCGCCAACCCCAAGCCGGTCTCGACCAAGGGCTTTCAGGGCTTCATTGGCAAGTCCAAGGCCATGCAGGTCATCTACCGCATGGTGGAATCCGCCGCGCCGTCCAAGGCCACAACCTTCATCACCGGCGAGTCTGGTACAGGTAAAGAAGTCACGGCCGAAGCCATCCATCGTCTTTCCCCGCGCGCGAAAAAGCCGCTTGTCGTGCTGAACTGTGCAGCGATCCCGAAAGACCTGATGGAATCCGAAATCTTCGGTCACGTGAAAGGCGCCTTTACCGGCGCGATCAGCGATCACGAAGGCGCGGCCTCGCAGGCGGAGGGCGGTACGCTGTTCCTCGACGAAGTCTGCGAAATGGACCTGCACCTGCAGTCCAAGCTGCTGCGCTTTATCCAGACCGGCACCTTCACCAAAGTCGGTGGAACCAAGCAGCAGAAGGTTGATATCCGCTTCATCTGCGCCACCAACCGCGATCCGCTGGTGGAAATCGGCGAAGGCCGCTTCCGCGAAGACCTCTACTACCGCCTGCACGTCATTCCGATCCACCTGCCACCGCTGCGCGCGCGTGAGGGCGATACGCTCGACATTGCCCGCAAGATTCTGGTGGAGTTTGCTGCTGAAGAGAACAAGCGCTTCCGCGATTTCGACCCCGAAGTCTCCCGCATGTTCCTGAACTATCCTTGGCCGGGCAACGTCCGCCAGCTGCAGAACGTTATCCGTAACATCGTCGTCCTGAACAAGGGTGAGCAGGTAACAGCCGATATGGTGCCAGCACCCGTAAACCCGGCAGGGTCTGGCCCGGGCCGCGTTCCGGGTGTTCACGCGCATACCCCACCCGCCATGTTCACCGCTGGCGCGCCGACCGCTCTACCCAACCAAGGCGGCGCATCCCCGGTCTCCGTGGCTCCTCCGCAGAACAGCGTGCCGTCCGCACCCGCTAGTCCGCTGGCCGAGAACCTCGCCGCAGAAGCCCTGCGCGCGACGACCAGCACGCCCAACCCGCTGTCTCCGCGCTCCACTGCCCCGATTGAGGGCATCGTCAACCCGGCTGCTGCTGGTGAAGGCGCGCCAATCCGGCGGCGTGCTGAAGGCATTCTGCCCCTGTGGGAAACAGAGAAGCAGGCCATCGAGGACGCCATCGAGTCCTGTGGTGGTAACATCCCGAAAGCAGCCGCACTGCTTGGGATCTCTGCTTCAACGATCTACCGCAAGCGTCAGCACTGGGAAACGCTCGAGTCCAAGAGCTAAGAAGCCGCCTTTCCGTGGCATCCTCACCCACCTCAAAGCGCGTTGTGTTCGACACCAACGCGCTTTTTCGTTTTCGAGTGCGGGCGTTGATTGCCGATCTTGCTCGGACAGGCACGATTCAGCCGCTCTGGTCCACGCGCACCGTCGAGGAGCTCCGCGCCGTTCTCACCGCTCGAGCCATGCCCGATGCTGAGGTTTTTCTGACCCAGTTTCAGGCCAGCATCGTCACACCCGCCCCGCTCCCGCTCTCCGCCAACGGCTTCCGCGATCCCGGCGATCTGCATGTGATCGAAGCGGCGCTGAGTGCTGACGCCAGCTTGATTGTTACCAGCAACGCCCGCGACTTTCCCCTGCGGCAGTTAAGACCGCTTGGGCTGGATCGAGTGAGTATCGACGCTTTCTTCGCGGCCCATGCGACAGCGCTGCAGAGCCCAGACCACCACCCCGACGACCTGCGCCGAGCCGGACTTTCCCAGACTGCGAAGGCGATCAGTTCGCTTGTGGCAAACCATGGATGAGCCGGTTCATGTGATCGGCTTTGTCAAAGGCATCGTCAGGGACAAACGTAAGCTTTGGCGTGAACTTCATGGTCAATTGCCGACCCAGCGCCGACTGCAACGCGGTCTTTTGCCGGGTCAGTGCATCCTTGAGATCCTTGACCGGCACCAGCGCCACACCCCCCAAAGCGGTGAAAAAGACCTTCGCATGACGCAAGTCGGGAGAGGGATCAACATGGGTGATGGTGATGGGTTGCCGGTCGAGCACGGCATCTGAGAAGTTGCTTTTCGCCAGTTCTGCGGACAGGATTTTGCGGATACGTTCCGCTACACGCTGTTGACGATGAGATTCAGCCATTGGGGCCTCCTGTCTACTCTTGGTCAGGTTCACTATGGAGCGAATCGGCTACCGAAGCACCAACAAACTCGCACGAGGCCCTATGACCGCTACGCCGCAAAGCGCTCGATTTTCTGTGAGCTTCATCTTTTTGATCTACGGCACACTGATCGGGACATATTTGCCTTACCTGCCCTTTGTGAAGGACCGCTTTGGCATAGGTGAGGGCGCATTTGGCATTGGCTTCCTGTTTGGCGCCGGGGGAGCGCTGGTTTCACTGCCCCTCGCCCCGTGGATCATCAAGCAAATTGGCACCCGAAAAGCTGTGATGATCATGTCGATCGGCTACTTGAGTGTGGTCGGCTTCATGGTCTCTGCGCCGTCATTCGTGATCTATCTGGTGCTGTTTCTGCTGGTTGGGCTGACCATCAGCACGTGGGAAATCGCCGTTAACTCACAGGCGTCGGTGATTGAGGATCAGCTGGGTAAGCCGGTGATCTCCTCGATCCACGGTTTCTGGTCGCTGGGTACTTTCATTGGCTCTGCGGGGATGGCCGGTTGGCTGGCGCTGGAGTTGAACGGGTTGTGGCTGATCTGGGGGCTGATTGTGCTGGGCTTTGCCTGCCTGCCGTCGATCTACAATGGTCTGCTGCGGCGGGAGCAGATCCCGGCGGAGAGCGCGACCAGCAGCCCGCCGCTGAAGCTCAAGTACATCCTCTATCCGCCTCTGCTGATCATCGCCTTCTATCAGATCGTGGGCTACATGCTCGAAGGCACGTTTCAGGACTGGGGCTCTTTCCTCATCCGCGAGCTGTTCCTTGGCCGTGACGCGCCGATCGTGCCGGAGCGCCTGTGGCCCACGTTGGATGCAGCAGACGCCGACCGGCGGCGCGCAGCGGCGGTGGCTGGGGGGACAGCTCTCGCCTTCTTCACCGCCATGATGACGGTTGGCCGCATGGTCGGCGACCCGGTGATCGCGCGGATTGGCCGAGCGGGGACGCTGCAGATTGGTGGGGTGATTGCCGTCATCGGCATTATTCTGGCAACCCGGCCCGAAACCAGCGCGCTCACCTACATCGGCTTTGCCATGGTCGGGCTGGGCACGGGCAACATCATCCCGCAAGCGATCAAGACCGCTGACGGCGCGCCTGGTTTGCCGCCGGGGGTCGCGATATCGATCATAACGGCTGTGGGTTTCATCGCCTTCCTCGGCGGTCCGGTCACCATCGGCTTTTCCGGCGAGCACTATGGCTTCCGAACCACCTTCATGGCGCTGGCGCTGTTCCCGATTACGCTGGCGCTGACCGTTGGGCTGGTGTTGCGGTGGTTTGAGCGGGCACGACCACCTGCCGAAGCGGCAGAAGACACGGCCTAGAACGGTGAAGAAGGACGCCTAGCGCCCCATCAGACCCGCAGCCATGGCCTCAGCAGCAAGCTTGCGCAGGGCGTCTTCGTCGAACAGTGAGACCAGGTGATCCATCATCGCCCCACCCAGCTGCTCAGCATCCGTGATGGTCACAGCGCGCTGGTAATAGCGGGTCACGTCGTGGCCGATACCGATGGCGACAAGCTCAACTTCTGACTTCTTCTCGATCGACTCAATGACGTCGCGCAGGTGCTTTTCGAGGTAGTTGCCGCTGTTCACAGACTGCGTGCTGTCATCGACTGGTGCACCGTCAGAAATCACCATCAAGATGCGACGGTTTTCTGGGCGGACCGACAAACGCTTCATCGCCCATTCGAGCGCTTCGCCGTCGATGTTTTCTTTCAGCAGGCCTTCGCGAAGCATCAGGCCGAGGTTCTTCCGCGCACGGCGCCAAGGCGCGTCGGCGGATTTGTAGATGATGTGCCGCAAATCGTTCAGGCGGCCCGGATTGGTCGGTCGATCAGCGGCGAGCCAGTCTTCCTTGGCCTTCCCGCCCTTCCACTGTCGCGTGGTAAAGCCGAGAATTTCGACTTTGACACCACAGCGCTCCAGCGTCCGTGCGAGAATGTCCGCACAAATCGCTGCCGTGGAAATGGGACGGCCACGCATGGAGCCGGAGTTGTCGATCAGCAGCGTCACAATGGTGTCGCGGAAGTCAGTATCGGTCTCAACCTTGAACGACAACGGATTGGTCGGATCAGTAATCACACGAGTTAAGCGCGCGGTATCCAGCAGACCTTCTTCGAGGTTGAACTCCCACGACCGCGTCTGCTTCGCCATCAGGCGGCGCTGCAAGCGGTTGGCGAGTTTGGCAACAACAGACTGCAGCGAAGTCAGCTGCTGGTCGAGCATCAGACGCAAGCGGGTCAGCTCTTCGCCGTCACAGAGGTCTTGAGCTTCAACAACTTCGTCATGCTTGGTGGTAAAGGCCTTGTAGTCGTGCGGCGGCGGGTCGTTGGACGGCGGGCGGTACTCCGGCGTCATATCAGGCTGCAGTGGAGCTTCGTCCCCTTCCTGCATCTGCGAGCTGTCTTCAGACTGCACGTCGTCCTGCTCGCCGGCCTGCTGTTGGTCAGAGGCTTGCTGGTCGTCGGGGTTGGAGTCCTGAGGCTGATCGTCCTGCTGGCCGTCATCCTCACCGCGCACGTCGTTCGCGTTGCTCTCGGTGTCGTTATCCTCGCCCGCTTCCTGATCGTCATCAGGCTGATCATCGGGGTTCTGGTCGATCTCAAATTCGAGGTCGCGGAGCAGATCTCCGGCAATCTCGGCAAAGGCGCTTTGATCGTCGAGGTTATCTTTCAGGCGTTCCAGCTGCTCATAAACGCTGTCGCTCAGGTGCGGCTTCCAGAGGTCAACAACCGGCTGTGCGTTGTCCGGAACGTTCCACTCACCTTCGCTGATATGCTCCCGCGCCAGATAGCGCATGACTTCAGCCAGCGGGGCTTCTTCTTTGGCGTTGACGAACTTTAGGTTCAGGTCGGAGACCCGCTGCTCGTGCGCGGCCTGCAGGTTTTGCCGAACACCGCCCATCTCGCGGGAGCCCAGCGCCTCATAGCGCACCTGCTCCATAGCATCGAAAACCTGCCGCGCGGTCATCTCAACCGGGGCAAGGCGGGTGTGCAGCTTTTCATCGTGGTGGGCTTCGCGCAGGGCGTTTTGGTCGCACTCACCGCGCACCAGTGCCTGCTCTGCCGGGGTCATTTCCCGGCTGGGCGAGCTGATGAACACATCGTTGCCGATCTTCCCACGCGCGTTTGACGCGAAAACCGCCTCCAGCTCCTTGTTGCCGGAGAGTGCGCGCAAGGTTGCCGAGGTGGACTGCCGGAAGTCTTCCTGCAGGTTCGCTCGGCGCTTGGATGCGGGGATCTTGAACGATGCGGGCTGTGCCAAAGCTTAGGCTGCCTTGTCCAGAACCAGGTCTTCACCGAAGGCGCGCTGGAAGTACTCGGCAATCACCGGGCGCTCCAACTCGTCACACTTGTTGAGGAAGGAGAGCTGGAAACCCAGACCGATGTCCTCGCCCAAATACCCCGCGTTCTCTGCCCAAGTCAGTACCGTCCGGGGGGACATGACGGTGGAGATATCACCCGCCATGAAGCCCTTACGGGTCAAATCGGCCAGCGCAACCATCGACTCAACCGTCTTGCGACCGGCTTCAGTCTGGTAGGCTGGAAGCTTGGCGAGAACGATCTCCGTCTCAACCGCGCGCGGCAGATAGTTCAGCGTACACACCACAGACCAGCGGTCCATCTGACCTTGGTTGATCTGCTGCGTGCCGTGGTACAGGCCCGTCGTGTCGCCCAGACCGACCGTGTTGGCCGTCGCGAACAGGCGGAAGTGGGGATTCGGGCGGATGACTTTGTTTTGGTCCAGCAGAGTCAGCTTGCCATCGACTTCCAGCACGCGCTGGATCACGAACATCACGTCCGGGCGGCCAGCATCGTATTCATCGAACACCAGCGCCATGGGGCGTTGCAGCGACCAGGGCAGCAGGCCTTCACGGAACTCCGTAATCTGCTTGCCGTCTTTCAGGACAATCGCGTCTTTACCGACCAGATCGATCCGCGAAACGTGGCTGTCGAGGTTCACCCGCACCAGCGGCCAGTTTAGCCGGGAGGCCACTTGCTCGATGTGCGTTGACTTGCCCGTGCCGTGGTAGCCCTGCACCATCACGCGGCGGTTGTGCTTGAAGCCCATCAGGATGGCGAGCGTGGTATCGCGATCGAAAATGTAATTCTCGTCATGATCCGGCACGTATTCGTTAGCCTCGGAAAACGCGGGAACGTCCAGATCCACGTCGATCCCAAAGGCGTCACGGACGTTTACGGTGATGTCTGGTGCCGTGAGCTCTGCGGTCATGATGGCTTACCCTCAAGTTTTAATTTCCGGCTCATTACACTCAAGCGCCATGGACCCCGCAAGGGCGCTTCGTGCAAGGCTGAGAGCCGGGTTATTCAGCGTTCTCGATAATGTCGCGGACGAGGGAATAAGCGGCGTTCACAGCTTTCATCTTCTCTTCCGCAGCCGGGTCGTTTTGGTTCAAATCAGGATGTAGCTTGCGAACCAAATCTTTGTAGTGCGATTTCAGTGCTTCTGGCGTCACAGGCGGTTGAATCTCGAGCGTATCGAAGGCCTGCCGATACTCGGGCGGCAGGGAACGCAGCAGCCGGCGCGTGTCGCGCGCGCGGATTTCTTCCTCGTCGCGCTCGTCTTCCTCGAAGAAACCAAAGCTGTCTTTGAAGGCGTTCCCGGAAAAGGCACTGGCTCGCTGGCCCGCCTTGGCCCGACCCTGCTCCCCAAAGCGCCAGGTCGGCCGGTCCCAGGTCATGGCGGCGAGGCGATCCCGCTCGACCGCGCCAGGGGTCATGCCCTCAAAGTAGTTCCACGCCTTGTTGTACTCGCGCACGTGCTCAAGACAGAAGTGGTAGCGTTCGTTGACCCGTCGGCGAGACTTGGGTGCAGGATACTGGCCCTCTTCCTTACAGCCCGGCGCTTCACAGACGCGCACGCGACTTTTCGCACGCCGTTGCTCACGCTCCTGCGTGCGGTTGGTCCGTTTGAAAGGTTCTTTCAGAGCGTCTTCAGCGCTTCGATCCATGGGGCCGCCGGGTTATAGGTGGGTCAGACACAAGATTTTGGAGACTAAGCGAAATGACCGTGCAGGAACAGATCGAAGCCAAGCTAATTGCGGCCCTGTCCCCTGAAATTTTGGAATTAGAGAATGAGTCTCATTTGCACGCGGGCCACGCTGGCAGTCCAAACTCAGGTGAATCGCACTTCAAACTAACCATCAAGTCGGAAGCCCTTTCCGGCCTAACGCGACTGGAGCGCTACCGGAGGGTGCATACGATTTTAGCCGCAGAACTGGCCGGCCCCGTGCATGCACTTTCGATATCATTCCTATAAAATTGTCTAGACTGGCTCGCTTAGGCAAAAAAATGCATGAAAAATTACTTTTGGTTGCATTTCCATAACGATTTCGCTTGCATAAGAACCTAATTCATAGGTACTACTCGTTATACGAGATCATTTCCCATGAATGCACTTTTTTGGAGGTTCCCCATGCTTCAGCAAATTTCACAAGACACGCCTCAAAAGGCGATCCACCCCATCCGAAATGTTCGCGTTCAGGGGCGTCGCACGTCTGTGCGGCTCGAGCCGGAATTCTGGGCGGGACTCAATGAGCTACTGGAAGAAGAGAAAGTGTCTCTCGACCAGTTCTGCGACTACGTCGAGCGCCGCAAGGGGCAGGCGTCCTTCTCCTCCACCATGCGTGCGCAGATTTTGCAGTACTTTCGCCGTCGCTAAATCGGTCTAGCTGCGGCTGCTGGGCGACTCCACTCGTGCCAGCGCATCGGCCTCGGCTTCGGGGTCGTAGAAGTCAGGCCAGTTTCTTTTCACCACTTCGGACCAGGGCGCATGGGCGTGACAGCTGCCCAGCAGTCCTGGTCGCTTTTTTGGCTTCTCTGCTGCAGGAGCCCCGCCGTTCTCGGCCTTTTCCCGCTCTTCTGCTTCCAATTCCTTGCGCCGGATGATCGGCCACATGGACTGAAACGCAACAGTACCCATGGCGCGGAGCATTTCGGTGATGTGGGTGCACCCTAGCGCCGTCCCAACAGCCTCAGCCGCCCGCTTGTTGAAGCCCGGGCCAATGGTCAGGCCCTCGAGCCGGGCGTAAGCGTCCGTAGCGCCGGGGCAAATGGCAAAGGGCGAGTAGAGCGTCGCCGCCACAGCGCGGTGAATCTTGAAGTTCTCATCGATCGTCAGACGCAGGTGCATTTCATGCAGCGGCTCCCCCGCCGGGACGTAGCCCCGGTCGTGGTTGTCGAAGGAATGAGGCTTCAGATCGACGATCTTGCCCTCGACATCGATCATGCCGTCTTCACGCTCATAGCCACGAATATCGTAGCGGCGTTCGTGCAAAAGCTTGCGGCGATCGGCGGTTGGTAAGCCCTGCTGTGGGTGTTGGGTACTGCGACCATTCATGGGGCGGTTTGCTCACTGGTTTTGCGCTGATTTCGACGTCTTTGAGCCAAGACCGATTCTGGGGTCACGCGCAAGCGGGTGATTCGCAGACGATCCCTGCCCAAAATCTCGAATTGGAACCCCTGGAAGCTCAGCACCTGCCCGACCTCAGGGATCTGGCGACTCTCGTAGAGCACGAAACCCGCCAGCGTTGAGGCCCGGTCATCGGGCAAGCGCCAGCTCAGGTTCCGGTTCAGATCACGCAAGGAAATCTCGCCATCAATGATGAAGGATCCGCCGGCCTCCCGCTGGATGCCGCGGCGCACTTCGTCTTCTTCATCGTCGATGTCGCCAACGATTTCTTCGAGGATATCTTCGAGCGTCACAACGCCTTCCAGCCCGCCGTACTCATCAACAACGAGCGCAAAGTGCTCGCGGCGGGAGCGGAAGTGCTGGAGTTGCTCAAGCAGTGAGGCGGTACCCGGCACGAACCACGGCGTGGCAACGATGGCGCTGATGTTCAGCTTCTCCGGGTCGCCGTCGGCTTTTCGCAGGGCGCGGAACAGGTTTTTAGCGTGCAGCACGCCGACGATGTTGTCCGGCTGCTCCCGCCAGACTGGCAGGCGGGTAAAGGTTGAGTTCAGCACCGCGTCGATGATCTCGGCGTTGGTCTGGCTGAGGTCGAGGGACTCAACCTGGCTGCGATGGGTCATGATCTCGTCAACCGCGACGTCCTCAAGGTCGAGGATGGAGCCAAGCATCTGGCTCTCCGCTTCGTCTTCGGCATCACCACTGGTGGCGTGCAGTGCAATGGCGCCTCGGAGGGCCTCCTCGCCTTCGTCGTCGTCCGTCGTCCGGTCGGGAAGCAGCGCGGAGATCACCCGCTGCAGCGCAAAGGTCGCGGGCGCGAATACAGCTGTCAGGATGGACAGTGGCCGTGACACGCGCAGCGCAACGTTATCGGCCTGACGCAGGGCAAAGGTCTTGGGCAGCACTTCGGCGAACACCACGACCAGTACGGTCATCACAACGGTTGCCACCACAACACCGAAGCCGCCGAACAGCGTGCTGAACAGCATGGTTGCTAGGGCGGATGCGAGGATGTTCACTAGGTTGTTGCCAATCAGGATGGCAGACACCACGCGGTCCTTGATCGCGATCAGCCGCTCGGCCCGCCCGGCCCGCTTGTCCCCGCCCTTAGCCAGCAGGTGCATGCGCGCCGCGTTCGCGCCAGTCAGCGCGGTTTCAGAGCCGCTGAAGAAGGCCGAAGCGGCCAGCAGCAGCAGGATTACGAGGGCAATGGCGACCACGGTGGTCAACACGGATCAGGACTCCAGCCAGTCATTCAACACTTGATCGACGGCCGCTTTCGGCACGTCTTTATTCAAATGGGTATCCCCAATGGATGTGGGAACAATAAAGGTCGGGACGCCGTCCTGCACCTTTTTGTCTTTCATCATCGGTTTCCAGATCGATTTCAGGCTTAAATCCTGCGCCGCAAGCTGTGAGCGGTGCACCGGCAGGCCGGCGGCGAGCAGGTGTGTTTTCACCCGCTGCGCGTCCTGTCCGGTCGAAAGCCCCAGTACCCGCCCCAGCTCATAGGCCAAGCCGATCCCCACGGCGACCCCTTCGCCGTGTAACAAGCGGCCGTCGTAGCCGTAGTTTGCTTCGAGCGCGTGACCAAAGGTGTGGCCAAGGTTGAGCAACCCGCGCACGCCTACCTCACGCTCATCCTGCGCGACAACTTCGGCCTTAATGGCGCAAGAGCGGGTCACCGCTTCGATCAGGGCATCCGCATCACCCGGACGCACGGCAGGGCCTTCGCTTTCCAACCACTCGAAAAACGCACCGTCCCAAAGACAGCCGTACTTGGCCACCTCAGCATAGCCTGCGCGCCATTCGCGTTCGGGCAGGGTGTCGAGGAGAGTGGTGTCGATGTAGACGGCCTTGGGCTGGTGAAACGCGCCAACGAGGTTCTTGCCGCTCGCGCTGTTGATCCCGGTCTTGCCGCCGACGGAGGAATCAACTTGCGCCAGTAGGGTCGTCGGCACCTGAATAAAGTCGATCCCGCGCAACAGCGAAGCGGCCACGTAACCCGCAAGGTCACCCACCACACCGCCACCAAAAGCCAGCAAGACGTCGCGGCGCTCAATGCCATGGGCGAGCATTTGCTCACAAACATCTGCAAAGACGGGAAAGGACTTGCTCTCCTCCCCACCCGGTACCGTCACCAGCCGGATCGCCACATCTGCCGCCGTCAACTGCTGCTCAAGCCGGGCGCCATGGGCCGCCCAAACGGCGCTGTCGGCGATGATCGACAGCCGGCGAGGCTTCAGCCGATCGGCCCACGCCGCCGCCAATCCATCGAGCACGCCGGCACCGATGGTGATGGGATAGGTGCGCTCACCAAGTCCAACTTCGAGAGTCTGCTGTGTCATGTCCGTTCCTGTGGCTCAGGGCAGGAAGTGGCCCTTGAGCGCGTCCAAAGACGCCCGAACCGTTTTATCGATCGATTCCGGTCCTGAAAACACGCGCAAGTCGGCCTTCTCATATGCTGGACGTCGCTTTTCCATCAAATCTCGCAGCACCGCGCGGTGATCCTTACCGGCCAAAATGGGCCGATTGCTCCGCTTTTGCGTCCGCGAGACAAGCACGTCCAGCTTTGCTTGCAGCCAGAGAGAGACACTGCCAGCCTTGATCACGGCCCGGGTATCATCCTGCACGAAAGCCCCGCCACCAGCTGCAATAACCTTGGGCTGGTCATCCAGCATGCGCTCAAAAATCCGCCTTTCCAGCGCACGAAATTCAGCTTCGCCATAATTTTCAAAGATTTCAGCGATAGACATGCCCGCAGCGCCTTCGATTTCTGAGTCGGAATCAAAGAAGTCGAGGCCCAAGAGGGGGGCGATGACTTTGCCAACACTGGACTTGCCGCATCCCATGAGCCCAACCAGAACGATTGGACGGTCGATGCGACCGTGCAGCGATTTTGCGAGGCTCTTGTTGCGTGCTTGGGTCATGACTTGGCGTTTAGACCCGTTTATTGAAGCTGTAAACGAAGACAGGGCTTAACATCGACACATGACCTTCCGGCGAAACGATCCTAATCCCTTTTTGCTGTTTCTGGTGATCCTGTGCGTGATCGGGGTTTTCTTCCTGATTCTGCTGTACACTTGGGAACCGCCCCGCCCAGCTCAGACGATCCGGCAAGTGCTGCCGCGCGAGGTTATTCTGGGGCAGGACATGCCGCGGCCGACTGACACGGGGCGCTGATGGCAGTCAACGAGGGGCCCTTTCTGGATCTGTTCTTTGAGATGCTGCGCAGCGAACGCGGCGCAGCGCGGAACACGCTGGAAGCCTACCGCCGCGACCTCGATGCCTTTCGCCAGAGCCTGAACCACGCCCGGCCGGAAACTGGCGGCAACATTGCCATTGCTGATGCCGTGGACATTCGTACCTTTCTCGCAGGGCTGCTCGACGCTGGTCAGTCCGCCAGGACCGCCGCGCGCAAGCTCTCGGCGCTGAAGCAATACTTCCTGTTTTTGCAGCAAGACGGTCTGCGCAAAGACAACCCCGCCCGCCACATCGACGGCCCCCGCACCGGCAAGCCGCTGCCCAAGCTGGTCTCTGAAGATCAGGTCGGCAAGCTGCTGACCCGCGCGCAGCAAGACGCCGACTCCGGCACGCCCACCACTCTGCGCACACTTGCGTTGGTCGAGTTGCTCTACGCCACGGGCATGCGCGCGACGGAATTGGTCAGCCTTCCCATCGCTGTCGCTGCCCGTGACCCGCGCTTTCTGGTCGTGCGCGGCAAGGGTAATAAGGAGCGTATGATACCCGTCGGCGAACCCGCACAGCGCGCACTGGCCCGCTACATCGAAGGCGGCCGGGTTGGGTTTCTGCCACTGGGCAAGGAAAGTCTGTTCCTCTTTCCAGAACCGTCAAAGGCGGGACATCTTTCTAGACAGAAGCTTGGTACGACGCTGAAAGATCTGGCAGCACGGGCCAATGTTGATCCAGGGCTCCTTTCTCCCCATGTGCTCAGACACGCCTTTGCAAGCCATTTGCTGGCCCATGGAGCGGATTTGCGCGCTGTGCAATCCCTGCTTGGGCACGCCGATATATCGACCACGCAGATCTACACCCATATCCTAGACGAGCGTCTGAAGGCCATTGTAGGCGCAGCTCACCCACTGAATCTGGGTTTGTTAAGCGGCGGCGATGGGCTAGCACAACTGAACTAACCGGAAACCAAAGACGGGAGACGTCTGGCATGTCCGCTGCGGTGGCCTTGGAATTTGAAAAGCCAGTCAAAGATCTGGAAGCGAAGATTGCGGAGCTGAGCCGGCTCGTCGGTGAAGACGGCAGCGGCGATATGAGCACCGAGCTGGAAAAGCTGCGCGAGCAGGCCGCTAAACGCCTGACCCAAGTCTATCGCAACCTGGATGCCTGGCAGAAATGTCAGGTCGCCCGCCACCCCGACCGGCCGCAGTTCCTTGCGCTGGCGAAAATGCTGCTCTCCGATTACCAGCCGCTCTCCGGTGACCGGAACTTCGGCGACGATCAAGCCATTCTGGGCGGATTGGCGCGGTTCCGGGGTCGTCCTGTTGTGGTCATGGGCCACGAGAAGGGCAACGACATGAACTCGCGGGTAAGGCACAACTTCGGCATGGGTCGGCCCGAGGGCTACCGCAAAGCGATCCGCCTGATGGAGTTGGCAGGGCAGTTCAACCTGCCGGTTCTGTCCTTCGTGGACACGCCCGGCGCTTATCCGGGCAAAGGCGCGGAAGAGCGCGGACAGGCTGAGGCCATTGCCCGTTCAATCCAAGCCGGCTTGCGGCTCGAGGTGCCTTCGATCGCGGTGATCACCGGCGAAGGCGGCTCTGGCGGCGCAGTGGCGCTGGCGGCTTCGAACCGCGTTCTGATGTTCGAGCACGCGGTTTATTCCGTGATTTCCCCCGAAGGCTGTGCCTCGATCCTCTGGCGCGACGGCAAGTTTGCCAAGGACGCGGCCGGGGCGTTGAACCTGACCGCGCAAGATCTGCTTCGGCTGGGCGTCATTGACGGCATAGTAGACGAACCCGCAGGCGGCGCGCACCGTCACCCGGTCGAAGCCGCCATGGCGCTGGGTGACTCGATTGAAGCGCAGCTGAAGAAGCTTTCCGCCATGGACGGCCAGGCGCTCAAACGCTCGCGGGAGCAGCGGTTCCTGTCGATTGGGCGCGAAGGGCTGGTCTAGGCCATGTCCATCGCCGAAAACCTCGCCGACGTCCACGAACAGATCGACCGCTTTGCTGAACGCGCTGGACGGTCAGCAGACGACGTGCATCTGATTGCCGTTGCCAAGACAAAGCCGCAAGAAGCCGTCATCGAAGCCCTGCAGGCCGGGCAAATGATCTTCGGTGAAAACCGCGTGCAAGAGAGCAAGGGCAAGTACCCCGACCTGCGCTCCGACTGGCCCAACATGGAGCTGCACCTGATCGGCCCTTTGCAGAGCAACAAGACCAAAGACGCCCTCGCGCTGTTTGACGTCATCCACACCGTGGACCGCGCCAAGCTTGTCCGAGCCATCGCGCGGGAAGCGCAGGCGTTGGGGCGCTGCCCCAAGCTGCTGGTCCAAGTGAACACAGGCGAAGAGCCGCAGAAAGCGGGCGTTCTGCCCAATGATGTCGAAGCGCTTGTTGCCGAGATCCGCGCCGAATCCCTGCCGCTCGAAGGGCTCATGTGTATACCGCCGGTCGAAGACGCGCCCGCGGGCCACTTTGCCTTCCTCAAGCGGATGTCAGACGACCTCGGCTTGCCGTGGGCGTCCATGGGGATGTCTGGTGATTACCAGACAGCCGTGGAGTTAGGCGCCACTCACGTTCGCGTCGGCAGCGCCATCTTTGGCGCGCGTCCACCGCTAAATCCCTGATTAAAAACGCTTTCTTCCTCACGTCAATTTGACAAATCCTCACAAAGTCTCAACATGGCTCTGTGAGCTGATGACACGACTGCGTGTGCGGCTAACATAAGGTCCAGAACCAACGCGCCTGTTCAAAGGAGCCTTTTGATGACAAGCCTCAGCCACGACGCCAACCGCCGCCGCATCCTGCTGGTCGATGACGACCCGACCTTGCGGGAGACCCTCGCCGAGCAACTGGGGTTCCATGAAGAGTATGCGGTGAGCGAGGCAGAGAACGGCTCGGAAGCCATGAAGCTCGCAGACGCCGACCACTTCGACGCCATCGTCCTCGACGTGGGCCTGCCGGACATGGATGGGCGCGACCTGTGCAAGCTGATGCGCCGTCGGGGGCTGAAGGCGCCGATCATCATGCTGACCGGGCAAGACAGTGACGCGGACGCCATTCTTGGGCTTGATGCGGGCGCGAACGACTACATCACTAAGCCCTTCCGCTTCAACGTCTTCATGGCCCGCCTGCGCGCCCAGCTGCGCACGCACGAGCAATCCGATGATGCGGTGTTTAACGTCGGGCCTTACGGTTTCCACCCGGCTGCAAAAATGCTCACCAACAACGAGAACGACCGCAAGATCCGCCTGACCGAAAAGGAAACGGCGATCCTGAAGTTTCTTTACCGCGCGGGCGGCAAGGTGGTGTCGCGGGATACGCTGCTCGACGAAGTTTGGGGCTACAACGCGGGTGTGAACACGCACACGTTGGAAACCCACGTCTATCGTCTGCGGCAGAAGATCGAGCCGGACCCGCAGCAGAACTCCATCCTGGTGACGGAACCCGGCGGCTACCGCCTCGCCATGTAAGAAAATGCGGGTGGGTCAGACAGGCCGAGAGATCATCTCGGTCTTCAGACCCACGTCGACCTCGATGGCGTCAGCATTGTCGTAAGTCGCCAGCGAGATCGAATTCCCGGCTTCGATAAAAGACCGCAACGCGGCAGAAGTGAGGGCGTGGAAGCCCTCAACCTTGCTCTCGATCCGCAGGGACGCATTGGCGTCAGCAACGTGTAGGACGAACAGCCCGCTTTTCCCCCGCGCCCCCCGCAGCAAAGTCCCCAGATAGTGCAGGTCAGCGCGGGTTAGCGCGCTCAAATCCACGCGCCGCTCCGCCACGAAAGCCGCGCGCCGGGTGAGCCTTCCCGCGTCTTCGTCGAATGCATAGGTCAGCGTTTTCAGCCACAGCGCCCGACCGATGAGATAGAGGCTCCCAACCAATCCCATCCCCGGAAGAACCGCCCAGAAACCCGGCAGCAGCACCAGCGTCCAAAGTCCCAGCAGGCCCGCGCCGATCCCGCCCAGAACGGCATCACCGATCCAAGCGCGTCCGGCGTATCGGGCGAGCTGTTCTGACATCTCAGCCGACCGTGACGTCGAGATCGAGGATCACCGGCGCGTGGTCCGAAGGCTTTTCCCACCCTCGGCTGTCACGATAGACCGAGCCGCCCTTGATCTTGCTGGCATGGCTTTTCTTGAGCCAAAGGTGATCCAGCCGCCAGCCAAGGTTCCGTTCAAACGCTGGCGGAAACCGGTAGCCCCACCAGGAAAATAGCGGCCCTTCAGGCTGCAGATGGCGACCGGTGTCGAGCCACTGCCCCGCGTCGATGGCCTCTGCCATAATCGCGCGCTCACCGTCGGAGTGCCCGACCAGACGACGACACTTCTTGTGGTCGTGAACATCTTCTTCGCCCGGCGCGATGTTCAGGTCACCGCCCGCCACGTGGAAGCTGTCACCGGCGAAGAAAGTCTTCATCTCTTCCATAAAGGCCATTTTGTGCGCGAACTTGTCGTTGATCTCGACATCCGGCTTGTCCCCACCCGACGGCACATAGAGGCTCGACAGCCGCAGGTCGCCACCGCTGGTCGCGATGGTCGCAGAGACGTGGCGCCCGTCGTCGATGCCGCCAATGACTGACTTATCAATATCGCTCAACGCAACGCGGGACGCGATGGCGACGCCGTGCTTGCCCTTGAACCCATGCGCGGTCGCATGCGGCAAGCCCGCTGCGGCGAGGTCGTCGTGGGGAAAAATCGCGGCGTCCATTTTGATTTCCTGCATCATCAGGACGTCAGGTTGCAGCGCGTCGATGACCTTGGTCACGTGCTCGGCACGCGCGCGAAGGCCGTTAACATTCCAAGTCACAATTCTCATGGCGCGACTCTAGCCCTGCGCTCGGCAGGCGTCCACAAAGGCGTCGAAAAGCGCGACGCTGACAGGGTTGTCGGGGATGGCTTCGGGATGCCACTGCACGCCCAGACAAAAGGCCTTCGCCCGGTCGATCGACAGTGCTTCGACCAGCCCGTCGGTCGCCGTTGCCTCCACCGTCACGCCCTCACCCAAACGGTTCACGCCCTGCAGGTGCAGGGAGTTGATAACGATAGGCGCATCAGACTGCAGCACTCCGGCCAAAATGCCGCCCGGTGTGACCGTGACCTGCTGCCACGCGCCGTACTTGATCTCCGGCACGTGAGAGGTGGGGGAGCGGTGGTCGATGCGGCCCGGCACGTCATGCACGCTCTGATCCAAACTGCCCCCGGCATAGACGTTGAGCTCCTGAAACCCGCGACACAGCGCAAACACCGGCTTGCCCTGCGCGATACAGCGATCGAGCAGGCCCCAGGTGCAGGCGTCCCGATGCGGGTCGAGCGGCAGGCTTTGCGGCCCCAGTTCGCCATCGTAGCGGTCCGGGTGAACGTTGCTCAGCGAACCAGTCAGCAGCAGCCCGTCGATCTGCGCCACCAGCGCATCAAAGGGGGTTTTCTCGCCAAAATTCGGCACCGGAAAGGGAAGCGCACCCCGGTCGAGAAGGGGCTGCATGTACTTCTGGCCCACGGCCAGTTCCAGATACTCCGGGGTCTTCTCGTGCTTGGGTCGGGCGCACGTCATGACCCCGATCACGGGGGCTTTTGTCATCAGAAGGTAGGACGCTCAAACAGGGTGTTGGCGAGCGGTACACCGTAAGTCATGGACTCAAGCCGCACCGTCGTTCGTTCCCCCTTGTCGTCGATAACCTGCCAGGCGCGCAACTCCAGAGTCCGCGTGTCCAGCACAAGGATGAGCTGCCCTTGGTTCGGGTTGCGCCGATCCTGAATCGTCACCAGCACAGACTCGGCCACCCGCTCGATCTTCAGCACCTTCACCCCGTTGGCGAGGTTGGGGTCTTCGTTGAGCAGGAATTTCAACGGCGTCTGGTTGATTTGCCGGTGGGCAGAGGTCTCATCTTTAGTGTTGTAGGTGCCAATGAACCGGCCATCCGCGACCAGCAACGCCGGGGACGGTTCGTCATAGTCAAAGCGCATCCGACGGGGGCGGGCGATGTAGATATCGCCGCGCACGATCTGCCCTGAATCCGAAATCTGCATAAAACGCCCTTGCGCAGTGGTAATGCGCTCGATCTGGGACTCGACCTGATTGAGGAAGGCCGTCACCTGCTCCTGCGTCGTCTGCGCCTGTGCCTGCAACGGCACGGCAAGGCTCAGCGCAAAGGCGGAAAGGAGGAGGGAGAGGAAAGCGGGACGACGGTGCATCTGGATTCTCATATATTTTTCAAACAGTTGCTCTGGCGGGTGTGCGTCGGAGCGTACCGGGAATACTGCCTGTGTTTAGACTGAAAAGTGAGCGCTTAATATGGCGCATTCACGACTCCTTGTAACGAAAACTATCAAATCTTTGCGATCTTGATGCGCGAAAACCAGCCGCTCTTCGTGCCATCCCGTAGCCGCGCCCCAGCATAACGTCGCGCCGACTTGATCTCTTGCGTCCTGATCCGCATGTTAGTGGCACGACAAGACAGGACGACTTCCATGTTTATCCAGACTGAATCCACGCCTAACCCAGCGACCCTGAAGTTCCTTCCGGGCCTGACGGTTCTCAGCGAAGGCTCCGCGCACTTCGACACGCCCGAGCAAGCAGCGGTCTCGCCGCTGGCCGAACGGCTGTTCGAAGTTGAGGGCGTGACCGGCGTGTTCCTCGGCTCGGACTTCATCACGATCCACAAAAGCGACGACCGCGAATGGTTCCTCATCAAGCCTTCTATCCTCGGCCTGATCATGGAGCACTTTACCGCTGGCCGTCCTGTGATGCGTGACGATGGCGCGACCGAAGAGTCCGGTGAAGAAGACAGTGAGGTTGTGACGCAGATCAAAAACCTGCTCGACACCCGCGTGCGGCCCGCCGTGGCCATGGACGGCGGCGATATCGTCTTCCATGAGTTCAAGGAAGGTGTGGTCTACCTGCACATGCGCGGCGCCTGCGCTGGCTGCCCATCCTCGACCGCGACGCTGAAGATGGGAATCGAAAACATGCTGAAGCATTATGTGCCAGAGGTTCGCGAAGTCGCGCCCGTATAATGGAGCTTAATGCGACCCTCATCGGGGGTCACGGGGTCTGCATAGTCACATAATCCTCAAACCGCCGTATTTGCGTGGGATTCGGCAGGCGAACCCATTAAGCAGGCGTGGCGTTTCAAGCCCGTATTTTTTCTGTGAGGATATTCCTTTGACCGGCCGCCTTCGTCGCTCGACCCCTCTTTCAGCTTGCCTGCTGCTTCTGGCCTTTGGTGCCTGTTCGTCCACCACGACCATCGATGATGAAGAACTGAGCCCCGGCAGCACCTTTGACCTCGCCAGCGCGCCGACGCGCGTTGCTGAGGGCATGAAGGCGTTTGAAGGCCGGGTAGAGGCCTTCCCTGATCAGGTGAGCGAGCGTTTTTCCTTCGATGAAGAGCGCGCGATCAAGGTAGACGGTGAAGGCTTTGAGATCACTGGTGATACCTTCAACTACATCGTCAACGAATGGCTGCCACAGGTCACCGGATCCGACGAACGCGCTGAGCGCGAAGCGGAAAAGGCGGCTAAGGCTGAGGCCGAGCGTCAGGCGCAAGTTGCCGCGGCTCCGCAGCGGGCCAGCACCACTGTTGTCAGCAACGGCCAGTCCTTCGATCTCTCCGCCGCAACCCCGATGGGTGGGCAGTTCGTTCCGACCCGCGCGCCGCAGGTCAACCCGCAGCGCGCGCTCGCGCCCCTGGCTCCCTCCTCCAACGCCGTCTCCAAGTCGGTTCCCGGTGGTTTGGAAGGCGTTGGCCGGTTCTTCGACCAGAACGGCTACCTGCTCGACACCATGCGACGCGGCGCGCCGGTTCCGCCGGTCTTCGCGCGCAAGCTACCGAACGACATGAACAACAGCGTACCGATGAACAAAGACGTGTTCCTCCGGCTGTTGCTGCCCCTTTCGATCAAAGTGAACGCTGAAATCGCGGCCGAGCGCGCGACCATCGAGCGCAGCGGCTACAGCGGCCCGATCACCAACGCCCCTGCATCCGTGCGCACCATCGCGGCGAAATACGATATTCAGAGCAACACGACCAACCTCCTCCAGCGCGTCGATGTCCTGCCAGTGAGCCTAATTCTCGCACAGGCGGGTCTGGAAAGTGGCTGGGGTACTTCGCGGTATGTGCAGCAAGGCAACGCCCTGTTCGGGCAGCGGGTCTGGGATTCCAGCCAACCGGGCATGACCCCGTCCGACCGCGATGCAGACCAGAACCACCGCGTCCGCACTTTCACCTCGCTAGAAGAGTCGATCCGCAGCTACGCGATGAACCTGAACACTAACAGTGCTTATCTCGAAATGCGCAAAGCACGCGCTGGCCTGCGTCGAGCGGGTCGGATGGCATCAGCGCGGGATTTGATCCCGCATCTCAACCGCTACAGCGAAGATCCGACATACTACGCGGCAACGCTCAACACGCTGGTGAACGACAACCGTCTGACCGACTTTGACCGCGCGCGGTTGTCCAGCGGTCAGCCGATGAACCTCTACCTCTAACATGCTCGCACTGGCCTTCGAGTGCGCGGGCCAGGGCCTGAGTGCCGCGCTGTTCAAAGACGGTGAAGCGCTGGGCACGATACGCGAAACCATGGACCGTGGACAACCTGCACGGCTGGTGCCGGCGCTCCATGACTTGCTGGCTTCGGCAGATCAGGATGCTGGCTCGTTGAACCGCGTTGCCTGCACGCTCGGCCCGGGCGGCTTTACCGGCATTCGGCTCGGGATTTCCGTAGGTTTGGGCTTGGCACGGGCGACAGGCGCGACGTTTTATGGGGTCAACGCCTTTGACGTCTACGCCGCCGAAGCGGGTGAGACCGACGGGCTGTGCATCACCGTTGAGTCCCGCCGCGCTGAAGTCTTTGTTCGCGCCTATGCCAAGGACGGTGTCTCCCTTCTTTTGCGCGACGGGGTCTACTCGGTCGAAGAGGTTCAAGCCAAGGGACCATTCCGGCAGCTCATCGGTTCAGCCGCCGGCAAGATCCTTCCAAACGCCACCCAGCACGAACCTAACATGGCAATTGTCGCGCAAGCCTTGTCAAAGCCTGACGTTTCAGCCGCCTACCTGATTGAATCACAGGACAAATCTTCTCCGATTTACTTGAGAGCGCCGGAAATCGGCCAAAAGTTATCCCCATGAGTGTCGAACGCTTGGGCTTCGTTCATGCTGCCGCGATGGCAACGGTGCATCAACTGTGTTTTGACACCCCATGGCGAGAGAAGGACTTTCAGACTTTTTTGGCCCTGCCAACCTATAGTGCGTACGGCTGGATTGAAGACAGCAACGCTTTAGCGGGTTTTATTCTTTACAATACTGTCATCCCAGAAATCGAAGTCTCCACGATCTGTGTGGCTCCTGACTACAGACGTCGAGGGATTGCAAAAATGATATTTGAACAAACACTTGATAAAATCGAAGGTGTTGAGAAGTGCTTCCTTGAAGTTGCAGCGAATAATGAGTCTGCTATTTCACTGTATTCGTCTTTAGGCTTTAGCATTTCTGGTATACGCAAAAATTACTATAGAATGGCAAATGGTGATTTGCAGCACGCAGTGTTAATGCATTATGACTTTGCGCCGAATGAGACGAAGGAACGTTCTTAAGTGCACGCTTTCGCCGCTTCAGACGCGGCATCATAAATGCGTGACGAAGAATGATCTTCGCCTTGCAAAAATCAAATTCACGTTTAAAGAAGCAATACAGTTTCGCTCAAAGCGCTATATTGGTACTTATCGAGAAGGAATATTTTGGTGAAAGATAACGCCAACTCTGAGTTGCTTGCACTCACTGCAGACATCGTTGCTGCGCACGTGTCGAATAATTCTGTCGCTGTCGGCGACTTGCCGCGGATGATTGCTGATGTCTACGCAACGCTTTCTTCTGTCGATGCCCCTGCAGTAGAAGAAGAAGCAGAACTTGTACCTGCGGTTGCTATTCGTTCTTCGATTAAGCCGGATTACATTGTCTGCTTGGAAGACGGCAAGAAGCTGAAGATGCTCAAGCGTCACCTGAAGACCGCTTACGACATGAGCCCGGAAGAATACCGCCAGCGTTGGGGTCTGCCATCGGACTACCCAATGGTTGCGCCGAACTATGCAGCCCAGCGCTCCAAGCTGGCCAAGGAAATCGGCCTCGGTACCCGCCGCAGCGCTGCTTAAGCCACCCGCCATTGCGGTTTAGAACGGTCGCAGGTCTGATGCCCTGCGACCGTTTTTGTTTTCAAGCTGTCAAAGGTTGGTGATAGTAGGGCGTCATGACTGAGAACTCCGAAAAGCGCGTCTTCATTCGCACCTATGGGTGTCAAATGAACGTCTATGACTCCGAGCGGATGGCCGAAAGCCTGAGCAAGGCTGGCTATACCACTGCCGCGAGCGCCGACGAGGCGGATCTGGTGGTGCTGAACACCTGCCATATTCGGGAGAAGGCGGCGGAGAAGGTGTACTCAGAAGTTGGCCGCATGCGGATGCTGCGGGAGCAGTCCGGGCGCGACGTAAAGATCGCCGTTACCGGCTGTGTTGCGCAGGCTGAGGGTGCAGAAATCCAGCGACGGGCCCCGGCTGTCGATCTGGTCATCGGCCCCCAATCCTATCACCGTCTGCCGGAACTGGTAGACCGAGTGGAGCGCGGCGAGCGCGCCATCGTCGAGACTGACTTCCCCACGGAATCCAAGTTCGATCATCTGCCTGAAGAGCGCACGTCCGCCACGGGCGCTTCTGCTTTCCTGACAGTGCAGGAAGGATGCGACAAGTTCTGCTCCTTCTGCGTGGTCCCCTACACGCGCGGAGCGGAAGAGTCGCGCCCAGTTGCCTCCGTGCTCGCCGAAGCCCAGCGCTTGGCGGATCAGGGTGTGCGGGAAATTACCCTTCTGGGTCAGAACGTTAACGCCTACCACGGCGAAGCGCCGAACGGTGGGACGGGGACGTGGAACCTTGCCGGGCTGCTCAGCGCGCTGGGTGATATCGATGGTCTGGAGCGCCTGCGCTTTACTACGTCTCACCCCAAGGACATGGACGAAGACCTCTACCGCGCCTTCGCTGATAACCCAAAGCTGATGCCTTATCTGCACCTGCCCGTGCAGTCCGGCTCGGACCCGATCCTGAAGGCGATGAACCGCTCGCACACAGCTGCCGAGTACCTTGAGATCATCCAACGCTTGCGTGAGATCCGGCCCGACATGGCGATCAGTGGTGACTTTATCGTCGGTTTCCCCGGTGAGTCCGATCAGGACTTCGCAGACACGCTGAAGATCATCACGGATGTGAACTACGCCCAAGCCTATTCCTTCAAGTACAGCCCCCGCCCCGGCACCCCGGCTGCTAATGTTGAGTTTCATGTGCCCGAAGAGGTGAAGTCACGCCGGCTCGAAGCCGTGCAACAGCTGCTGAACGAGCAGCAGTTGGCCTTCAACCAAAGCTGCGTGGGCCGCACCTTCTCTGTGCTGCTTGAGCGCGCGGGTAAGGAAGAAGAGCAGCTGATCGGGCGCAGTCCCTACATGCAGTCGGTCGCTGTAACGGCACCGCAACATCGGGTGGGTCAACTGGTGGACGTTGAAATCCTCGCCGCGGGCGCCAATTCCCTACGAGGCCAAATCCTAATGGCACGTGAAGCTGCTTGATATGAAAGGTTCCGAATGACCCAAGCGACATCGCATGCGTTCCAATTCGCGGACGCGAGACTGGCTCTGGATGTCTGCGGTGTGGGTGACGCGAACCTTGCGCTAATCGAAGAACGGCTCAGCCTGTCGATCGCCAACCGCTCCGATGAAATCGTCCTGCACGGTGAGACCGAGTCCGTCGAGCTTGGCTTTGCTGTCCTTGAAAGCCTTTACGACCGTGCGCGTCGTGGCCTGATCGTTGAGCCGGCGGACGTAGAAGCAGCGATCCGCATGGGTCGGCACCACGTCGAGCAGAACGGCGCTGCAGAGGACCTGTTCAAAGGGCACCCCACCGAACACGTCGCCATCACGACGCGCAAGAAGTCGATTTCACCGCGCACGCCGGGGCAGGCAGACTATCTGGTGGCCATGCGCGACCATGAGCTGACCTTTGGCGTTGGCCCCGCTGGGACAGGCAAAACCTACCTTGCCGCCGCCATGGCGATTTCGCACCTGCTCGAAGGCAAGGTTCGACGGCTGATCCTGTCCCGCCCTGCGGTCGAAGCAGGTGAACGGCTGGGCTTTCTGCCTGGTGATATGAAAGAAAAAGTCGATCCCTACCTGCGACCGCTTTACGACGCGCTCTATGACATGCTGCCGCGCGATCAGGTGGAGAAGCGGATCGAAGCGGGGTCAATCGAGATTGCCCCGCTGGCCTTCATGCGGGGTCGCACCCTGTCGGAAGCCTTTGTGATCCTTGATGAAGCGCAAAACACCACCGCTGCTCAGATGAAGATGTTTCTGACCCGCTTGGGCGAAGGCTCGCGCATGGTCGTGAACGGTGACTTGAGTCAGGTCGATCTGCCGCGCGGCGTGAAAAGCGGCCTGCGCGATGCGCTCGATACCTTGCGCGATGTCAAAGGCGTCGCGGTGAAGCGCTTTGCTGCTGATGATGTAGTGCGCCACCCGCTGGTAGGTCGCATCATCCGCGCTTACGACGCAGCACCCAAGCCAGAGGCGGAGGCCTACAAGACCGGCGCCGATCAGGGATGAAGGCTGAACTCATCCTAGACGCGCCCGACGCATGGCCTGCGTCGGCCGAGGACCTCGAAACCCTCACCGACCGCGCCGTGGCGGCGGCCTTTCACGTGGGATTGGAGAGCGAAGGCTTTGACCACTGGGAAGCCGATGCAGCGCTTTCCATCGCCTTCCTCGATGACCCGCGCGTGGCGCGGCTGAACGAAGATTTCCGCGGCAAACCCCAACCCACCAACGTCCTGTCCTGGCCCAGCTTCGAAGACGATGCCCCCGCCGGGATTATGGAACAGGGGCAGGCCGATGGGGCCTCGGTCTACTGGGGAGATCTGGCTCTGGCAGGGGAAACTGTCGTGCGAGAGGCTATCCAGCAGGAAAAAACGCTCGATTCACACCTTAGCCACTTGATAATCCACGGGGTTTTGCATTTGCTGGGGTTTGACCATATTCAAGAGGACCAAGCCGAACTGATGGAAGGCCTCGAACGCCTCGCTATGAGAGACCTCGGCTATCCTGACCCATACGGAGAAAACGCAGAGTAAACAAAGCACCGGACAAGACCAACGCGATACAGCGACCGTAATTTTGCCCGATGGTGCGGCCACTCTCACCACGTCATGACAACGTCTGCCGACCCTTCCTCTTCGAATTCTGAACCGTCTCAACCGCCATCGTCCCGGCTGACCCGCTGGGGCGAGCAGGTGGCCGCTGTCCTGCGCCTTGTTCGGCCCCAGCGCAACGACCGCGATGCGATCGAGACCATCCTCGAGTCCCCCGATCATGATGAAAGCAGCGGCTTTGGTGCCGATGAGCGCAAGATGCTGTCCAACATCCTGCAGCTCAAGGACCGCACCGTCGAAGACGTGCTGGTCCCGCGCGCCGAGATCATTGCTGTGGACATAGACTCTTCCATCGACGCGGTGATCGAGGTTGCCGCAGGCGAGGGTCATTCACGCATGCCGGTCTACGGTGAGGACAAGGACGACATTCGCGGACTGGTGCACATCAAAGATCTGCTCGCCGCCAAGGCGCGCGGCTCGAACGAGGGCCTGCGCTCCATCCTGCGCCCGCCAATCTTTGTTGCGCCGTCGATGCCGGTACTCGACATGCTGCTGGATATGCGCACCAAGCGCCGCCACATGGCCTTTGTGGTTGACGAGCACGGCGGGATCGACGGCTTGCTGACTATTGAAGACCTCGTGGAAGAAATCGTCGGCGATATTCAGGATGAGCACGACGAAGACAACGGCGAGATCGTGACTGTCGGTGAAAACGAGTTCGAGGCTTACGCCCGGCTCGAACTCAGCGAGCTGGAGAACCGCATTGGTGCGTTCCTGACCGACGAAGACCGCGAGGAAGACTTCGACACGCTCGGCGGCCTGGTGTTCTCGCTGGCCGGGCGCGTGCCGATCCGGGGTGAGGTTCTGACCCACGCATCGGGCTGGCGGTTCATGGTGATGGAAGCCGACCCGCGCCGCATTCGCCGCGTTCACATCGAGCCCGCCACCAACCCCTTGCGCCGCCGACGCCGCCTCGCCGCCGCTGATGACAGCGCAGCCAACGAGGGCGCGGCGGACGAAAGCGCTGCTCCTTCCCCCAACACGGACTCAACCGAGTCAGAGGACAAATAGGCCTTGGACCGCTTCACCCGCGTTCGGACAGGAAGCGGCTCGCTGCTTCTTTTCCTGCTGGGCCTTTCGACCGCATTGGCGCAGCCCCCGGTCTGGGCCTTGCCCGTGCTGTGGGTGGCCTATCCCCTTGCGCTGCTGCTGATCCTGAGTCGGACTGGCTGGCGCGGGGCTTGGCTGTTCATCTTTACGTTCTGGTGGGGACAGATCGCCGGGGGGATGTACTGGCTGGGCTGGATCGTCGGCGTTGACCTCGCCGCGTACTGGTGGGTCATGCCGTTCGCCATCCTCGGTCTGCCCGCCTTTCTGGCCATGGTGCAAAGTCCATGGTGGCTCGCGGTTTGGCTGGTGCAGCGTCGCCTGCGTCTGGGCCTGCTGGGAACGATTGTACTGTTTGCTGCGGCGTCCATGGGGGCGGAAGGTTTTCGCGGGTGGGTTCTGACGGGCCTGCCCTGGGGTCCGCTGGGCACGGTCTGGGGTTTTCACCCCCTTACGCTCCAGCTCTCAGCGTGGATCGGCGTCTTTGGCCTCACGGCCCTAACCATGCTCAGCGCAGCGGGCCCTGCCCTGCTGCTGCGGCGACAGGTGCGCGCGGGACTGGCGCTGACCCTGTTGCCGCTGGTGGTTTTGGTGGCCTTCGGTCAGCTTCGGCTGAGCCAGATCGGCGTGCGGGCAGCGGCACCGTCGGAAACCATCGCGCGGCTGGTGCAGCCCGGCACCAACGCCCTCGCCCGACTGGATGACACCGAAAAGCGCCAGAAGGTCAGCGACCTTCTGTCCATGACCTTGAGCGGCGACGGCACGCATCACGTCGCGATCTGGTCGGAGACCTCAATCCAGTTCTTCATCGACTATTTCCCGGAAGACCTCGCTTGGATCCTCGACCGCCTGCCTGCGCAAACCCGGATCATCACGGGCGGTCTGGGCGCCTCTCCCGGGGATGATCCGATCCCCACCAACACCGCTTATCTGCTGAGCGAGGACGGGATCCTCGCGCGCCACGACAAATCACACCTCGTCCCCTTTGGTGAATACAAGCCGTGGTTCGTGCGCTGGATCCCGCTGCAGGCGTTTTCGGCGGGGTCGTTCTGGGAAGGGCCTGGGCTGAGCACGTGGGACATCGCGGGCCTGCCGCCCGTCTCCCCGCTGATCTGCTACGAGATGATCTTCCCCGGCAACGTCATCAAGCGCGGCACCCCCCGGCCAGAGTGGATGGTCAACATCTCCAACGATGGCTGGTACGGCGACACGTCAGGCCCGCGCCAGCACTTCATCTTCGCACGGTTCCGCGCCGTGGAAGAAGGCTTACCCATGGTGCGCGTCGGCGGTACGGGGATCTCTGGCGTCATTGATGCCGCTGGGCGCGTGCACAAGCGCATGGCCTATGGCAGCACGGAGGTCGCCAACGTACCTTTGCCCCAACCTCTTCCCCTCACGCTTTACGGCAGAGCCTCGCGCCTTGTGTTCTGGGGGCTTTGCTTGGGGCTGCTCGCAATCGGTCTGGGTACGGGTCTGGCTTGGAATACCCGCCGCCGTTGATAAAAATACTCGTATAAGATGTAAATTTTAATCAGTTGTCTATGTATGCTATTGTATGTAAAAATTCGGATAAATTAACCGATTAGCAGACAAGCCCATTTATGGACACCAAGCCCCGCAAGCGAGGGAGGCCATCGACCGCCGAGGGAAGTGGCAATCCAATCGATGTGCACGTTGGCAGACGGATCAAGACCCGGCGTTTAGTAAGGGGTTTAACGCAGGATGAATTGGCGAAAGCCGTCGATCTGTCGTTTCAACAAGTGCAAAAATACGAACGTGGCGCAAACCGCGTTTCAGCCGGTCGCCTTTATGAACTGGCGAAAGCGCTTAGCGTTCCCATCCAGTATTTCTTTGACGAATACGCCGACCCTGATTTGGGCGAAGCGAGCGAAGACGCTCTGCGTGATGAGCACAGGGACTTCGAAGGTGTCGATCGCATGGGGGATGCCGAGTTAAGCGAGCTGGTGCGGGCCTTTTGCCGCCTGCAAGACCCGTCGCTGCGGCGCTCGATCATGCAGCTGGTCTTGTCGCTGGACTTTGTACAGTCGGATCGATACCGGACCTGACCCCCTTTCGCTTGACCTGTGAGAGGGCTTTGGGCAGATCGGGACTATGTCAAAGCCTCCCTCTTCCACCGACTTCCAACCCTACCGCGGCAAGGACAGCACAGCCAAAGACGGCATCCTGCACCTGTGGGGCCGCCTGTCCGGTCGTCCGCTCAAGCCGAAGCTGGCGCGGATGATGACCGATGTCCTGCCAGAGATTGCCTGCATCCCCGATAATGAGGGCCGCGTGGACCTGCCGGCGCTGTTCGGCAATGCGCCTGAGCGGCTCTGGCTCGAAGTGGGTATCGGCGCGGGTGAGCACCTGGCCTGGCAGGCTGAAGCCAACCCGGATGTGCGGCTGATTGGCGCCGAGTTCTTCCTGAACGGGGTCGCCTCTGCCGTACGGCATATCCACGATCACGACCTGAGCAATGTACGGATCATGCACGGCGACGGGCGTGTGCTGGTGGAAGGGGTTCCGGAAGGCAGCGTTGAGCGTGCCTTTATTCTGCACCCTGACCCTTGGCCGAAGCGCCGCCATTGGGAGCGACGGATCATCCAGCCGAGCATGATGGACGCGCTCGCCCGCGCCATCCGTCCCGGCGGCCTGCTGCGGCTTGCGACCGACCACGCCGACTATCAGCCGTGGATGACTCGGATCGCCTTGGCGCACCCCAAGTTCCGCTGGCTGGCGCAGTCGGCGGACGACTGGCGGGTGCGCACGGAAGACTGGCCCCGGACCCGCTATGAGGCAAAAGCAGTGCGGGAAGGACGTAAGCCCCTGTATTTAAGCCTTGAGCGCGTGCCCGATTGATCCTATGTAAGGCGTCAGACGGCCCGTGAACTTCTAAAGCTTCATGTGATGCCCTTGGAAACAAGCGGGCCGCCGGCTCGCTTTTTTGTTTTCGTAACCCCTTCTTTGATTGCCGCTGAATGATGGAACGCCTCGAGCGCCCCGTTGGTCCTTTGGCCCGGATTGAAGACGACATTGTTTCCATGCTGGAAGCCATGGGCTTTGATCTCGTGCGCCTGCTGCTAATCGGGTCGCAGAACCCGCGCCTGCAGCTGATGGCCGAGCCGTCCAACGGCGACCTGATGACCGTGGAGCACTGTGAGGAAATCTCGCGTGCGCTGTCGGCGCTGCTGGACGTGGAAGACCCGATCGCGGAGTCTTTCACGCTGGAAGTCAGCTCCGCTGGCGTTGACCGGCCGCTGACCCGGCTTGCGGATTTTGAGCGGTTCAAGGGGTACGAAGCCAAGATTGAAACCCGCTTCCTGATCGAAGGCCGCCGTCGGTTCTCCGGCGTGCTGGGCGGGGTTGAGGGTGAAGCGGTTCGAATCGACACCGAGAACGGGGACGCGCTGCTGCCCTTTTCCGATTTGGCCAAGGCCAAGCTGATCGCGACCGATGCCCTGTTTGACGCCGCCAAGAATGGCACCTTACCCAAGCCAGTCACCCTGGCTGACGCACTTGACCCTAAGACCGGCACTGCGCCGGAAAGCTGAGGAATACATCGATGGATAACGTGGTCCAAACAACCGCCACCCCACGGCTGGAACTGATCCAGATGGCCGACATGGTCGCGCGCGAGAAAGGCATCGAGCGCGATGAAGTGCTCGAAGCCATGGAAAAGGCGATTCAGCGCGCCGGCCGTCAGAAGTACGGTGTCGATCACGACATCCGCGCCGCGATTGACCGCAAGAACGGGCAGATCAGCCTGCACCGGTACCGCGAAGTGGTTGAGACGCGTGAAGAAGTCGAAGATGACATGACGCAAATCACCTTGCGTGACGCGCACCTCTCGGATGAGGCGCTGGTCGTGGGCGACTTCCTGACCGAAGAACTGCCTCCTATCGACCTGGGACGGATTGCGGCGCAGTCGGCCAAGCAGGTGATCGTGCAGGAAGTGCGCTTTGCTGAGCGCAAAAAGCAGTACGACGAGTTCAAGGACCGCAAGGGCGAGATCATCACCGGTCTGGTCAAGCGCGTTGAATACGGCAACGTGTACGTCGATCTGGGCCGCTCGGAAGCGATCTTGCGCCGGGATGAGCTGATCCAGCGGGAAAAGCCAAAGGTCGGCGACCGCATCCGTGCCTATATCTACGATGTGCGCGAAGAAACCCGCGGCCCGCAAATCTTCCTCTCCCGCACGCACCCAATCTTCATGGCGAAGCTGTTCTCCATGGAAGTGCCAGAGATTTACGATGGTCTGATCGAGATCAAATCTGTCGCCCGCGACCCCGGCTCCCGCGCTAAAATCGCGGTGCTGAGCCACGAAGTGAACATCGACCCGGTCGGTGCCTGTGTCGGTATGCGCGGCAGCCGAGTACAGGCGGTTGTCGGTGAGCTTCAAGGCGAGAAGATCGACATCATTCCATGGTCTGAAGACATCGCGACTTACGTGGTAAACGCGCTCGCTCCAGCAGAGGTGACCAAGGTTGTTCTCGACGAAGAAGCAGGCCGGATCGAAGTGGTGGTTCCAGACGATCAGCTGTCGCTGGCCATTGGCCGACGCGGGCAGAACGTACGGCTGGCGTCCATGCTGACGGGGCTGGAGATCGACATTCTGACCGATGAGGAAGAATCGGGCCGGCGTCAGGAAGAGTTCAACCAGCGTTCGGGCCTGTTTGTTCAGGCGCTGGACGTGGAAGACGTCATCGCACACCTGCTGGTTGCCGAAGGTTTCACGGCGGTGGACGAGATTGCTTTTGTCCCGGTCGAAGAGCTGGCCGCGATCGAAGGCTTTGACGAGGAAATCGGCGAAGAGCTGCGCAACCGTGCGCGCGACTGGCTGGCACAGGAAGAAGACCGCCGCGATGAGGAGCGCAAGCAGATGGGCGTGACCGACGAAGTCGCCGCGCTCGACGGCCTGACCCCGTCGATGATGGTCATCCTCGGCAACAACAATATCAAGACCCTCGACGACGTGGGTGATCTGGCCGGCGACGAACTCGCCGAGCTGCTGGTTGCGCACGAAATGACCGAGGAGAAGGCCAACGAGATCGTCATGGCAGCGCGCGCGCACTGGTTTGACGAGTAAGGCAGGGAGAACCAGCTGAAAAGACGCACACATGCCCATGAGCAAGAAAGACCCGCAGCGCAAATGCGCCGTTACAGGAGAGAGCGCAGACCGCAGCGACATGCTGCGCTTTGTCCTCGATCCTGCGGGTCAAGTGACCTTTGACATGGGCAAGCGTCTGCCGGGCCGTGGAATCTGGTTAATTCCCCGACGGGATGTGCTAGAGACTGCGGTCAAGAAGAACGCTTTTGCGCGTTCTGCCAAAACTGAGGCGTCTGTGCCTGCAGATTTGGCGGTACGGGTAGAAACACAGATCCGGCAGATCATGCTGGATCGACTGGGGTTAGCGCGCCGTTCGGGGGCGCTGGTTGTGGGGACTGAAAAGACCAAGGACAAGCTCAGACAAGGCAAGCTGCGGCTGCTGGTTCTGGCCTCCGATGGCAGTCCGAATACGCTCGATCCGATGATCCGGATCGCAGAGGACACGGCAACCGCAGTCTTGCGAAGCGAAACCGCGCAGATCCTGGCTCAGGCCCTGGGTCGCGCAACAGCAGTCTGTTCCGGCGTTACCGACGCCGGAATGGCGAAGACAATAAAGGCCGACCATGCGCTGCTCAGCGTCATGGCCGCGCCCCGCACACCGGTCGCCGAGGCGGCTTCATAGTAACGGCTTCCTTCGGGAACCAGAACACACGGGTATGAACGCAATGTGCTGACAACCCCCCAATGATGACGCGGCCGATGCCGCGCTTAGAAGGCGACGAAAGACTAAATGTCCAACGAAAACGAAAACAACAACCAAGATTCCAAGCAGCCGCTGCGCTTGTCAAAGCCCGGCAAGCTGGAACTTCGTAAAACGGTTGATGCCGGTCAGGTAAAGCAGTCCTTTAGCCATGGACGCTCGAAGACGGTCGTGGTGGAGAAGCGTACCAAGCGTACCTTCGAACGCGGCAGCACGGGTAAGATGGCGGCCGTTCCGAATCAGGAACTGGCCGAAGGGCTCGCCAGCCTCAAGAAATCCACGCCTTCTAGTGACGCGGCTGCCCCGCCAGCTGCGCGCCGTACACCGGCCGCTGCTGCGGACAGCAACGACAACCTGACCGCGTCCGAACGCGTCAAGCGTATGGCGGTTCTGGAGCAGGCCAAGGCCCGCGAAGCAGAGCGCGCCGCGCAGCTTGCCGAAGAGACCGCCCGGCGGGAGCAGGAGCGGAAAGCCCGCGAAGCGTCCGAGCGCGCACGGCAGGATGAGCTGCGCCAGCTCGCCGAGGCTGAAGAAGCCCGCCGCCAGTCTGAACGCGAAAGCGAAGACGCCAAAAAGGCTGCTGCACAGGCGTCCAAGCCGTCTCCTCGCGATGACGGCCCGAGCGCCCCAATAGTAGCCGCCACGGCACCGCCCGAAGCAGAGCGCCCCCGCACCAAGAAAGGCGAGGCGCCTCCGCGCCCGCAGCGCGGTCCGGAAGAGGCTCCCGTTTTTGGTCGCGTGAAGAAAGCCAAAGGCGCGGACGAGCAGGCCAAGAAAACCACCTTGCGTGCAAAGAACGACTCCGGTCGTCGTCGCAGCTCCAAGATGTCCGTTGCCGACGCGCTCGAGGGCGATGAGGATCGCATGCGTTCCCTGTCCTCCATCCGGCGTCAGCGGGAGCGGGAAAAGCAGCGCGCCAAGGAAGCGCTCGCGACGCAGCAGAAAATCGTGCGTGAAGTTGTCGTGCCTGAAACCATCACTGTCGGCGAACTCGCCAACCGGATGGCCGAGCGCTCTGGCGACGTCATTCGCGTGCTGATGAAAATGGGCGTGATGGCGACGGTCAACCAGTCGATCGATGCCGATACCGCTGAACTCGTGGTCGAAGAGCTGGGCCACGAAATCCGTCGTGTTGCTGACGCAGACGTCCTCGAAGGTCTCGCAACCCCTGTGGATGACGCTGGCGTTAAGGCCCCGCGTCCGCCGGTTGTGACCGTCATGGGTCACGTTGACCACGGCAAGACCTCGATTCTCGACTTCTACCGCAAGGCCAACGTGGTCTCCGGTGAGGCTGGCGGCATCACGCAGCACATCGGCGCCTACCAGATTACTGCGCCAAGCGGCAAGCTGATCACCTTCCTCGACACACCGGGCCACGCTGCCTTTACCGAGATGCGCGCCCGCGGGGCGAACGTTACGGATATGGTGATCCTTGTGGTCGCGGCCGATGACGGCATCATGCCTCAGACGCAGGAAGCCATCGCCCACGCAAAAGCGGCCGGTGTGCCGATGATCGTGGCGGTGAACAAGTGTGACAAGCCCGACGCGAACCCGCTGAATGTCGAGCAGGAATTGCTGCAGTACGAAGTGCAGGTCGAATCCATGGGTGGTGAAGTCCAGGTCGCGCACGTCTCTGCGCTCAAGGGCGACGGCATGGATGCCTTGCTTGAAGCCATCGAGCTGCAGACTGAAGTTCTGGACTTGCAGGCCAACGCCGACAGCCGGGCTTCCGGTGCGGTGGTCGAATCCAAGATGGAAAAGGGCCGTGGCTCCGTTGCGACCGTCCTGATCCAGCGCGGCACGCTGAACATCGGTGACATTTTCGTCGCTGGCTCCGAGTGGGGCAAAGTGCGGGCGCTGATCAACGATCAGGGCAAGCAGGTCAAGCAAGCCAAACCATCAACCCCGATCGAAGTCCTCGGCCTCAACGGAACCCCGGTTGCCGGTGACGAGTTCGTCGTGGTTGAGTCCGAAGCGCGCGCCCGGGAAGTTGCTGAATTCCGGCAGGCAAAAGCCAAGGAAGCCGCTTCGCTGGCGTCCAAAGGCAGTCTCGAGTCCATGTTCTCCGCCCTCAAGGAAGGCACGGCAGAAGAACTGCCGGTGGTCATCAAGGGTGACGTACACGGCTCGGTTGAAGCCATCATCGGTACGCTGCAGAAGCTGTCCACCGAAGAGGTCAAAGTCAACGTCCTGCACCAAGGCGTGGGCGGTATCACCGAGTCTGACATCACGCTGGCGCGTGCCTCTAACGCCATGGTCGTCGGTTTCAACGTCCGAGCCAATGCGCAAGCGCGCGAAAGCGCCAAGCGTGACGGCATCGACATCCGCTACTACTCGATCATCTACGAGCTGGTGGACGACGTGAAAGCGATGATGAGCGGCCTGCTCAAGCCCGAACAGCGCGAAAACTTCCTGGGCTACGCAACGATCCTCGAAACCTTCAACGTTACGAAGGTCGGTCGCGTGGCTGGTTGTCGGATTACCGAAGGTGTGGTCAAGCGCGGCGCCAAAGTGCGCTTGCTGCGCGACGATACGGTTATTCACGAAGGCACGCTCAAGACCCTCCGCCGCTTCAAGGATGAAGTCCGCGAAGTCGCCAACGGTCTGGAATGTGGTATGGCCTTCGAGAACTATCAGGACGTTCAGGTCGGCGATCAGATCGAGTGCTTCGAGATCGAAGAAATCGCTCGCCAGCTCTAGTGTTCGCCACTGCATCCTTGCATCGAACGGAGCCTTGCAACGCCAAGGCTCCGCCAAAGGGCTCCCGCTTCGGGGGCCTTTTGCCGTTCTGCAGCCTGATGTTTGCGACGCTGGTTCTGACCGCGCCGCCTGCAGCACTGGCACAGCGTCACGTGTCCCTTGTGAGCACCCCCCTGCCCGAACCTGCAGAACTGCCTGACGCTTTCACTTGGGTTGGCGGGCTGGCGCTGAGCTCAGACGACCGGCGGCTGGGTGGGGTGAGCGGTCTGGGGGCTGGGCTGGTGCCGGCAGGGACCGCCGACGGCATCCGCATTCTGGCTGTGACTGACAATGGCGATCTGCTGCGAGGCGACCTACTGTTTGAAACCGGATCAGGCCTAAGGGTGACAGGGTTTCGAGATGATCGGCTGACCATCGAACGGCTGCTGGATGCGCAAACCGGCTTACCCGCGCGGCAAGCAGAATCGCTGGCGGTGTGGGAAGAGCGGCTGGCCTTTGGCTTTGAGGAGCGTCACCGGGTTGGCGTCATGCGCGAGGGCACACGGATCAGCAACCTGCCTGTTCCCACCGCTCTGCGGGGCCTTGCGCGTAATTCCAAAGGTGTCGAAGCCCTCGCCACCTTGCCCGACAGCCGCTTGCTCGCCATCGCTGAAGGGGTCGAGCGCGAGGGGGGTCTGCGCGCCTGGATTTATGAAGGCGAGCCGGACGACTGGCCAATCCTCGTCTACGAGTGGGATCAGGTCTTCGCCCCGACCGGTGCAGACGTCACCCCCGACGGCCGCTTTCTGGTGATCAGCGAGCGCAAGTTTGTCTCCATGCGCGAGCCGTTGAGCAATCGGCTGATGGTCGTGCCGATTGAAGACATCGCGGCAGGCAACCGCCTGCAACCCCAAGCCATCCTCGACCTCGACCCGTTGCTGGGTCCAGTAGCGAATGTGGAATCAGTCGCCGTAATGGCGACCTCCGATCCGGGTGAGTTCCTCGTGTTTGTTGCGACAGACAACAATTTCATAGGTCTGCTGCCCACCATGATCGCCGTCTTGCTGTGGCGTCCGTGACAAAAATCCCCTAGAAGCAAGCCGTTACCCGACCCGATGCGTTGAACCCGCGAGCCTCCTGCTCGTTGGGCCGCAGACGGGGAAAAACTGGAGAAAACAAATGACTCAGCAGCAGAACGCCAATCTGCTTGCGCTGGTGGTTGCCGGCGCGCTCATGGCCTTTATCGTCTATATCTCAAATGTGCTCGTCGCCATGCCGATCGAGTGGTTGAATGCCAACTGGTTCAACTATGGCCAGTTCACCTTTCCTGTCGCCTTTCTGATCACCGACGTCATCAACCGCCTGTTCGGCGCGCGGCGGGCGTTTTGGGTGATTGCCATCGGTTTCGGGGGCGGGGTGGCGTACTTCCTCCTCAGCGGCGGCAACATTGGCGAAGGTTTCACCGACCCGTGGTCTGTAGGCCGGATTGCACTGGGCTCACTGAGCGCCTTTGTCGTTGGCCAAGTACTCGACGTGTCCGTCTTTAACGCCCTGCGCCAGCAAGCCTGGTGGTTTGGGCCCTTGGTCAGCTCCCTGATTGCCAGCCTGATCGACACTGTGATTTTCTACAGCATCGCGGCCAGCGGCGCCGGTAACTGGATGAACTATGCGTCGGTTGATTTCGGCGTGAAGGTCGTTGTCGCCGTCGTCGCCCTCGTGCCCTTCCGCCTTCTGATCGCCGGCGTTTTTGCACGCTCCGGCTCGACGAATGCGGCTTAGCGACTTCGATTTCGCGCTGCCCGAAGACCTCATCGCGCAGCGCCCTCTCTACCCCCGTTCCGCGGCAAAGCTGCTGCACGTTGCGGCAGATGGTGCGCTGGTGGATCGAACCTTCGCGCAACTCGACGCCTGCCTGCGCACCGGTGATTTGCTGGTGTTCAACAACTCGCAGGTCTTTGCCAGCCGTCTGATCGGTCGGCGGCAGCGGGGGGAGCGGGTGTTTGACGGGCAGATCGAAGTCACGCTGGTCGCCGAGACGGAGCAGAGCGATACGTGGATCTGCTACGCCAAGCCGGGCAAGAAGCTCGAACCCGGCGACCGCCTGCTGTTCGCTGACACGCTGACCGCCACTGTCGAGGCCAAGGATGGTGCCGACATCGGCCTGCGCTTCGCGGCAGAAGGCAGCAGCGTGCTCGACGCCATCGACGCGCAGGGGCACATGCCGCTCCCACCCTATATCCGCCGGGAAAAGGGTGGCGAAGTGCAGGATCGTGACGACTACCGAACCTTCTGCGGCCGTGAGAAAGGCTCCCTCGCTGCACCAACGGCCAGCCTGCATTTCGACGAGGAAACCCTCGACGCACTGGTCACGGCCAAGGGGTTGGAGACGGCAGAAGTCCGGCTCGACGTCGGTCTGGGTACCTTTGCCCCAGTCCGTGTTGACGACGTATCTGACCACCAGATGCACAGCGAATCCTGCGCGCTGGACGCCGAAAACGCCGCCCGTATCCGCGCCGCCAAGGCCGAAGGCCGGCGCGTGGTGGCGGTGGGAACGACCGTGCTGCGCGCGCTGGAAAGCCTGCGGGGGAAAGAAGGCGCGATGAACACGGATATTTTCCTCAAGCCCGGCGACCGCTTCGAGGTGGTCGATGCGCTGATCACCAACTTTCACTTACCGCAATCGACGCTGTTCATGCTGGTCTGTGCCTTCAGCGGCACGGACGCCATGAAAGCCGCCTACGCACACGCCGTCGCCCAGCGCTACCGCTTCTTCAGCTACGGCGACGGTTGTTTTCTGGAGCTTCGCGACCCCTCATGAGCACGCCATTTTCCTTTGAGCTTCTGAACACCGATGGCGCCGCGCGCCGGGGTCGGATCCACACCGCGCACGGCACGGTCGAAACCCCTGCCTTCATGCCCGTTGGCACCGCCGCTACTGTCAAAGCCATGACACCCGAGAGCGTGCGTTCCACTGGCGCAGAAATCATTCTGGGCAACACCTACCATCTGATGATCCGCCCAACGGCACAGCGCATCCATAACCTTGGCGGCTTGCACCAGTTCATGAACTGGGAAGGTCCGATCCTGACCGATTCTGGCGGCTATCAAGTCATGTCGCTGGCTGATCTGCGCAAGCTGACGGAGGAGGGCGTGACCTTCCGCAGCCATATCGACGGCTCCAAGCACAGGCTTACGCCGGAAGATTCCATGGACATCCAGCGCTTGCTGGACGCTACGATTACCATGGCACTGGACGAGTGCACGCCTTTCCCGATCGACAAAGCCGGGGCCTATAACTCCATGCAGCTCTCCGTGCGCTGGGCTAAGCGCTCACGCGAGGCATGGGTCGAGCGGACCGGGTACGGGGTTTATGGTATTGCGCAAGGGTCAGTGTTTGCGGACTTGCGCGAAGAGTCGATCAAGGCGCTGACGCCCATGGACTTCCACGGCATCGCCATCGGCGGTCTGGCCGTGGGTGAGGGGCAGGAACTGATGTTTGAGACGCTCGATGTCTGCGAGCCCTTTCTCCCCCGTGAAAAGCCACGTTACCTTATGGGCGTGGGTAAGCCCTTGGATCTGATCGGTGGGGTCAAGCGCGGGGTCGATCAGTTCGACTGCGTGCTGCCAACGCGCTCGGGACGGACGGGGCAGGCCTTCACTTGGCGAGGCCCGATCAACATGCGCAACGCCCGGCATCAGGACGACCCACGGCCGATCGATGAGGACTGTAGCTGCCCCGCCTGCCGCAACTATTCCCGCGCCTACATCCGGCATTTGCACCGCGCTGACGAAATGCTCGGCGCGATGCTGCTGACGTGGCACAATATCCAGCACTATCAGGACCTGATGGCGCGCATGCGCTCGGCGATTGAAGCCGGGGCCTTCGCGGACTTTGAAGCGGGAGTGCTGGCTGGCTATGCCCGAGGCGACATCGACCCTCTCTGACCCCACGGCGCTGCGCGACGCGATCCGAGCGGAGGCGCTGGCGCTTGGCTTTGACAGCGTGGGGTTCGGCCCGGCCAGCATCCCCCAGCGAAACACCGCCCGCTATCAGTCCTTTGTCGCTCAAGGCGAGCACGGGACCATGGACTGGATGGAGCGCCGGCTCGACCAGCGGTCGGACCCGCAAACCCTTTGGCCCGACGCGCGCTCAACAGTCATTGTCGGCCTGAACTATGGCCCGGAAGACGACCCGCTCAAGCGCCTGAGCCAGCCCGCGCGGGCCAATGTCTCCGTTTATGCCGAAAACCGGGACTATCACGACATCCTCAAAAAGCGTCTCAAGCGTTTGGGGCGTTGGATTGGGGAGCAGACGGGCCGGGAGCTGAAAGTCTTCGTCGATACAGCCCCAGTGCCGGAAAAGGCCCTCGCCGCGCAGACGCAAGTGGGCTGGCAAGGCAAGCACACCAACCTCGTCTCTCCCGACTTCGGCTCGTGGCTGTTTCTGGGGGTGATTTACCTAAGCTTCGACCTGCCGCCCGACACGCCAACCGAAGACCACTGCGGCAGCTGCACCCGCTGCATCGACATATGCCCCACCCAGGCCATTCCGGCGCCCTATCAGTTGGACGCCACGCGCTGTCTGGCTTATCTGAGCATCGAGCACGAGGGCCCTATTCCCGTGGCGTTTCGAAAGGCTATGGGCAACCGGATCTATGGCTGTGACGACTGCCTTGCCGTTTGTCCGTGGAACAAGTTTGCTCAGGCGACCGCAGAAGCAGGCTTCAAGCCGCGGGATGTGGTGGATCAGGCGCAGCTGCTAGACTTCACCGACTTCGATGACACGCGCTTTCGCGAAGCCTTCGCCGGCTCGCCCATCAAGCGCATCGGGATCGTCCGCTTCCTGCGCAACCTGAGCATTTGCTTAGGAAATTCAGGACAAGAAAAAGCGCGCGAGCCACTAAAGCAGCTCGCACGCTCTGAAAACTCAATCGTGGCTGAAAGCGCCCAGTGGGCGCTCGCACAGTTGCCTTAGTTAGGCAGCAGCAGCCTGAGCCTTTTCCAGACGCTTCTTGATCTCAAGCGCATCTGGACCCAGCTTGCGGTTCGGGGTGCCCATCAGGAAGCTGTCCAGACCACCGTTCTTTTCGATGGTGCGGATCGCACGAGTGGACAGACGAACGCGGACACCTTCCTGCAGAATATCAGAGTGCAGGGTCGCGTTTTGCAGGTTTGGCAGCCACCGGCGGCGACGCTTGTTCATAGCGTGCGAAACGGTGTTACCAGCTTGTGGCTTACGGCCAACAAAATCACAGCGGCGGGACATGAGCCTCGCTCCTACTTAAATCGTGGTCAAACGGATGCAGCTTTCTACGCAAAGAACTGTGGAAAAGCCAGTGCTAAGCCTTGCGGCAGTTACTCATCAGCTTCCTGTTGCGAATGCCACATGTGCGCATAGACCCCATCGCGCTCCAAAAGCGCCTGATGCGCGCCTTTTTCGACGATTCGGCCCTTATCGAGCACAATAATCTCGTCTGCATCGACCACAGTCGAGAGGCGGTGCGCGATTACGAGCGTGGTGCGATCCCGGGAAACCGCTGCCAAAGACGCCTGAATCGCCGACTCGGTGTCGGTGTCGAGGGCCGAAGTGGCTTCGTCGAACAGCAAGATGGCCGGATTTTTCAGGATCGTCCGCGCGATCGAGACCCGCTGACGCTCCCCGCCTGAGAGCTTGAGCCCTCGCTCACCCACGCGAGTGTCGTAGCCTTCGGGGAGATCAAGGATGAAGTTGTGGATCTGCGCCAGCTTGGCCGCTTCGATCACCTCATCGCGGCTCGCATTCGGGCGGCCATAGGCGATGTTATAGGCGATGGTGTCGTTGAACAGCACGGTGTCCTGCGGCACGATCCCGATCACCTCGCGCAGGGAAGACTGCGTCACGCCCCGCAAGTCTTGCCCGTCGATCTCAATGCCACCGTCCCAGACGTCATAGAAGCGGAACAGCATGCGGCCGATGGTAGACTTGCCCGAACCACTCGGCCCGACAATGGCCAACGTCTTTCCCGGCTGCACCTCAAAATCGAGCTTGTGCAGAATCTGGCGATCGTTGTTGTAGCCAAAATCAACATCGCGGAAGGCCAGCAGACCGCCGCTTACGGCAATATCTGTTGCGCCAGGCCCGTCAGGCACTTCGCGCTCCACTTCGAGCAGGTTGAACATGTACTCCATGTCCACCAGCCCCTGTTTGATCTCACGGTAGGCGAAACCGAGGAAGTTGAGCGGGAGGTAAAGCTGGATCAGATAGGCTTGAATCGCCACAAAGTCGCCCACGGTCATCTCGCCCGACATGACGGACGGCACAGCCAGGCTGAGCAGCAGCACCAGCCCACCCGCGATGATCACGCCTTGGCCGAGGTTGAGCAGTGACAGGGACAGCTGGCTGTTCACCGCAGCGGACTCGTAGCCTCGCAGCGCGCTGTCATAGCGCACGGCTTCGTGGTCTTCGTTGGAGAAATACTTCACCGTCTCGTAGTTCAGCAGCGAGTCTACAGCCTTGGTCGTCGCTTCTGAGTCGGTCTGGTTCATCATCCGGCGATACTTGATGCGCCATTCGGTTACGGCGATCGTGTAAATGATGTAACCGACCACGGTGACAAAGGTGATGATGGCGTAAATCGCACCGAAGTTGACCAGTAGGATGACGCTTACGATCACAATCGCAAAAGTCGTGGGCACGAGGTTAAAGGTCATCATCCGCAGCACGAATTCGATGCCCTTTGTCCCCCGCTCAATCGCCCGGCTCAACCCCCCGGTCTGACGGTCGAGGTGGAAGCGCAGGCTCAACTGGTGCAGGTGTTTGAAGGTTTCCAGCGCAACCGTGCGAATCCCGTTCTGTCCCACGAAGATAAACAGCGCGGAACTCAGCTCCTGACTGCCCTGCGCCAGCAAGCGCGCGAGGCCAAAGGCGGCGACGAGACCGACGATCAACGCCAGAGAAGCGTTCGGAAAGGCGCCCTCACCCCCAACCGCATCCACCGCCGTTGCAAACACCAACGGCGTCACGGCCAGGAACAGCTGTCCAGCCAAAATCGCCAGTCCAGTCAGAACGAACAGCAACCGCAGACGCGGCTTGTCAGCAGGCCAGAGGTAGCGCAGCAGGTTCAGTGCAGTAACGAATTGGTTGCCGTCCCGCTCGTAAGACGCCTTTGGCGTATCCGGCGCGCCGCCAGAGCCAGCTGGCGTCCCGGCGGAAGGGCCTTTGGTCCGGGGAACTGCCGACCCGGCGGCGTCTTTGGATTGGCCGGGGTTGGCTGTATTGTCGGTCATCAAGCGGCGCTTTCTACTGATATGGAATACAAGTGATGTGCAGACTAATGGCCCTGAGAACAAGGGAGGAGCCGCTATGCTTCAACACTTTTTGAACGCAGGCCAGTGAGCCGGGGGAGCGTGCATATTGTTGGCGCCGGTGCCTTTGGCTCCGCGCTGGCCAAAGTCTGGCTCTCGGCCGATGTGTCGGTGCAGCTTTGGTGCCGGGATCCTGAGCAGGCAGAACGGCTGAACCACGATGGCCACAACCCGCGCGTACCGGGTTGTTTGCCGCTCACTGGTGTACGGGCTGGCACGCTCGACCGCTTTGGCGCGGCAGGCGAAGCAATGGCGCCTGGCGACGTCCTGATCCTTGCGGTCAAGGCACGCGCGCAGGCTGAGGTCTTTGCCGCGCTGGCCCCGCACGTGCCCCAGACTTGCCAAGTTGTCACCGTTTCCAAGGGCTTTGCCACCGCTACGGGCGACTTGTTGAGCGAAGCCTTGAGCCCGCCCGGTGGTCTGGCGGTACTGAGCGGGCCTTCCTTTGCCGCAGACTTGTTTGCAGGTCGTCCGACCGCTCTGACGCTCGCCGCCAACGGCGTTCAAACCGCCATGATCGAACAGCTGAGCACACCCCAACTCCGCCTATATCAGCGCGACGACCCTGTTGGCGTGCAGGTCTGCGGGGCCCTCAAGAACGTGATTGCCATCGCCTGTGGCTGTTCGGACGGTATGGGGCTGGGCGCGAGCGCGCGATCAGCACTGATGACGCGCGGCCTCCGGGAGATCGAGCGGGTCATCGCTGTTTACGGCGGGCAGCAGCGGACGGCTGCTGGGTTGGCCGGTCTTGGCGATCTGGCGCTGACCTGTCAGGACAGCCAGTCGCGCAATCATCGCTTTGGTGTTCAGCTGGGACTAGGCGGGCAGGCTGATGCCCTACTCGCCCAAGGCATCACGGTCGAAGGCGCGCAGGCCGCGCTCGCCCTGCTGGCCGGAGCGCGCACCGCTGCGCTGGATCTGCCGATCTCGCAGGCCGTGGGGCAGCTCATCCGGGACAATCTCTCGCCTCAGGACCTCATGACCCAACTGCTGGCCAGAAGCCTCAAGGACGATGTCGGATAATGGGGATAGGGGGCGCATAACTTTGTCACCGCATTTTCTTATGCGTGAGCGTAGGGAAAAACGAGGCAAAGTGGGGCCTAATCTGCCCGAAAGTAGTGAAAACTGACTTGGTATCGCGTTTGCGGAGGAGGCGGGAAGCTCTCTGCTTTTCGTTTCATTCCTCTAGGAACTGCCCATGTTACGTTCTCTTCTGCTTGCAGGCCTCGGTGCTCTGATGATCGCACCGACTGTGGCCTCCGCACAATTTCAGGCTCCCATGGTCTACAACAAGACCGGCTACGCGCCCCAGGTTGCGATCAACCCCAACAGCGTGGTGAACTTCACGCACCAGGGCCAAGGCTATCACATGCCGTCTGCCCACGGCACCGGCTACGCCGCGACCGGCGGCGCGCCTGCGGTCTACAGCAAGGCCCGCATTCCGGTCTACGCGCCGCAGACCTTCACCTACTACCAACAGCCTGTTCAGTTGCCAGTGCAGCAGGTTTACACCACGCAAAAGCCGGTGGTGTATGAAGCCGCTGTTCTGCCTGTGGTGAGCGGCGTTGAAGGGGCGATGGTCCAGCAGCAACAGCAACAGCAGGTCATTCAGTATGGCCAGCAGCAGGTTGCTCCGCAGGCACTCGCGCAGGGCTACCCGCAAGCTCAGCCAGCGGCGAACCCCTATGCTCAGCCGGCCCAATCTGCGTCCTACCCGCAAATTATTCCGACTCAGTAAGCGACCACCGTCGCAATTCGGTTCTGCCCCTTCTGCGTGCAAGACACTTTATTGTCTCTCTTTTGGTGATTTGGTCCGAGTAAACCGCCCTTATGCGCAGAGCCAGTCCTTCCTCCCGACTGGCCCTACCATTGCAGTTTATCTCGCTACTGCGGCGCTTCGCTCCCAATCCGAGCGCCCGTTTGGACGACCAATTTAGACCTTTTGAAGAAGCAGAGTTTCATGCGGACCTTATAATATTTGATCATCCCGGCGGCGCTGATCGCCGGGGTCTTCGCTGTACAAACTGCCCAAGCCCAATCCTACAGCTACTCAAAAACCGGCTACGCGCCCGCTCCAGCAGGGTCGATTGTGACCTTCTCATACGGCGGCAACGCGCACGTTGCAGCAGCCAACACGCACCAAGCCTATACCAAGACCGGTTATGCCGCCCAGCCCACGTACGCGCCCCACGTCCAGTACGCCGCGCCTGCGGTATCGGCCGGTTACGGCTCGGCCCACGTCTCTGGCCACGGCCATGGATACAGCATGCAGGACAGCGCGACTTACGCTGAGCAGGCGCAGTCGATCCTGTCCTATCAGGGGCAAGTCGCCGCCGCCGATCAGATGCAGGGCTACGGTTCGAACGTCATGGTGGTGCACGATACCTCTGGCCTGCCCGGTTACGGCGTTCCCAGCGCGAGGCCCATGGGCTACGCCGCGCCTGCGTACAGCGCGGAAGGCTTCCCCGAAGTCTATGCCCGCCCGGGTTCCGCCAGTTACATCATGCAAGCTGTGTCGCGCGGCCAGTAGACGCCCCGCCTCAACCGCCCCAGAACGACACGCGCCGGCCGCTCAGTTTCACCTGAGCAGCCGGCGCTTTTCTTGATCGTCCTATCCGGGCGAGCGCCTACTCGGCGGCCTGCATCACCCCGATCGACCGTGCAAGGAAGACGTAAAGCTTGCCAATGTCTGCGGTCAGGAAGGTCGTGTGCAGCAGCTTGGACCGGTCCACGCGGTTGGCCTGTTCGAGCAGGCTGTCGAAGGTTTCCAAGTAGCGGTCCACCTGTGCCGTAAAGGCCCGGTCGCGGGCATAAAGGTCCGCCATGGCCGCAGCGCCTGCAGGAGTGTAGCGGCTGAGCAGGCGGCGGACAGACACGCCTCGGTCACCCGCATTGATCGCCATCACCACATCGCCCGGCAGATCACCGTCGAGGATGGTGTCAACGTCAATCGCCGCCTGGTGCAGAGCCTCAACCATGGATGACGCTTCGTTGAGGAAGGCATCTCGCTCGGAGTGCTTCACCGTCTGGAGCAGCTTTTCCGACTGGCTCTTAGCCTCCTCCGTCACGCGGACCAGCGTCAGCTGGTGGTTCTCCGCCGCGACCCCGATTTGTTCAAGGATCACCCGCAGCTCGTCAGCCTGATCGGTCACACGCCGCAGGTTGTTGGCGCTTTCCGTGTTGGTGGTCATATCCCGCAGCATCTCAACTTGCGCGCCGACAAGGCGAGAGGTTTCGAGCAAACGGCCTGCCGCCGAATGCGCGGACTCAGCCGCCTGATGGGTCGTATCGTCAAACGCAGACGCCGCCTGACGCAGCGCGCCTTCACCCGCTTCGATCGCCTCGGCCAAACGCATGAGACGAGAGTCAACCGCGTCGTCGTTGACGCCCTGATGGAACTTCTCAGTCAACCGGACCAACCGATTGCGACTGTCCACCAGCAAGGAGTTCAGCGTCTCGGTTTGCAGGCGTAGATCTTCGACCGCCGAAGACGACGCATCGCGCAGCGCCGTCACCGTCTCCGTCAGGCGCTCCGGCCCCTGCGAGATCCCATCGAACAGGCTTTGCGTTGCAGACAGTGCATCCGTGGTCGCGTGGCGCACTTCATCGGTGCGGGTAAGAAGAGCCTTGGTCTTCTCGTCCATCAAGTGAACAACCTCAGCCGCTGTTTCGCGCAGGTGCTCGGCGGCGCGCGGAATTTCCTGCCCCCAGGTCATGAGACATTCCATCTCAGCCCCGGCCTTCTTGGTCAGATCATCGACAAAGCTGCCGACCAAGCGGTGGTAGTTGTTCACGGTCCGCTGTGCCGCAGCATCAATCTGCCGTTGCGCGGTGTTAAAGGCGCCGTGTTCATCCTCAAACCGTTCCTGCAGCGCATGGTCGAGGCGCTCGGCGAGGTGCACAACAGCCTCTTCAGCGCGGGCAAAGGTGCTGTCTTCAGCCGCGGTTGCCATCTCCTGCAAGCTTTCGAGCCGCGAAGATTGCTCCTCCAGCGCATCGGCCCAAGCGTCGCCGAGCTCGACAAAGCGAACCTCTGCGCCCTTGGTCGAGTCCGTCATGGTCTTCGCCGCTTCGTCAGCCCCGGCCTGCATCGCCGCCTTGGCCGAGAGCGCGGTTTCCTTGAGCGTCGCCGCGCCGGTTTCGAGCGCTTCGGTCAGCTGCTCAACCCGCTCGGAGACGAAGCTGATGTTGCCGGTGAGCTTGTCGCCGTTCTCCGACAGCTCGTCGATCGCGCGGCGGGTGGCAAGTGCTGTTTCCTCACCGACAATAGCCGCCGCCTCGCGTGCCGAATTCATGAGCTTCTCGATCTTCTTTTCGAACTCTTCAGAGATCGCGCCGCCGTATGTATCAACGGACTCCTGCAAATGCGTGAGGTGCGCCGCCTGATCCTGAATCGCCTGATGCAGTTCGTTGGCGTGGGTGGAAAGGTCATTGCCCGCCTGCCGCAGCGCCTTGGACTGCTCTTCCAACCGGCCCTGCATCTGATCCGCCACGTCGTTGGCATCGTCAGACACAGTCTTGAGCAAATCAATCTGCCCGGTCAGCTTGAGCGACATGCTCTCTACATTCGCGAGGGCCTCGTCAGCGGTGTGGCGCAGGTTCTCGGACTCCGCTTCCAGCGCGGCGCGTGTCCGGGCCGTGGCTTCTTCGGTCTCGGCCTGCGCGGCGTCGAGCAGCTCCAGCCGGGACCAGATGTCGTCGATCTGCGTATGGATCGAAGCGGTCGCGTCGGCGAGCGTGTCTTGGACTTCAGCGATCGGCTTGGAGAGGTTCTCGCGGAAGGTCTCGCCCGCATCGCGGACGTCTTCCATGGCGTGCTTCATGCGGTTGACCATGCGGTCAATCCGTCCTTCGGCCCCGGTCAGCTGATTGCCTTGAATGCTCAGTGCGGTCGAAATCGTGTTCGACTGCTCATCAACGCGGTAGGACAGCGCCTCCAGCATATCCGACTGCCGCTCAAACTGGCCTGTCGCGGACTCCAGCGAGGTCAGAATACCGCTGGTCACGCCCTGCAAGTGCCCAACGCGGTCTTCAAAGGCGCGGGTGATCGACTTGATGTGAGCCTGGGTTTCCTCGGGCATGATGTTCACGGTGCGCAGGGTGCTAAGCTCCTGCATCATCGAGTTGCGCAAGCGCGTGCCTACAACCAGCATGCCGCACAGGATCCAGATCGCCATAAGCGGCAGCAAGCCCCCGCAAATCACCAGCCCTACTTCCGCTGGACTCAGGCTGGCAAAGGCGGTCGGGCCGCCGTAGTAGCCAAACAAAGACCAACCCGCGACCAGCCAGGCACCCGTCATGATCAGGGCGAAGACAAGCGTCGGTGTGTAGGATTCAAAGCGTGAAGCGGGCTTTAACTGCGCCGTCATGGGCACTGCTCCTGAACATCAAATGCGCGCCCCGAGACTCAAACACGGGGCTGAAAAATCGAAGGCGTGTCGTAAAAATGAATCGACACTGCCGCATAATGCCAGAAGAAATAACGCAGTTTTACAAAGGCTTCAACGTCTTTTTTCGCGTAATCTCAGATAATTCAAATTAGAACTGCAACCTGTCAGCCGCAAACGTCGGGCGCAGGCCTTTTTCGACAGAGAGGCGGTCAACGCCGCCCATCAGATCGCCATCGAGGTCGCTTTGGTGGATGCCGGTGTTGACCAGCAGGACGTCGATCCCCGCCGTCTGCGCCCCCGCAACGTCGGTGGTGAAGCTGTCGCCAATGGCAAGGACTTCGTGGCGCGGGAGGTTCATGGCGCGGCGGGCGGTGGCGTAAACCGATGGATAGGGCTTGCCGTGCCAGCTGACGACCCCGCCCTCGGCCTCGTACCACTCAGCGAGCGCGCCCGCGCACAGCTCCTTGGACTCGCCTCGCATGACCACGCGGTCCGGGTTGGCGCACACCATGGGAAGGTCCAGCGCCAGCGCCTTCCGCAGCAGCGGCAGCCACTCGGCGATATCCGTGCTGGCGGCTGGGCCGGTGTTGAGGATCCAGTCTGCGCCGTCGAGCTGATCCTGAAAGGCAAAATCCAGCCCTTCGCGCATGTTTGCGTCTTTCTCACCCGCTCCCAAATGGAAGCAGCGCGGGCCAAGTTCTTCATAGAACAGCGCCGTTCGGTCGCGCAGCGCCTGCCAGCTTTCTTCACCGCTGGAGACAATGCCGTCGTAGCTCTCGGCCCGGAGGCCCATTTTCTCCAACAGGCCAGCGATGGAGTGCGCGCGGCGCGGTGCGTTGGAGAGGAACTGCACCTGCAACCCCCGCTGCCGGGCGCGGCGCAACGCCTCGACCGCTTCGGGGAAGAGCGCCTTACCGTTGTGCATGACCCCCCACAGATCGACGATCAGCCCGCGATAGCGACGCTCGTCGATCAGCTGATTGAGCCCGCTCACCCGCTGGGTCTTCGTCGGCAGCGAAACCGCCTGCATGAGCGGCCGGACCAGTGCCGGACCGCCATAAATCAGGCCCGTGTAGAGCTGGACCAGATCAGCGCCCCGGCGGACCTTTTCCTGCGCCTGCTCCGGGGTCGAAACACCGCCAGTGCCAAAGACGACGAGGCGGTCGTCAGCCTGCTCCCGGATGGATGTCAGCACTTCGGTCGCACGCTCGAACAGCGGCTGACCGGATAGCCCGCCCGCTTGGGTCTGCGCTGCGCCCTTCAGGCCGTCGGGCCGGGCAATGGTGGTGTTGGTCGCGATCAGGCCCTCGATCCCCCGGTCGAGCGCAAGATCAACGATGGCGGCGACGTCTTCATCGGCTAGATCAGGGGCAATCTTGAGCATCAGCGGCGTCGGTGCGGTCTGTGCGCGGGCATCGAGGGCGAGGTCGAGGATGCGAGCCAGCGCGTCGATGGTCTGGTGATCCCGCAGGCCCGGCGTGTTTGGACTGGATACGTTGATGACCAGATAATCAGCAATGTCGGCAAACCGGCTGACACCCAGCGCGAAGTCCGCTGGAACATTCTCGGAGGTCTTGTTGGCCCCCAGATTGACGCCCAACAGCGGCGGGCGCTGCTCCGGGCGAAGACGGTCGAGGTTGCGGCGCACCAGATCGTGGCCGCCAGAGTTAAAACCGTAACGATTGATGACAGCGCGGTCGGCGGGCAGGCGGAACACGCGGGGGCGCGGGTTTCCCGGTTGGGGCTGCGGGGTAACCGAGCCAACCTCAACCGCCGCAAAGCCCAGCGCCGCCAGTGCCGCGACGGCCTCAGCGTCCTTGTCGAACCCGGCTGCAAGGCCCAGGCGGTTGGGCAGGTCTTTGCCAAACAGCTGACCTGCGGGCGCCGCTTTACGCTGGCGAAAACGAGGGTGCAGCCCCAGCCGCAACCCGCGCAAAGTCACGTGGTGCGCGGTTTCAGGGTCTAGGGCGCGCAGCAGCGCAGGCGTGAGGGACCACATGGATCAGGCCATATCCTTGGGAAAAACATGCACGCCTGCCGCGTCCAGCGGCAGCGGAACCGACCACAGCGCCTCCGCCGGGTCGAGCGCGCGGTAAAGGTGCGGGAAGTCGATGCCGTTGCGCGAGCGCTCCCACTTGAGCGCGTCACCCAAGGCCTCGGCCTCGCAACAGATGAGCAGCAAATCTGCCTGCCCCGCCCGGTGCTTGGCTGCGGATTCAGGGATCAGCGCGCCGGTCGAAAAGTGGATGAACCCGTCGCGCAGGTCGTCGGCTGAGCCAGCATAGGCCCCGCTTGCCTGCGCCGCATCCCAGTCTCCCCGGTGCGCCATGTGGTAGATCAGGTTCATGCCGCCAGCTCGCCCTTGATCCCATGCATCAGCAGAGCACGGGTCTCAGCTACGCCGTAGAGCGCGATAAAGGAGCCAAAGCGCGGCCCCTGATCCTGTCCGAGCAGAACCTGATAGAGCGCTTGGAACCACTCGCGCAGATTCTCGTACTCAGCACCCTTGCCCACGGTGAACACCGCCGTTTGCAGATCTTCTGCCGTTGCATCCTGTCCCTCAAAGGCACCCAGTGCATCGTGCAGACTGGTAAAGGCCGCAACTTCCGCTTCCGTCGGCGCGCGGTAGGCCTTGGTCGGGGCGACACGGTCGCGGTAGTAGCGCACAGCATGATCGACCAGCTTGGCCAGAAACGGGGTCGTCTCCGGGCTGGCCTGCGGGCGATAGCGCTGGATGAAGGCCCAGAGCACGCTTGCCTCGGACGCATTCACAACCGACGCGAGGTTGAGCAACATGCCAAAGGACACACCGTCTTCGCTCGCCGGCACCTGATCGCCGCCGTGGATATGCCAGGCGGGGTTTTCCAGCTGCTTTTCGCCGGCCTCTCCGGGGAATTTCTCGACAAAGGTCACATAGTCATCGACCGCCTTGGGTATGACGTCGAAGTGCAATTTCTTGGCCGTGCGTGGACGCTGGAACATGTAGAGCGAGAGGGACTCGGCAGGGCCGTACTCCAACCATTCTTCGATCGACAGGCCGTTGCCTTTGGACTTGGAGATTTTCTGGCCTTGCTCGTCCAAGAACAGCTCGTAGGAAAAGCCCTCTGGCGCGGGGCCGCCGAGCGCCTTGGTGATCCGCGCCGCAATCTTCGCGCTGTCGATCAGGTCTTTGCCGTACATCTCATAGTCGACCTGCAAGGCGTACCAGCGAAGCGCCCAATCCGGCTTCCACTGCACTTTGCACGACCCACCCGTCACCGGCTGGGTGATTTCTTCGCCCGTTTCCGGCTCAACGTAAGTCACGGTCCCGGCCTTGGCGTCGACGTTGAGCATCGGCACCTGCAGAACCTTACCGCTGACCGGGGAGATCGGCAGGAAGGGCGAATAGGTCGCCTTACGCTCGGCCCCCAAGGTCGGCAGCATGATTCCCATAACGGCCTCATAAGCCTCCGCCATGCGGATCAGCGCGGCATCAAACGCGCCGGACTGGTAGGTCTCTGTCGAGGACTTGAACTCATACTCAAAGCCAAAGCTGTCGAGGAAGGCGCGCAGGCGCCGGTTGTTCTGCGCTGCAAATGAGCTTTCTTCGCCAAATGGATCAGGCACTTGGGTCAGGGGCTTGTTCAGCGCGGTGGCGAGCAACTCCTGATTCGGCACATTCGTCGGCACCTTGCGGAAGCCGTCCATGTCGTCAGAGAACGCCACCAGCTTGGTTGGGATGTCCGGGCACAGCGCTTCGAACGCGCGCTTCACCATGGTCGTGCGCGCAACTTCGCCAAAGGTGCCCAAGTGCGGCAGACCCGAGGGGCCATAGCCGCTTTCAAACAGCACATATCCCTTGTCCGGCACCTTGCCACCCAGCCGTTTTTTGAGCTTCTTCGCTTCCTCAAACGGCCAGGCACGCGCGGCGTCAGCAAGATCGGAATACTCAGTCATGGGATCTCTTGTCCTCAGGGTTTGAAAGTCGGAGAGACACTACGGGCTTTATGCCTCGGACAAAACGCCACAAACCTGCATGGCGGCTCAAACTACGACTGTCCAAGCGCCTCAACTGCGCATAAAACCACCCTCATGCTTGATTTGTTCGATCGTTCTGAGGGGCTGTCCGTTGATACAGCGCCGGTGCTGGTGTGGCACGGCGGTGGATTGTGGTGGTGTGCGCCCGGACAGGCAGCAAAACAACTTTCTGCCCAAGCGCTGTCTCAAGCGCTGACCAAGGACGCGCCACTGGTCTGTCACATGCCAGCGCTGGCACGGCGCGGGGGAATGGCGCGCTTTCGCTCGCTGGATGTGCTTGAACTCTTCGCCTTTGTACGCCCCTCGCGCACGGTTACGCCAACGGCCAAGTCACTGTCCCGCGTGGTGGGGCTGGAAGAACCCGAAGACGCCGCCGGTCCCGACGATCTTGCCGCCAACCTCCGCGCCATCGCCCGCGCGCTTCTCGCCGAGCTCAGCGGCTTTGGTGCAACGGATCGTGTGATGCTTTCAGGCGTGTGGATCGCTGCGCGGGCGCACTGGCCCTGGGCGCAACCCATCGTACGCGGCCTCGCCGCCACGGCCGGAGACGCCGCGCTCGATCCCGGCGCGGACCAATCCCGCGCCCTGCGAGTGTGGGAACGGATGGACACGTGGGAAGACGAGGCCGCCCAAGGCCGCCCCGGCACGGACCCCGTCACCGAGGCTGAAGCGCGCAAGCAACTTTCCACGCTGCTCGGGCTGGGCCGAGGCGATGTCGAAGAACGTCCCTCGCAGGCCGACTATGCCTCTGCTGTCAGTCAGGCCTTTCATCCCCGCGAAGAACGCGCTTCCCCGCACATGGTGCTCGCCGAGGCCGGAACAGGCGTGGGGAAAACGCTGGGCTATCTCGCGCCTGCGACCGTGTGGGCAGGTAAGAACAAAGGCTCTGTCTGGGTCTCGACCTACACCCGCGCCCTACAGCGTCAAATCGATCAGGAAATGGACCGCCTGTTCGAAGAGCCGGGCACGAAAAACCGGAACGTGGTGGTTCGCAAAGGGCGGGAGAACTATCTCTGCCTGCTGAATCTGCAAGAAGCGGGACAAGCCGGCGGCCTCACCGATCGGGATCGCATCGGGCTGGTCATTACCGCGCGTTGGGCTGAGCGCAGCCGCAGCGGCGATATGGTTGGGGGCGACTTTCCAGCGTGGTTGATCGACCTGTTCGGCACCAAAGTCACCACCGACCTGACCGACCAGCGCGGCGAGTGCCTCTATTCCGGTTGCCCGCACTACAGCAAATGCGGGATCGAGAAGAACATCCGTAACGCCCGCCATGCCCGACTGGTAATCGCCAACCATGCGCTCGTGCTCAATCAAGCTGGACAGGGCCCGGAAAGCGATCTGTCCGAGCACGTGGTTTTCGACGAAGGCCATCACCTCTTCGACGCCTCCGACAGCTTTTTCAGCGCCGGTCTCTCCGGGCTGGAAACCGCTGAGCTGCGCCGCTGGCTGCTCGGCCCGGAAAGCGACAAGCGCGGGCGAGGACGTGGCCTGCGGGTTCGGATGGAAGAGGTCGTCACCCTCGACCCGCGTCTGCCGGATCTGCTCAAGGAAGTTGAACAGGGGGCCTACACCCTACCCGGCCCGGGCTGGTACCAGCGCTTGCGCGACGGCACGCCGGACGGGGCGGGCGAGTACTTCCTGAGCTTTGTTGGGGAGCAGGTCTATGCCCGCGCCGACAAGCCCGGCGACCCGTTCTCGATCGAATGCACCCCGCGACCGCCGGTTACTGGCTTGCTGGCCGCCGCGCGCGAGTTTGAAGAGGCGCTGGGGCGCTTGCTCAAGCCCGTGCAGGACTTGCGCGCCTGCCTGATTGACGTTCTCGAACAGCCTACGGGTAAAGACAATGAAGATGCTGAGGCCAGCACAGAGAACGAAGGCAGCGACGAGGACCAGCCGGTCCAGTGGAAGTCCCAAGCCGACGCCCGGCGCCGCGCCGAAGCCATGGTGCGTTCGCTCGAACGCCGCGCCGTGGACCCGCTGACCGCGTGGTCCGCCATGCTGCGCGACCTAGAAAGCGATCCACCGCCTGATTTCGTGGATTGGTTCTCTGTAGAGCGTGTGGACGGCAAGGACCGCGATCTGGGCTACTACCGCCACTTCATCGACCCGATGAAGCCCTTTAGCCAAACCATGGCCAGCCAGGTGCAGGGCTTTGTCGTCACTTCTGCCACCCTCACGGACCCGGTCGCTGACACCGAAAATGCGTGGCGCGTGGCAGAAGAGCGAACCGGGGCGCAACACTTGCGCGGTGGCGCTTTTCGCGCGCGCGTGGAAAGCCCCTATGACTACGCCAATCAGGCCGAAGTACTGATCGTTGGCGATGTGCCCAAGAACCAGCCCGGCGCCCTCGCGGCTGCATTCGAAAGCCTTTTCATGGCCTCGGGTGGGGGCGGCATCGGGCTGTTTACCGCCATCCGACGCCTGCGCGCGGTCTACGATCGCATTCGAACGCCGCTGGAAGAAAACGGACTGCCGCTGTTCGCGCAACACGTGGACGCCATGGACACGGGGACGCTGGTGGACATCTTCCGCGATGACACCAACGCCTGTTTGCTCGGGACGGATGCCGTGCGGGACGGCGTGGATGTGCCGGGGAACAGCCTGCGCCTGCTTGCCTTTGAGCGCGTACCGTGGCCCCGGCCCGATATCCTGCACCGTGCGCGTCGCGACGCTTTTGGTGGGCGCGGGCTGGATGACATGCTTGCGCGGGCCAAGCTGCGGCAGGCCTTCGGCCGGCTGATCCGGCGGCAAACGGACAAGGGCGTGTTCGTCCTGCTCGACCCCATGATGCCCAGCCGCCTGGAAAGCGCCTTTCCCACCGGGGTGCCGATCCATCGCCTTGGCCTTGATGAAGCCTGCCAGAGGATCCGGTCCTTCCTCGACTAGTCGAGGTTTTTCCCGCGCCTGTCATTGACCCAACCGCAGGGCTATCCACATATACATGAGAAGAAAGACGCACTTTGGGCGTCACGTCTAACACAGGGAAGCAAGCAGCATGGCGACGCATCACGACTCACTCATTGCCATTATGGTTCTGGTCTCGGCCGCAGATAACGACATCGCGGATCAGGAGCTGAAGAAGATGGCGGACGTGGTGCGAAGCTGGCCGGTGTTCAATAGCTTTGACATCGAAACCCTGCCCGAGACCGCACGCCGGATCGCAACAGCGCTGGAAGCCGAAGACGGTTTAGAATTGCTGTTTGGCGATATGCAGGGGGCACTATCCGCGCAGCTCTGCGAAACCGGCTACGCACTGGCCTGCGAGATGGCTGCAGCGGACGGGGTGCTGACGGACGAAGAAATGCAGGTGCTGGAGCTGGTGCGCCACCGCCTGAACATCGACCGGCTGATCGCTGCTGGTATCGAACGCGGCGCACGCGCCCGCTACGCCACCGCCTAGAGTGTCCCTCGAGCCCCTGCTCAGCGCGGGATGGCTGATTGCTCTCCACGCCAGCACCGCTCTCGCGTCGCTGGCACTCGGGGTGCTCATTTTTGCCAGACCGAAAGGTACGCTGATCCATCGCGCGCTGGGTTACACGTGGATGAGCGCCATGCTGGTGGCCGTGCTCTCGTCCCTGTTCATCAACCAGATCAGAACCTGGGGACCGTTCAGCCCCATTCATCTCCTAACCCTGTTTGCAGGCTTTGGTTTGATCATGGGATGGCGAGCGGCGCGGGCGCATCGGGTCAAAGATCACCGTTTAACAATGATTTTGCTCTGGTTTGGTGCACTCGGCCTCAACATTTGGTTCACGCTTTTGCCCGGACGGGTTATGCACGAGGTCGTTTTTGGACCTTCCTGACAGACTGCAACGCTTGACTCATCGATGAAATCTCCCGTCACAGGCGCACACGCCGCCGCGCGCGCCAACAACGCCCCCCACGTCTCGACCTCCAAGGCTGCCAAGCCCAAGCCCGAGCGGCCTGCTGGGCCGGAAAACCGCCTGACCCGCTTTGTCGAGGCGCGCTGGTTCCGCACGCTGGTGATCGGGGTCATCATCGCCAACGCCATCATCCTCGGCCTGCTGACGTCGAAGAACGTAAGGGAAGCGGGCGAAGGTTCGGTTGGGCAGATCCTGCTGATCCTCGACACCATCGCGCTGGCCTTCTTCGTCTGCGAAATCGCGCTCAAGGCGGCGGCCTACCGTTTGCGGTTCTTCCGCGATCCGTGGAACTGGTTCGATCTGGCTGTGGTCGCGGTCGCCTTTGTCCCGGCAACGGACTCGCTCAAGGTGCTGCGGGCGCTGCGCGTGCTGCGGGTGCTCCGACTGGTCGCAGCAATCCCGGCGATGCGACTGGTGGTCTCCGGCCTGTTCCGCGCCCTGCCCGGGATGGGGTCGGCGGCGCTGCTGCTGATCTTGATCCACTATGTCTTCGCCGTGATCGGGGTGCAGCTCTACAGCGGTACGCTCTATGGCGGCTATGGTGCGGACGGGTACGACTACTTCGGCGACCTAGGCCGCGCGTTCTACACGCTGTTCCAGATCATGACGCTGGAAAGCTGGTCCCACGGGATCGTGCGTCCAATCATGGAAGTGCACCCCAGCTCGTGGGTTTACTTCACGCTGTTCGTGGTGATCTCAGCGTTTGCGGCGCTCAACCTGTTCATTGGTATTCTGGTGAACGCCATGGACTCGGCCAAGGACGAAGCAGAAAGCACCATGACCGCTGACGAGGTTGCCGACCCTGCGCAGCGCGCCATCCTGCAGGAACTCCACGCTATCCGCGCCGAACTGGCTGAAATGCGCGCCGCTGAAGCCGCCGAGAAGGCAGAGGACTAGGCGGCTTCCTTGCGCCGCAGCCCCAGCGCGGCCAAACCCGCCCCGCCGACAATCAGCACCGTCGCCAGCGCCAACACCCACGACGCCTGCGCCTGCCCCGCTGCGACCAGCAACAACGTCGAGAGCAGCGGCGCGAAATAGCTCAGCGCACCGAGCAGCGTGACGTTCCCGTGCTTGGTGCCATAGTCCCAGACGAAGAACGCCAACCCCATGGGCCCCAGCGCCAGTCCGACCAGCCCGGCCCACTCAAGCGCGGTCGGTCGCACCCAGTCCTCTAAGGCCAGCGACAGCCCAAGCCCGCCCAGCGCCGCCACCGCGCAATAAACGACCACCGCCACCGTCGGCACGGCGCTTAACCGCCGGTTCAGGACGGAGTAGCTCGACCACATGAGCGCACAGGCAAGCGCAAAGCCGTAGCCCAGTGCGTAGGTCGGCTGGAACCCGCCTTCGCTCGGATCCACGACCAGCAGCGCAGCCCCAACCAGCCCCAACCCGCCGCCCAGGATCGGCAGAACCCAGCGCCCGGCGGGCTGCCCCGCCATGGAAAACAGCACGATCAGCAGCGGCCACAGGTAAGCGATCAGCCCGGCCTGCGCCGTCGGTGCGTTCTTGAGCGCGAGCATGTACAGCGCGTGATAGCCAAACAGCCCCATGATCCCCAGCGCCCAGCCGCCTACCGGCACAGCCCGCAGCGATGCAACGGCCCCGGCACGCAACAGCATGGGCAAGCTGAACAGCGTCGCGAGACCGAAGGTCAGCGCGAGCCACTCGAACAAGGGCAATCGGGTTGTCAGGGACGTCAGGAGCGCCAGCGCCGCCCACAGCAGGATGGCACCAAACCCGAGCAGCGTTGGCATAGAGTGAAAGTCCTCAAATCGCAGCGAGTTGCAGCACGGCCCAGCCGATCAGCACGATCCCAAAGACAGATCCAAACCAGCTTGCCGTGCGCAGGTAGGGCACAGAAAGCGTGAAACAGATGAAGTGCGCAACCCGGAAAAGCAGGTAAATCCACCCGCCCAGCACCGCCAGCCGCAGGATGTCATTCACCCCCACACGGTCACCCAGATACACCACCAGAACCGCGAGCCCCATGAAGGTGACGTAGGTCTCCATATGGTTCTCAAACGCCCGCTGCCCCAACCGGCCCCAGCCCTTCAATTCCTGTACGTTTGCATCGGTGCGCAGCTTGCCGTCGATGCCGGACGAGGTGATCTTGTATGCTCCGGGAACCATGCTCATGGCCAGCGTCATCAGGGTGGCGAGGATAATGATTGTGATCATGGGTGCAGGCCTTTCAAAACGGCGGTCAATCCTGCCCCTAACCTCTCTGATTTGGCTGGTGTTTCAAGGGCAGGACGGGAACTTTCTTTGATGACTGGTTTTAGTCCAGACCTTCACTAAGAAGCGTGTAAGTCAGCTCGGTATCGCTTTCAGCTTCAGCGGTGAGAATGACCGCGACGGCCGGAGGGTCGAGGGTCAGTCGGACGTCGGTCAGATACCCAGTGTCCGAGCCTGCATGCCCATAGACAAGGCCCATTTCGCCCTCTTCCGCAACGTCAATCCCGAGACCATACCCATCGCCTTCTGGGTCGCTCGTGATTTGGCGCAGGCCCCAGTCGCCCAAAAGGCTGCGGTCGATCAATAGGGCGCGGTAGAAACGGCCCACGTCTTCGGCCGTCGCGACCACTCCACCATCACCAAAGCCATAGCCGGAATAGAGCCTGCGAATGTCTGCCACAGTTTCCAGATCACCCCGCTGATACCCCATCACCATGTTATCCGGGCCGATCCCGTAGCCCAGAACGGCTGAGTTGTTCAGACCTGCCGGGCGAAAAACAAGCCAGTCCAAGGCAGGGCCAAAGCGCAGGCCAGTAACTTCACGCAGCAGGATCTCGGCGAGCAAATAGTTGGTGTTCGAGTATTCGTAAGCCGTCCCCGGCGAAAAATTCAGCGGTTCATCGTAGACATATTCCAGCAGTGTCTCGGGCGTTTTGCCCGATGCTGCTTCAGGGTTTTCCTCGGTGTAGTACTCTGCCAGCCCCGTTCGCATGCCCAGAGCCTGACGCACGGTAATGCGATCCAGTCCCGGCAAATGATCGATTAGTTCCTCGGGCAAATACGTGCCAATTGGCGCGTCGAGGTCTATCCGAGCCTGTTCGGCCAGCTTTACAACCGCCACAGCCGTATAAGCCTTGCTCACGGATGCCAGCAAGAAAGGGTCGGCTGGTGTAACTTTGCGTTTTCGGGTACCGTAGGGGCCATGAGCTGCCGCTTCGCCTTGGCCGTCTTCCCAAAAGTAGACGGATGCCGCGCGTCCCGGTGATGATATGTCCTCCAGCCAACCCGCTAAAGCGTCAGCCTGAGCCTGTGCGCCTACGCCAGTCGTCAGGGAAATCAGAAGGCAGGGCAGAACGTGAAGCAAACGCATGAAGCTAAACCTTAAAGAATTAAAGACAATTTCGCAGGGCTTAGCTCAGTGCAGCTGATGTACCAAAGAAAAAGGGTGGCGCAGCGTTTGGCTGGGCCACCCTTTTTGGAAGACTTGGTGCGAATAGCGGGGTCTTAGGACGCCGCTTCGACCATGGCATGGGCCACGGCGTATTTGCGCTCGGCGGCGTTCTTTTCGCCATCGGAGGTCGCCGTTTCCAGTGCTGCTTTCGCTTCGGTCAGCGCCGCTTGTGCGGCTTCTGTCGTCAGCTCGCTCAGCGCCGTTGCACTCTCCGCGAGGATCACACAACGCTCGTTGGTGATCTCGGCAAAGCCGCCCGCTACGAAGAAGCCAGCATCGCCGTCGCTGCCCGTCACCGACACAACGCCGGGGCGCAGGCTGGTTACGGTTGGTGCGTGGTTTTCCAGCACACCCATGTCACCCTCAGCGCCCGGAACGACAACCATGGTCGCTTCGATCTGTGCTGCGGATGCTTCTGGGGTTACCAGTTCAAACTGCATCGTCATGGGTCTTAAGTCCAATCCGCGTGATGCGAAAAACCGGGGGCCGAGGCCCCCGTTTCTTGCGCGTTAGGCCGCTTCCGCAGCCATCTTTTCAGCCTTGGCGATCGCTTCGTCCATGGTACCAACCATGTAGAAAGCAGACTCAGGCAGGTGATCGTAGTCACCATCGAGAATGCCCTTGAAGCCCTTGATCGTCTCGTCGAGGGGAACGAACACGCCCGGGAAGCCGGTGAAGACTTCAGCCACGTGGAAGGGCTGAGACAGGAAGCGCTCGAGCTTACGCGCGCGGGCAACCGTCATCTTATCTTCCTCGGAGAGTTCATCCATGCCGAGAATGGCGATGATGTCCTGCAGGTTCTTGTAACCCTGCAGCGTCTGCTGCACGCCACGGGCAACCGCGTAGTGCTCTTCGCCGATGATGCGAGGGTCAAGAATACGGGACGTGGAGTCCAGCGGATCCACAGCCGGGTAAATGCCCTTCTCTGCAATCGAGCGGTTCAGAACCGTGGTTGCATCGAGGTGGGCAAAGGTGGTTGCAGGCGCAGGGTCGGTCAAGTCATCGGCCGGAACGTATACAGCCTGAACCGAGGTGATCGAGCCCTTGTTCGTGGTCGTAATCCGCTCCTGCATCGCGCCCATGTCGGTGGACAGGGTTGGCTGGTATCCTACCGCGGACGGGATACGGCCCAGAAGTGCGGACACCTCTGCACCCGCCTGAGTAAAGCGGAAGATGTTGTCCACGAAGAACAGAACGTCCTGACCTTCTTCATCACGGAAGTATTCCGCCTGGGTCAGACCGGTCAGTGCAACACGCGCGCGGGCACCTGGAGGCTCGTTCATCTGGCCGTAGACCAGCGCCACTTTGGAGTTATCGCCTTCGAGGTCGATAACGCCGGATTCAATCATCTCGTGGTAGAGGTCGTTACCTTCACGGGTCCGCTCACCAACGCCAGCAAACACGGAGTAACCACCGTGGCCTTTTGCGATGTTGTTGATCAGCTCCATGATGAGAACCGTCTTGCCCACGCCGGCGCCGCCGAACAGGCCGATCTTACCGCCCTTGGCGTATGGCTCGAGCAGGTCGATGACCTTGATGCCAGTTACCAGAACTTCGGTTTCGGTGGACTGGTCGGTGAACTCAGGCGCTGCACGGTGGATTGGCCACTTAGCGGTTGAGTCGACTTCGCCGCGCTCGTCGATCGGGCGACCGATGACGTCCATGATCCGGCCAAGCGTCTGCTTGCCAACCGGGACCGAGATCGCATCGCCGGAATCCGCCACGTCCTGACCACGGGTCAGACCGTCAGTGGTGTCCATGGCGATACAGCGCACGGTGTTTTCACCCAAGTGCTGTGCCACTTCGAGCACCAGCTCCTGACCGTTGAACGACGCGGTCAGCGCGTTCAGGATCGGCGGGAGTTCGCCGTCAAACTGTACGTCTACGACGGCACCCAGTACCTGCGAGACGCGGCCTACATTATTGTCAGCCATTATTCTTTCCTATCTCTAGAGACCACCCGACCGGAGCCGGGGGAAAGGTTGCTTGTTTAGAGCGCTTCCGCGCCGGATACGATTTCGATCAATTCTTTGGTGATCGATGCCTGACGCGAACGGTTGTACAACAGCGTGAGCTTGTCGATCATCTCGCCTGCGTTTCGGGTTGCATTGTCCATGGCCGTCATCCGGGCACCTTGCTCAGAGGCTGCGTTTTCCAGCAGCGCCTTGAACACCTGCACACCCACGTTGCGGGGCAGCAGTTCGGCCAGAATGGCTTCTTCGGACGGTTCAAACTCGTACGCGCTATCATCCGCCTCGGCCCCGTCAGCGGCATCGTCCCCGGCAACCTCATCGGCCGCAAAGGGGATCAGCTGCTGCCGGCTCACAATCTGCGAAATCGCAGACTGGAACTTGGCGTAGATGAGCGTCGCAGCGTCGAATGCGCCGTCGTCGAACATGGTCAGGATGTCATCCGCGATTGCGCCGGCCTTGCTGTAAGACAGGGCTGGCTTATCGAGGTCTTCCACCCGCTTTACGATCAGATCACCGAATTCGCGGTTCAGCGCCTGCGCGCCTTTCTTGCCAATGCAGTAGATCTTCACCTGCTTGCCGGCACCTTGCAGCTCAGCGACCATGCGGCGGGCTTCTTTCACCAAGTTGGCGTTGAAACCACCACACAGACCGCGGTCAGCCGTGCCGAGAATGATCATGTGCGTGTCGGTCTTGCCCGTCCCTGCAATCAGCGGCAGGTCAGAGGAAGAACGAGAGGCCAGGTCGCCCAGCATCCGTTCCATACGCTCAGCGTAAGGGCGGGAGGCTTCGGCCTGATCCTGCGCACGACGGAGCTTCGCCGCTGCCACCATTTTCATGGCAGACGTAATCTTCCGCGTGTTTTTCACGCTTCCGATGCGGTCCCGCAGATCCTTTAGGCTCGCCATGCTTTTCTAATCCTTCTTTTATCGGGGAGCCGCGAAGGGCTCCCCCGATGGATTGGTGGGCTTAAGCGAAGGACTTGGTGAAGTCTTCGATGAAGGCCTTCAACTCGTCTTCGTTATCGAGCTTCCCGGAGGATGCGATCGCGTCGAGGATGCCAGCACCCTTGTCGTTCAGCGCGCTCAGGAGACCAGCTTCGTACCGCTTGATGTCGCTGACCTTCAGGCCATCGAGGTAGCCGTTTACGCCGGCGTACAGAACCGCAACCTGCTCTTCCATACGGAGCGGGGAGTACTGATCCTGCTTGAGCAGCTCGGTCAAACGCTCACCACGCGACAGCAATGCCTGCGTAGAGGCATCAAGGTCGGAGGCGAACTGTGCAAATGCTTCCATTTCCCGGTACTGCGCGAGGTCGAGCTTGATCGAACCGGATACTTTCTTCATCGCT
>CBFHUI010000003.1:0-70578 GCA_965658725.1 Alphaproteobacteria bacterium | reverse complement strand
GCTTGTAAACAGGGCCAAAGGGCCACGAATACCTCCCTCAACACAGAATAAAAGACTCAAACGTTGACTGACAGGGGCAGAGGCTTGATTGCTCCGTCCGTGCTGTGCTCAAGGTTGCGCGTGCGCTGGTCCCGTCCCGATCTTGTCTTGTTCTCTGCCGTGCAAACTCGGATTGCCCCATGAACCGCATGCTTAACCGCCTGTTCAGCCGCCCTGACCCCCAGCCCCGAACGCTCCGCGTTCTGGTGGTGGAAGGCGGGGGCGTGCGCGGGATTGTCACCGGGCTCATCCTTGGTCGGTTGGAAGCTGCTTTAGGCAGTCGCCTGCGGGATCACTTTGACCTGCTTGCAGGCACCTCATCAGGCGGCATCTCCGTTATGGCGCTGGCGACCGACAGCATTCCCAATGCCTATGAGTTGGCTACAATCTTTCATGGCCGATCGAAGGACGTGTTCCGCCGTGCGCCCAACCCGGTGCGCCTGCCACCTTTGCTGCGCGGACCGCGCTATCTCGCCGGCGGTTTTCTGGACGTGGCGACCGACGTGCTCGGCACCAAGTGGCTCAGCGATTGTCAGGTTCCAACGATCGTTACCAGCTACCTGATCGAGGAAGGACGGCTGAAGCTATTCGGGTCGATCAACGAAGACCTCGATGACGACTTCCGGCTGACCGATGTCGCGCGCGCCACGACCGCAGCACCGGCTTTCTTTCCGCCAGCCAAGATTACCTCAGCCAAAGGAAAGACGCTCTGGGGCGTGGATGGTGGGGTCTACGCCAATGCACCGATCCTGCAGGCCATCACCGAAGCCCGCCGCCGCTTTGGGCGCGGGTGTCGGATCGAGCTGGTCAGCGTGGGACCGGGCGACGAACCGATCACCGTTAAGCCCGGCCCGGCCCAGCAGTGGGGCGGAATCTCGTGGCTCAAGCCAGCCTTCGACATCCACGTGCAGGCGCTCTCACAGCAAACCCATGCTTTCGTCAGAGACGACCTGCCCGACGTTCACCTGCACCGGCTGGAAGTGGACTGGCGCTCCCTACCCCGTGGGTTGCGTCCGACCGCTGGTCTGGACGACCACCGCCCCCGGAACCTGACACGGTTGCACGACAGTGCGCTGCGATGGTTGGATAACAATGACGCAAAGATTAAAGCCGTGCGGGACGCGCTGTTGCACGCTGTGATCACCTGATCGCCCGCTGCCGAGGGAGCTTGTACGCACCATGACCATGATGACAGACGCCGAAATCCAGACCGCCCGCGAAGACCTCGCGGCGGCTTTTCGCTGGTCGGCGCGGCTGAACATGCACGAAGCCGTGTCCAACCACTTCAGCTTTGCCATCAACGAGTCTGGCACGCAGTTTCTCGTCAATCCCGCCGGGATCCACTTTTCGCGGGTAAAGGCCTCTGATCTGGTGATTGTGGACCTCGACCAACCGCTGGACGACGCACAGACCGGTGGCCCTGACCCGACGGCAGCAGCCATCCACGGTGCCATGCACCGCAACAACCCGCAGGCCCGCTGCGTCATCCACTTGCATCCCAAGTACATCACTGCGCTGTCTACCCTCGACGATCCAACCATGCTGGCAATCGACCAGAATACGGCTCGCTTCCACAACCGCATCTCCTATGATCTCGGCTTTGGCGGCATGGGGCTGGGGGATGAAGCGGAACGGTTGAGCGCCCAACTGGGGAACCGATCGGTAATGCTCATGGGCGCGCACGGAGCGATGACCGTGGGACCGCGTGTGGCGGATGCATTTGATGATTTCTACTACCTTGAACGGGCGGCAGAGACCCTGATGACGGCCTATGCCTCGGGGCAAAAGCTTCGTGTGCTGAGCGACGATGTTGCCGAGACCACGGCGCAGCAGTGGGAGTCTTACAGCTTCGATCTGCGTCAGGCCCATCTGGATGAAATCAAAGCCATTCTGGACGTTGAAGAACCCGAGTTCAGGCACTAGCCCGCTCCCTGCTCAGGGCTTCCAGCGGTCCTGCATCCAGTACCAGTCGTCCGGGTAGACCTTCACGAAGTCTTCCAGCCGCCGATTGTACGAGCGCATGATGGACCGCCCGCGCTCGCGCCAGTCGTCGCCCTCATCGCTGGTCTTGAACGGCAGGCTTTCGAGCACGACTTCACAGCGATCCGATCCGATCCGCCGACACAGCAGCGTCGAGACCCGCGCTTCACCCATCATCTGGAACAAGCCGGGCGACAGCGTGCACAGCGCCGGCTGTTCAAACAGCTCCAGCGCCTCGCCCTCTCCCCAACGCTGATCAACGAACAAGGCCAGCATCCCGCCCGCGCGCAAATGGCGGAGTGCACGGCGGACCAGCAAGGGATCTTCGGTGGACACCATCTCCACCCCGGCTAAGGCTCGGCTTTTCTGCAGATCGCGTTCGATCAGGGGGTTGGCCAGCGGGCGAAAGATGCCCATCACCGGACGGCCAAAACGCGGGGCAAGCTGGATCACCACTTCCCATGCCCCCAGATGCCCAAGCAGCAACAGCCAACCACGGGGATCGTCCCTCATGGCGCTCAGCTCCGGCTCTATCCGAGCGCTGACCGCCGTATCGAGCGACCGTTGAACTGCGCGCGTCTTGACCGACTCAGCAACGGAGCGGCCCAGATTGGACCATGTGCGGTAGCGCCTAGCCTTGCGCCATTCGCGATCACGAAAAGGAAAAGCAACCTTGAGCGAGCGTTCCATCCGCTCATTCGCACCAGAGATAAAGGGCCCCAACAGACGAAACACGCCCGCCATCAGCAGCCGCGCAAGAGGCAGCGGCAGGATGGACAGCAGAACCACAAACCCGCGGTAGATCACCCAAACCGGACCATGGGCGCGCTTCATCAACGGCTTAGGCCGCCAGAGCGGCTTCCACCGCCGCACGGGTCGGTGGATTGCAGCCCTTGTGCGCCACGTTCAGGCCCGCGACCGTCGCTGCAAACTGGCCTACATCGGTCAGTGCCGCTGCGTTCAGCTGCGCGAGCGCCTTGGCGTCGAGTGCTTCGGTCTCCCGCAGTCGCGCCAATGTGCCGGCCATGAAGGAATCGCCTGCACCCACGGTGTCCCCAAACTGTGGTGGGGTGAAAACCGGGACATCGACCTGCGTGGCTCTCGACCACAGCCGCGCTCCGTCTCCCCCGCGGGTCACAATAAACAGCGGCAGGTCAAACCGCGCGCGAATGTCAGCGGCAGAGGCCTCCCAAGACTGCCCCGGATACAGGATTTCAAGATCCTCATCGGAGATTTTCAGCACGGACACCTTCGCGAACAGCGCCTCCATCCACCCGCGGTAACGGTCCATATCCTTGATGAAGGACGGGCGGACATTGGGGTCGAGCGAGATCAGAACGCCCCGCGCGACCAAACCGTCAACCACCTGAGCCCAGATCTTGGCATCCGCCTCCACTGCCGTGGCGAGGCTACCAAGGTGCAACGTGCGGCAGTCGTCCGGCACACAGGCCAGCAGCTGATCTGCGGTGAGTTGATCGACCCGGTCCGCCGTGCCTTCACGGTAGAACTGGTAGGCCGGTTGACCATCGGCAGTGAAGCTGACAACGGCCATCGACGTCGGCGCGCTTACCGTTTCAGGCATCAGCTCCCGAATACCGTCGGCCTTGAGCGTGTCCAGCAACAGGCTGCCGAGCGTGTCTGCGCTAAACGGACAGAGGAACCCACCATCCTCCCCCAGCCGACCCAAGGCCCGCGCAATGTTGTAGGGCCCACCACCGGGAAAGGCCTCGTAGACCGGGTAGCCGGTCTCGGTTTTCACGGCAGGCTGCTGGATAAAGTCGATGAGGGATTCACCGGCAATTGTAAACATGGGGCGTTTTAACCTTGGAATTGTTCGCGAATGATCCGCTCGTCGAGGTGCTGGCCTTCGTCGAACATCAGTGTGACGCCGTGGCCCTTGTCGGTGGTGACTTGTACCCACGCGATATCGCGGAATTCAGTGCTGTCGGCCGTTGCAGAAACGGGGCGACGGTCGGGCGACTTAACCTCCATCCGCACCACAGTCTCGTCGTGCAGCAACGCTCCACGCCAGCGCCGGGGGCGGAAGGCAGAGATCGGGGTCAGCGCCAGCAGGCGCGAGCGTAGGGGGATGATCGGGCCGTGGGCGGAGAGGTTATAGGCCGTGCTGCCCGCTGGCGTGCTCACCAGCACCCCGTCGCACACCAGCTCGTCCAGGCGCTCAATACCATCGATCATGATCTTGATTTTTGCAGCCTGCCGGGTCTGTCGCAGCAGGGAGACTTCGTTGAAGGCCTGCGCGCGGAAGCTTTGGCCGTTGGCGTCCTTGCCGATCATGTTGATCGGCCAGACCTTGACCCGCCGCGCTGCGCCCAGCCGCTCGATCAGGTTGTCTGGCTCGAAGTTGTTCATCAGGAAGCCAACCGTACCGCGATTCATGCCGTAAACCGGTGCAAGCTGGCCAAACTCGCGCAAAACATCGAGCATGTGCCCATCCCCGCCCAGCGCGACAATGACGTCCGCCTCGCGGGGGTTCACGTAAGGATAAATCGAGCGCAGCTCTTCCATCGCCTGCTGGGCCACAGGGGCGTTGGAGGCCGTGAAGGCGATTTTCAAAGTGGGCTCGGTCATGGCCTGTTTCTACCCCGTTACAACCGCCATTAGAACACCCCTGAAGGGGCGCGTGCACTTCGTGCGCAGCTATTGGTGTTTCTGTATCGCATGGCCCGCCAAACGTTAAAAGCGCCATGCAGCCGAACAGCGGATCGGGCTGTCCTGCGTGGACTTCTGATCTAATTCAATCGGTGAACCAGCAAAGGATCCCGACCGTGCCCCAGGACACCCGCGTCACCGCAGCATTCATCATAATTGGTAACGAAATCCTCAGCGGCCGCACGCAGGATGCCAACCTCAGCTTTCTGGCCCAGCGTTTGGGGGAAATCGGCGTGCAAGTGGTTGAGGCGCGGGTGATCCCGGACGTCGAACAAACCATCATCGACACCGTGCTCACCTTGTCCGCACAGGTTGATTACGTCTTCACTTCTGGCGGGATCGGCCCGACTCACGACGACATCACCGCTGATGCCATCGCCAAAGCCTTTGGCACGGAAACCTTCGAGCACCCCGAAGCGGTCCGCATCCTCGAGCGCCATTACGCCAAGGGCGAGTTCAACCAAGCACGGCGCAAGATGGCGCGGGTGCCTCGGGGGGCGGACCTGCTGGACAATCCAGTCTCTTCCGCGCCGGGCTTTCGCATCAAAAACGTCCACGTCCTCGCCGGTGTGCCCAAGATCATGCAGGCTATGGTCGATATGCTCCTTCCATCGCTGCAAGGTGGCGCCGTGGTCGAGAGCCGGACGATTACCGTGTTGATCGGAGAGTCGGTGATTGCAACAGAAATGGGCGAGGTGCAGGACGCCTTCCCCGGCGTTGACGTGGGTTCTTACCCCTACTTCAAACCCGGCGCGTCTGGCACCTCGATCGTGCTGCGCGGCTCAGACATTTCAAAGCTCGACGCCGCGCTGGCCGCGATCACGGAAAAGCTGCAGGCCCGGGATATCGAAATCTGGGCCGGCGATCACAAGTAAGCAGGCTTAGCCCAGCGCTTTGAGCCGATCCAACGCCGCCTGAACCCCGGCCTTCGCCTGCTCAGCATCGGCGAGAAGGGCCTTGTTCTTTGCAATGACCTCTTCCGGCGCGCGGGCGACGAAGTTCTCGTTGCTCAGCATGCCGTTGAGCTTGGCGATAGTGCCGTCGTGCTTGGCCATTTCCTTGCCCAAGCGGTCGATCTCGGCGGAGACATCGAGGAGGCCTTCCAGCGGAATGACAAAGGTTGCCTCTTCGACCACGACCTGCGCCGCGCCCTTAGGCAAATCGCCGGCCAGCGGTTCGATGCTCTCCAACCGTGCCAGCTTCATCAGTTGGTCGCGGTGCCGGTTTACACGGTCGAGCGTGGTCTCGTTGCCGCCGCTCACCTGCACAGCAACCTTTGCACCCGCCGGGATGTTCAACTCAGCCCGCGCCGTGCGGACAGCGGAAATCGCCCCGATAAGCCAATCGATCTCTGCGACAGCGGTCCCGGTGCTCTCCGGCACTTCTATCGTATGTGGCCACGGCGCCGTGATCAGGCGCGCGCCGGGCTTATTGGCGGCCTCTGCCACGAATTGCTCGAACAGCGCTTCGCTGACGAAAGGCATAATCGGATGCGCAAGGTGGACCAGCCGGTCCAGCGCCCATGCCATGGTCGAGCGCGTTTCGGTCAGCATGGCGGTGTTTTCGGTGTCGTAGAGCATCGGCTTGGACAGCTCGATGTACCAGTCACAGAACTCGTGCCAGATGAACTGGTAAAGCGCAGAAGCCGCGCCATCGTAGCGGTAGCCGTCCAGCGCCGTATCCATAGCGGCGACGGTCTCGTTCACACGGCTTACGATCCAGGTGTTGAGCACGTGGGTCACGGTCGCGGGGTCAAAACCGTCGGCGATTTTTGCTTCGTTCATCTCCGCAAACCGCACAGCGTTCCACAGTTTGGTGGTGAAGTTGCGGTAGCCCTCAACACGGCTTTCGGCGAGCTTGATGTCTCGGCCCGGCGCGGCCAGCGCGGTCATGGTAAAGCGCAGAGCGTCCGCGCCGTATTTCTCGATCAGGTCCAGAGGGTCGATGACGTTGCCCTTGGACTTGGACATTTTCTGTCCGTACTGGTCACGCACCAAAGTGTGGATGTAGACGGTGCGGAAGGGAACATCACCCATGAAGTGGATGCCCATCATCATCATCCGGGCCACCCAGAAAAAGATGATGTCCCAGCCAGTCACAAGCACATTGCCGGGATAGTATTTGTCCAGCTCAGGTGTCTTTTCCGGCCAACCGAGCGTGGAAAACGGCCACAGCGCAGAGCTGAACCACGTGTCGAGGACGTCATCGTCCTGCACAAGTGCGGTCGCGCTGCCGTAGTGGGCGTCGGCCTCGGCCTGTGCTTCTTCGGCGCTTTCCGCAACGAAGACGGCACCATCCGGCCCATACCACGCAGGAATCTGATGGCCCCACCACAGCTGGCGGGAAATACACCACGGTTGGATGTTGCGCATCCAGTGGAAGTAGTTGTCGGCGAAGGACTCCGGCACGAACTTGGTCCGTCCCGTCTCGACGGCTTCAATCGCAGGCTCTGCCAGCTTTTGCGCATTGGCGTACCACTGGTCGGTCAGCCAAGGCTCAATCACAGTGCCAGAGCGGTCGCCGTGTGGGACCATGTGGCAGTGATCGTCGATCTTCTCGAGCAGACCCAGCGCGTCGAGGTCGGCAACAACCTGCTTCCGCGCCGCAAACCGGTCCTGCCCCTGATAGGCCGCCGGAACGGCGTCGTTCAGCGTGCCATCCGCGTTCAGGATGTTGATCATTTCCAGATCGTTGCGCTTGCCGACTTCAAAGTCGTTGAAGTCGTGCGCCGGGGTAATCTTGACTGCGCCAGAGCCCGTTTCGGGGTCGGCATAGTCATCCCCCACGATCGGGATCAACCGGCCAACCAGCGGCAGTTTGACGTTCTTGCCGATCAAGTCGGTGTAGCGCTCGTCGCTCGGGTTCACGGCCACGCCGGTATCGCCCAGCATGGTCTCCGGCCGCGTCGTAGCCACGGTGATAAACCGCCCGTCTTCACCGTCGATGGGGTAGCGGAAGTGCCAGAGGTGGCCGTCGATTTCTTTTTGCTCGACTTCAAGGTCAGAAACGGCGGTCTTGAGCTTGGTGTCCCAGTTCACCAGCCGCTTGTCCTTGTAGATCAGGCCTTCGCGGTAAAGCTGGACAAAGGTGGTCTTGACCGCCTGGCTCAGCCCTTCATCCATGGTAAAGCGCTCACGGTCCCAGTCCGGCGTTGCGCCGAGGTAGCGGAGCTGCTTGGTGATGGTATTGCCGGATTCTTCTTTCCACTCCCACGCGCGGCGGAGGAACTCTTCCCGGCCAATGTCTTGCTTGGTCAGTCCCTCGGCGTCGAGCTTGCGATCGATGATTGCCTGCACGGCAATCCCGGCGTGGTCCGTGCCGGGCTGATGCAGCGTGTCGCTCTGGCGCATGCGGTGATAGCGGACGAGCACGTCCTGCAAGGTGAAGGTCAAACCGTGGCCCATGTGCAGCGTACCCGTCACGTTCGGCGGCGGCATCATGATCGCATAGGGCTCCTTCCCTGACGACGGGTCAGCAGCAAAGGCGCCGGAACGCTCCCACGCCTCGCGATACTTGGCTTCAGCGGCGGCGGAGTCGAAGGTTTTATCGAGCATGATCTTCAGTCTTGAAACAGCGAGGAAATAACCGGCTCAAGCCACCACGAAGAGGCGCCGGATTCAACCTCGTAAACGAGGTAGGAGAGCTGCGAAGCTCGGGTGGTTCAGGAGCCGTCGGTTGAGCCGGCCTTCTGCCGCTCGACCCATTCATCGAGCACCATCCGCAAGCCGGACTTCAGCGAATCCCAGTCTGCGTCCGCCGGGATCGTCTCCGGCATAGGTCCAAAGACGGTTTGCCCAGCGGTGACGGCTTGAGCCTGACGCGCGCGGCGGTTCCCCCACCGCGCAGCAGGTTCAATGCGGGATTTGGCAAGCACCGGCACAACGGCTTCGGACCCCGATTGTCCAGCGACGTGCGCTCGGGCGCGGGCAGCCGCTGTCGCGGCGCGTTCCCGAACGGCGTTAACCTCAACCGATCCCGGCACCTCAGCCTGCACCCGGCGGCGCAGCACCACTTCAGGCAAAGGCGGGCGGCTCCCCTGCCCGCCACGTGCCAGCAGGGCGGCGGGCGGGTCGGGCAGTTCGCGGCGACGGGTCTGGATGGTCTTTAGCCGGCGTTGCTGCGCACGGACGCTGTCGGGCAGCGGCATGGTGCCGGACTTGCGCTTGGTCGCAAGCACACGCGCAGGGGTCGGCTCATCGGCGAAGGTCTTCTTCACCGACATCAGAACCTGATCCATTGTCAGAGCGTGCCGAGCGGCTTCCTTGTCCACGCTGTTCCTCACTCATGAACCTATGCGTCACCCGTCAAAGGGTAACGAATCGACTTCAGGAGATGAAGCGCTTCCTAGCGGTCGTAAAGAAGAGTCGCCAAATTCTCGATTCTGCGATTCTCAAACTCGCGTTCCGGCTCATAATAGCGCACTGGCAGGGCCAAATCGCGCGCCGAGAGCCGTCCCATGGCTGCAACCAAATTATATGCGCCTTGAACCACATCGACTCGGGCATTGTTGGCTGAGACTTGGGCGGATGTCAGGGATTGCTGCGATGCAATGACATCGTTGTTGGTCTTTGTCCCGGCGCCAACTTCTGCTTCGGAGCCGCGCAGGGACAGCTCAGCGGCCTGAATTTGCGCCGCTCGGGCGGCACCGACGGCCTGTGCTGTCTGGAATTGGTTCCAAGCCTGTACGACTTCTTGCTCGACCAAGGCCTGTGCGGAAGCCAGTTGCTGGCGCAGGCGATGCACGGCGATTTCGTCTTGGCGGATCTTCGATTTGGAAATCTGGCGGCCACCGTAAAGCGGAAGGCTCACGCCGATGGATGACGAGAAACTCGTCGCGCCGCCGCCGTCAATGACGTTCTGGCTTCGCGTGGCGTCTAGACCGATGCGGTAGGTCGGCTTGAGTTCAGCCTCCGTTACCTTTTTCTTCGCTTCGGCTTCCTGCAGCGCGACCAAAGCGGCTTTGATGGACGGATTGCCCTTCATCGCTGCGGCCCGGGCCTCGTTCAGGGTCCGGGGCAACCCGGCTGGCAGCGGCGGGAAGATGAGGCTTTGCGGACGCGAGCCAAAGACCTGCGCGTACGTTGCCTGGGCAATGGCGAGGTTACCGCGCGCCTGCTGTACACCCGCTTGAGCATCGGCGAGCGAGGCGCTCACTTGCGCAACATCTGTGCGCGTTCCGGTGCCAGCGTCATAGCGCGACTGCGCGGCATTGAGCTGGCTTTCGAGCAAAGTGATGTTACCCGCCTGCAGCGAAATCGCCGATTGCGCCTGGATCACACCCAGATAAGCGCGAATGCCGCTGAGAATAATTTGCTGTTCGCTCTGGTCGTAGTTGACCCACCCTGCCTCGACCGACTTCCGGGTCTGCGTGACCCCGCCCGAGAGCACGGGCGAAATGGTCTGGGTCAGCGACACGCCAGCTTGTAATCCGCCATCGATGGTAAAGTCGCCCTGATCGCGGAGGATTTCGGTGTACGTCCGGCCGTAGTTGGCATTCCAAGACGTCGATACCTGCGGTAGTGCGTTTGCTGCCACCTGATTGAAGACTTCGTTGGTGGTTTCGGCGACGTATCGAGCGGCCATGAGGTCTGGGCTATCGGTGTATAGCTTAGCCAATGCCTGCTGGAGCGTATCCGCCTGAGCGGCCCGCGAGGTCACTGCAATCATTCCAACAAGTATCACGCTCGCCGCGCACGCACGTCGCAGCATGGGTGCAAGTCGCACCATCGCTCGGTCCCCAGCATTTTGCTTTTTATTATGCGACGTATATAGCGGGGAAATTGCAGGAAGAGAAGGAAAACCCTCAAAAAACACGCAATTTAATTGCGAATTTGTCGTGCGGGTTCGATCGTTGGTTTAGAAGCTGAAGCTCTTTGGGACGTTGAACTCAGGCAAGGCCGGAATGGCGGCGTCGAAGACCGAAACTTCGCCCAGATGGCCGCCGAATTTCGTAAACAGAGTCGCAGCGCCGAAGCCCTCAGTTTGAGACGCAACAACTGCGATAGCGCGGCCACCGTCTTCTAGGAAGTCGACCAAATTGGCCGGGACTTGCGCAACCGAACCACCGAACAGAATGACGTCAAACGGTCCATGCTCAGCCGCTGCATTCATCAGCGCACCCTGCTCGATCACCACGTTGGTGATACCCATTTCTTCGATCACTGTTCCCGCTGCTGTGGCCAGTGCATCGATGCTTTCCTCTGCCACTACCGTCTGGGCAACACGCGCCAAAACAGCCGTTGCGTAGCCCGAACCTGCACCGACGACCAAAGCGTGTGCATTCTGGTCTGGCTGCAGAGCCTGAATCATCCGGGCCAGTACCCGCGGTTCCATGACGCAGCGACCGCCGTCGAGCGCAATGTCGTCGTCAACGTAGGCAATGCCGCGCAAATCCTCGGGCACAAAGTGCTCCCGCGCGACAGCCTCGATGGCGTCGATAACGGCTTCATCGGTGACTTTGTTGGCGCGGATCTGAGATTCCACCATGTTACTGCGGCGGGCATCGAAGCCAGAATCGGTGGCGCTTGTGATCGAAGTCATGGACAGTCTCGGAGGTTTGGATGTGAATACTGGGAGCCTTCTAAAACGCCTTGGCTCTGAGCAGAAGCGCGAAAAACGCCAAGCGCTTTTCTAATTTTTACCTACAACTCCTCCCGCGCCGCTTCCTGAATGGCCGAAACCATAGAGGCGAGCCCATTTTTGCGGGTTGGGCTGAGGTGATCATCGAGACCGATTTCCCCGATAAAGTGCGGCGGATGGTCCACGATATCCTGTGCCGGTTGGCCGTCGTAGACCTTGAGCATGAGTGCGACCAATCCCCGCACAATCGCTGCGTCAGAGGTTCCCCGTAGGTGTATTCGCCCAGAATCATCGCTGGATCGCAGCAGCCAAACCTGACTTTGGCAGCCCTTCAGCAGATGATCTTCCACCATCTCCTCATCCGTCAGCATCGGGAGCGCGTCGCCCATCTGGATGATGTAGCGGTAGCGGTCCATCCAGTCGTCGAAGAAGGAAAAGTCGTCGATCAGCTCCGCCTGAATGTCTGAAATCGAGGGTCGGTTTGCCATGGATATTCAACCTTTAGCTTTAAATCAGGGGATAACTTGCCAGCCAATCGCAGTCACGGTGTTTCCAAAAGGCGTGCATCAGCCTGTTTTTCCCCGCCGATCATGGTACACATAGGGCATCGGCAGGCAGTAAATGATCATGCCGAGCAGAAAAAACAATTGTCTCAACACCTTTGAGGGATAGATCCGTGAAACGTATTTTGGCGATGGCCGTAGCAGCAATGACTGTTGCCGGCACTGCAGCAGCCGACTTTATGCCTGCTGTAATCTTCGATATGGGCGGTAAGTTCGACAAATCATTCAACGAGAGCGCTTACAACGGCGCTGAGCGTTTCAAAGCAGAAACCGGCGTTGAATACCTTGAGTTCGAAATCACCGACCCGTCTCAGCGTGAAGGCGCTCTGCGTCAGATGGCTGAGCTTGGCGCAAACCCAATTGTCGTAATGGGCTTTGCACAGGCTGACGCTATGGCTGTCGTGGCTGCAGAATTCCCAGACACCAACTTTGGTATCGTTGACGTGGGCTGGCTCGGCGGGGACAACCTGCGCCAGTACACCTACAAAGAGCACGAAGGTTCGTTCCTCGTTGGCGCTCTGGCGGCAATGGCGTCTGAGTCCGGTGTGGTTTCCTTCGTCGGCGGTATGGACATTCCACTGATCCGTCGCTTCGCCTGTGGTTACGAGCAGGGCGTCCGCGCTGTGAACCCGGATGCGACTGTCATCGTGAACATGACCGGCACCACGCCAGCTGCTTGGGGCAACCCAACCCGCGGTGCGGAACTGGCGCGTGCTCAGTTTGACCAAGGCTCTGACGTTGTCTTCGCGGCTGCTGGTGGTACCGGCGTTGGCGTATACCAGGCAGCGGCTGACTCCGGTCAGTACGCCATCGGTGTAGACGCAAACCAGAACTACCTGCACCCGGGCGTGATGCTGTCTTCGATGGTTAAGCGCGTTGATAACGCTGTCTTCGACACGTTCATGACCGCAATGAACGAAGAGTTCGAGCCGGGCGTATTCGACCTTGGCCTCGCTGAGGCTGGCGTTGGCGCAGCAATGGACGAGTACAACGCTGATCTGGTTTCCGCAGACATGATGTCCTCGCTCGCTGGCTTCGAAGCCGCGATCATCGCTGGCGACCTGGTCGTGCAGAACTTCACCGACGAAGGCTTCTCCTTCGAAGGTTCTTGCGTGAACTAAGCCAAAGACCGTTCGGGCCTGCTGCTTCTCGCGGCAGGCTCTTACTTTGGCACTTCCGTTTAAATGCCGCTGCTCCACTCGGGCAGCGGCATTTTCTTTGCGCCAAAGTCGCAGCAGTCCGACCGAAATCCCTCGAATCCACACCTTCGCCGGCTTTAGTCCCAGAATTTCCGGCTAAAGCCTCAGTTGGGTGTCGCGTTTTCTTCTGTTTTCGTGTCGAATTCCGCTCGAAAAACGGTGGCCCAACCAAGGACCGGTTTGGATGCCTAGCACAAAGGCCATTCGGCCCTGCACCTGTCTGGCCACTGCAAAATTACCCGGTGCGCAACTTGGGTGGGTTATCCCCTACCCCGCGTACGTTTTTTTGAGCTAAATAGACGCATGACAAACTATGCAATTGAACTGAACAGCATCTCGAAGTCTTTCGGACCTGTTCAGGCTAACAAAGACATTGATCTGGCCGTTGAAGCCGGGACGATCCACGGGATTGTGGGGGAGAATGGCGCGGGGAAATCCACGCTGATGTCCATTCTGTACGGCTTCTACGTCCCCGACGAAGGATCGATTAACGTCTTCGGTAGTCCGCTGGAATTCAACTCTTCTCAGAAAGCCATCGAAGCCGGGATCGGAATGGTGCACCAGCACTTCATGCTCGGTGAACCCTTCACGGTGCTGGAAAACATCATTCTGGGCGCGGAAGGCGGCTTCATGCTGGGCGGTGCGATGAACAAGGCGCGCGAGTCCCTGCTGCAGCTTTCCGAACGCTATGGTTTGAGCGTTGATCCAGACGCCTTGATCGGCACCCTGCCCGTGGGCGTGCAGCAGCGTGTCGAGATCCTCAAAGCCCTGTACCGTGGCGCTAAAGTCCTGATCCTTGATGAGCCTACCGGGGTGCTGACTCCGCAAGAGGCCGATGCACTGTTCGATATCTTGCGTTCGCTCAAGGAGCAGGGGACGACCATTCTGCTGATCACGCACAAACTGCACGAGATCATGGACGTGACAGACCGCGTTTCCGTGATCCGGCGCGGGGAAATGGTGGGCCATCGCGAGACCGCGCAGACCTCACCCGAGGAGCTCGCCGAGTTGATGGTTGGCCGGAAAGTGCTGCTCGAAGTCGATAAGGCTCCGGCCCAACCCAAAGAAGTGGCGCTGTCGATCAAGGGGCTGGATTATGTCGATGAGCGGGGAATTCAGCGACTTTCCAACGTTTCTTTTGACGTGCGCTCCGGCGAAATCCTTGGGGTCGCCGGGGTTTCGGGCAACGGGCAAGCCTACTTGCTCGAAGTCCTCTCCGGCATGCACCTGCCCTCCGCAGGCACCGTCACCATTCACGGCGAACCGTTGGCCAAAACACCTGATCAGGTGCGTGGGCAGTCCATCGGGCACGTCCCCGAAGACCGCCAGCACATGGGCCTTGTGACCGCGTTTCCGGCATGGGAGTCGGGGATTCTGGGCTTCCAAGCGACCGCGCTTTACTGCAATGGCGGGGCGATGAAGACTGGCTTTATCAAGCAGTCCATGGGCGACCTGATGACTAAATTCGACGTCCGCCCGCCGAACCCGTTGCTCGCAACGGCGAAGTTCTCCGGCGGTAACCAGCAGAAAATCGTCCTCGCCCGCGAAATCGATAAAGCACCGGACGTGCTGCTGGTCGGCCAGCCGACACGCGGGGTGGACATCGGTGCGATTGAGTTCATTCACAAGCAAATCATCGCCATGCGAGACGCCGGGGCAGCAATCCTGTTGGTCAGCGTGGAACTCGAAGAAGTGCTGAGCTTGTCCGACCGCGTGGTCGCCATGTTTGACGGCTTCTGCTCCCCTGATCACGTCACCGCCGAGACCGACGAGCGCAGTCTGGGCCTGCTCATGGCCGGTGAGTTCGAACGCGTAACCAGTGAAGGGATGGCAGCATGAGCCAGTCACGCGAACTTCATCCCGCGATCAACTACGGTGTTGTGCCGCTGTTGCAGTTGATTCTTGCCTTTGCTGTGGCGGGCTTACTCATCGTCATGATCGGCCAAAATCCAGTGCAGGCTGTCCAGCTCTACATCACTGACGTTCTGCTGAGCCCCGTGGGCATCGGGCAGTCGATCTACTACGCGACCACGCTGATGTTTACCGGCATGGCCGTTGCTCTGGCCTTTCATGCTGGGCTGTTTAACATTGGCGGCGAAGGTCAGGGTCTGGCGGGCGGAATGGCCATGACCGGCATAGCCCTGCTCATGATGGGGCACTTTACCGGCGGGGTCGGGCTTTTGCTGCCAGGCTTTCTGGCCGTACCGATCCTATTCCTCTTCGCCGCACTGGGCGGCGCTGCTTGGGCGGCGATACCGGGGTACTTGCAAGCCTATCGCGGTTCCCACCTTGTGATCACGACCATCATGTTCAACGCCATTGCCTTTTCGCTGGTGCTGTTCCTGCTCACCGGCTGGTTCCAAAACCCGGAAACGCCAGGCGATCCGAAATCTCCCCTGTTCCCGGAGAACTGGTGGCTGTGGAAATTAGGCGATTTCTACCAGATCCAGTTGGTTGGGCTCGAAGCCAAGTATCAGGAACTCAAGGACGCCGGGCTGAAGGTCAAAGACATCAAGGCGGAGCATGCCGAGTTCTGGGCCCAACGTGCACTGGCGCGCTCCATGAAAAACAGCGCGGCAAACGTCTCCTTCCTCTTTGCTCTGCTGCTTGCAGTGGGTTTCTGGTTCTTCGTCTGGCGGACCAAGTGGGGCTATGCCATCCGCGCAATCGGCTTCAACCAGACCGCCGCGCGCTACGGCGGGGTGAACGTCCCGCGGACCATGGTGATGACGGTGTGCATCTCCGGCGCACTGGCGGGGCTGGCGACGACGAACATCATTCTGGGCAACGGCTCTGACTCGGAGCACGTGCTGCGGGAAACCGGGCTGGTTGGTCTGGGCTTCGTCGGCATCGCGGTTGCTCTCATGGGGCGGAACCATCCCTTTGGCATCATCCTCGCCGCGCTGCTGTTTGGCTCGCTGTTCCAGTGGGGTGAAGTGATCCAGCTCAAGGGCCAGTTCATCCGGCCCAAGCTCGACATCGACAAAGAAATCGTAGTTGCGCTTCAGGGTCTGGTCGTGCTGTTCACCGGAGCGCTGTACCTCATGGTTGTTTGGGCCGTGCAGTGGTTTGCCAACCGCGTTCTGGGCGGCTGGGGTTTCGTCAAAGAAGAGATCGGTGAGGAGCGCGCCTGATGGATTTCCTCGAACTTCTCCTCTCGCTGGCACAGTCTACCCTGCGCTTTACCCCGATCCTGATCTTTGCTGCGATGGCCGGGGTCTTTTCCGAGCGCGCAGGGATCGTTGACATCGGTTTGGAAGGCAAGCTGCTCATCGGCGCGTTCGTCAGCGCCACAGTCGCGCACTACGTCGGCTTCGGCCTCGCAGGGATGCTGGCAGCGATGGGGGCCTGCATCGTCTTTGGTTGGCTGCATGGATTGGCGACCATTACCTTCCGTGGGGATCACGTGATCTCTGGCCTTGCCATCAACTTTCTCGCCGTGGGTCTGACCAAGACCGTCGGCCACGCCCTGTTCGCTAAGGGCGGCGACACACCCAACCTCGGCGGGCCAGACTCGACGGGCTGGGAGCGGTTGCAGGGGCTGATCCCCAAGCAAGTCTGGCTCGATATCGCGCCTGGTCTGGCGGACAACGGGGTCCTGGTGAACATCCTGTCGCTGCACGGTTGGCTGATTGTGCTGGCCTTTATTGCGGTCATCGGGACGTGGTTTGTGCTGATGCAGACCCGCTTTGGCCTGCGCCTCCGCTTTGTGGGTGAGGAGCCTCAAGCGATTGACACCGCCGGGGCGAGCGTGACCGCTTACCGCTACGCCGCCGTGACCATTGCCGGGGCGCTCTGTGGCATCGGTGGTGCGTATCTCTCGACCTCCAACATCGCCAGCTTTACGCCGGGCATGTCTGCCGACATGGGCTATCTGGCGCTGGCAGCGGTGATCTTCGGCAAGTGGCGCCCGTTCCAGGCGATGCTGGGCTGTCTGCTCTTCGGCTTCCTGTTCGCGGTGAAAGACCGTTTGGACGGCGCATCCGAAGGCATCCTGACCCAGATCCCCAGCCAGTTCTTCGAGGCCTTGCCCTACATCCTCGTGGTCGTCGTCCTCGCTGGTTTTGTCGGCACGGCACGCGCGCCCAAAGCCGTCGGTCGGCCCTATGTTAAGGAGCGCGAATAGTGTCCCAAGACCTCTTCGAAGCCGCAAAAGCCGCGCAGGCCAGGGCGCACGCGCCCTATTCCAACTTCTTTGTGGGCGCCGCCATCCGGGACGACACCGGGGCCATCCACGCCGGTTGCAACATCGAGAACGCCGCCTACCCTTCGGGCTGGTGCGCCGAGCCCTCCGCCATCTCTCACATGATCGTGGCGGGCGGGCGCAAGGTGCGAGAGTTGCTGGTCATCGGCAACTCCGAAGGCCCCTGCATGCCCTGCGGCCTCTGCCGCCAGCGCCTGTTGGAGTTTATTGATGACACGGCCAGCGTCCCCGTCCACCTCGCCCATCCCGAGCGTGGAATCCTCAAGACGCTGACCTTTGCCGACCTTTACCCCCACGTCTTCGGCGCGGACCAACTGCACAGCTAGGGAGCCCGTCCGTGGCCTATATCCCGCAGGAAACCATCATCAGAAAGCGTGACGGCAAGGAGCTGTCTGACGCCGAAATCACCGCCTTTATCGAAGGTGTAACGAATGAAACCGTGGCGCGGGAGCAAGTCTCCGCCTTTGCCATGGCGACGATTTTTCAGAAAATGACCGTCGAAGAGCGCCGAGCGCTGACCCTTGCCATGCGCGACAGCGGCGAGCGGTTGAACTGGGACGATCTCGACCTCCCCGGCCCCGTGGCAGACAAGCATTCGACCGGCGGCGTAGGTGACAAAGTCTCCCTGCTGCTGGGGCCTATGGCGGCGGCCTGCGGCCTGGTCATCCCAATGATTGCCGGGCGCGGACTGGGCCATACGGGCGGCACCGTCGATAAGTTCGAGTCCATTCCCGGTTACAGCATCGCCCCGGACAACGCGACCTTCCGCCAAGTCGTCAAGGCAAACGGCGTCGCCATCATTGGGCAGACGGCCAACCTCGCGCCTGCTGACCGGATCATCTACGGCGTCCGGGACATCACGGGCACGGTGGAGAGCATTGACTTGATCACCGCGTCGATCCTGTCGAAAAAGCTCGCAGCGGGCCTTCAGTCGCTGGTCATGGACGTGAAAGTCGGCAATGGCGCCTTCATGGCAACGCTCGACGACGCGCGGAAACTGGCCCGCTCCATCGTTGATGTGGCCAACGCAGCCGGGTGCAAAACCTCCGCACTGATCACCAACATGAACTGGGTGTTGGGACAAGCCGCCGGGAACGCGGTTGAAGTCCGCGAGTCCGTCGCTGCCATGGCCGACCCGGCTCGCGCTGATGAGCGCCTGATCACCATTTGCGTCGCACTGGTGGGTGAAATGCTGGTGAACAGCGGCCTGATCGACAGCCCGGTCACAGCACGCGAACGCGCACGTGAAGCGCTGGACAGCGGCGCAGCGTTGGAGCGGTTTGGGCGCATGGTGGCGGGATTGGGAGGACCGGCAGACTTTGCTGAAAACCCCGACAAATACCTCGCACAAGCCGCAATCGTCCGCCCCGTTCACGCAGAGCGAGGCGGCTTTGTAGCCGCGCACGCGACCCGTGATCTGGGCATTGCCATCATCGGCCTGGGTGGCGGTCGAACTCAACCCGGCGCACCCATCGACCACGCCGTCGGCCTGAGCGACATTGCCGGGCCGGGCGCGGAAGTTGCGCCAAACGGGCGTCCTCTGGCCGTCGTTCACGCCGCCGACGAAGCAGATTTTGAAGCCGCTGCAACAGCGGTTCGGGCCTCGATCGAGGTTGCTGATGAGGAGCCCTCCCCCCGCCCACTCGAACTCGACGTGGTCCGCTGATCGTGGCGCGCGCCTTTATTCTGCTGTGCGACAGCGTCGGTTGCGGCGGCGGCCCGGATGCAGAGGACTTCTTCAACATAACCGCCGACACCGGGGAGAGCCTGCCTGATACCGGCTCGGACACACTGGGCCATATCGCTGACTGGTGCGCGCAACAGAAAAGGCCGCTGCACCTGCCTCATCTCGCGGGTCTGGGGCTGGGTCTGGCGTGTGAGAACGCGACAGGTCGGGTGCCGCCGGGGCTGGCTTGGCCGGACAGTGGTTTTACCGGCGTCGTCGGCTCCGCCATCGAAACATCGCGTGGCAAGGACACACCAAGCGGTCACTACGAGATTTGCGGCTCGCCCGTAGACTTCGACTGGGGCTACTTCCCGCGCACCATTCCGTGCGTTCCCGCTGATTTAACCGCCGCTCTGCTGGAGGCTTGTGCCCTGCCCGGCATTCTGGGTGACAAGCATGCGAGCGGGACCGCGATTATCGCTGAGCTGGGCGAAGAGCACTGCCGCAGCGACAAGCCGATCATCTACACCAGCGCGGACTCGGTTCTACAGATCGCAGCGCACGAGGAAACATTTGGTTTGCAACGGCTTTACGAAGTCTGCGCCGCTGCTCGGACGCTGTGCGACCCGCTCAACATCGGGCGCGTCATCGCGCGTCCTTTTGTCGGCACCTCTGCTGAAAACTTCAGCCGCACGGGCAACCGCAAAGACTTCGCCGTGCCACCACCGGAGAACAACCTGCTCGACCGCGTGGTGCAAAACGGTGGTGCAGTCTGGTCGGTCGGCAAGATCGAAGACATCTTTGCTCACCGAAGCATCACCCACAGCAACAAGGCCAGCGGGCTCGATGCACTCTGGGACGGCACGCTCGATGCCGCGCGACGGGCGAGTGACGGTGATCTGGTGTTCACCAACTTCGTCGATTTTGACAGCAAGTTTGGGCATCGCCGCCTCCCTGATGGCTACGCCGACGCACTGGAACATTGGGACAGCCGCCTGCCGGAGCTTTACCCCTATCTTAGGGACGGTGACCTAGTTTTGTGGACCGCAGACCACGGGAATGACCCGACTTGGCCCGGTACGGACCACACGCGGGAGCAAGTCCCGATGCTGTTCTTTGGTCCAGCCGCGCCCAAGGGTGTGAACCTCGGCACGTCTTCGACCTTTGCCGATATGGGGGCAACGCTGGCTAAGCACTTGGGGCTTTCGGGGCTTTCTGCCGGAAATTCAGTTATTTAGATCGGTTTTCTCGCGATAAAGTTGAACTTCGATCTTTTCGGAGACCCCTTTGTCCTGCTATATTGGCGCAGAATACTTTAGGGAATTTTCTCATGAGATCTTTGATTCTGGGCACTTTTTCAGCCCTTGCCCTGTCCCTGTCTGCTGCCGCTGAGCCGCTCGTGGGCGCGGATATGTCTTTTGCCCTAGGCGGCAACATGCTCGCGGGCGATGACGGCAAACTCTACCGCTTTTACGCCAACGGCCTGCTCGAAGTTACCGGCGATGACGACAGCACTTTGGCGCTGAGTTTCGGCAAGTGGGAAGCGGGGCCAAAGTACCTGTGTCTGAGCTTTCCGGGCAGCGAAGAGCGGCAGTTCTACACTCTTGACGCCGAGGGCGTGGACAAGGAAGCGCTAGGCACCGAAGGCTTTGAAGGACCGCTGCAAATCAGCATGAACCCGATCGAGGGCGGGGCGGTTGTCGCCGGCCGGCTCGACAAGCCGCACACCATTCGCATGCAGCGCCTGCTCGACAACGGCTCGGACGCCGCCGCCATGGCGCCCTTGCCGGACATTGTGAATGAGCTGAAACCCGTGTTGCTCGCCGCCGATGCGCTGCAATTGCTCAACACAAACCCACTGCCCAGCGACGGGATCGAAGGCGCGGACTGAGGTTAAGTCCCGTAGAGGCGGTCGCCGGCGTCACCCAGACCCGGCACGATGTAGCCCTTCTCATTCAAGCGTTCATCCAGCGATGCCGTGAAAATCGGCACGTCTGGATGATCGCCGCTGAACTTGGCCACGCCTTCGGGAGACGCTAGCAGGCAGATGAACTTGAGGTCGGTTGCTCCTTGATCCTTGACCAACTGAACCGCATGCGAGGATGACCCACCGGTCGCCAGCATCGGATCACAGACCAGCGTAACGCCTTCGGTCACGTTGGGCAGGTTCAGATAGTATTGCTCGGGCATGAGCGTGTCTTCGTTACGCTTCAGCCCAACAAACCCCACCCGTGCCGTCCGCTCCAGCGCCAGCAAGCCATCGAGGAAGCCGTTACCAGCGCGCAAGATGGAAACGACATTGAGGTGGTGCGGCTCGCGGACAGGGGCGTCAAAGGTGGTCAGCGGGGTCTCGACCGGGCGCGTAGCCATGGGCCAATCCCGCAGCGCCTCGTAGCCAAGCATGAAGCTGACATCGTGCATGAGCGAGCGGAAACGGGCCATGTCTGTGCGGACGTCGCGCAGTTGGCTGAGCTTGTCGGTCACCAAGGGGTGTTGAACGATGGTCAGGGAATCAGACACAGGGCATCTCCGCTTTCTTACTGGTCGCAAACGCGCGGTTCAGGCAGCGGCTGTCAGGCCGCCTCTGACGCGGCAACGCGCATCATCAGTGCCGCGCGCGTCGCGTCGTCCATAAAGCCCGCGTTCAGGGCATTGCGCGTAATGGTGTATAGGTCTGGCACCGACAGTCCAGCCACATCCACTGCAAAACGGTACTCCGCCCCCAAAGATGTGTGGAAATATGGCGGATCGTCGGACGCCAGGGTAATCACACAGCCCGCTTCCCACAGCGCGCGGAGGCCGTGCTCCTCGGGCGTTGGAAAGACTTTAAGCGCGACGTTGGAGCCGGGGCAGACCTCAAAAGGGATCTGCCGCTGGGCTAACTCCTGCACCAACTCAGGGTCATAGACCGCCCGCACACCGTGGCCGATCCGCTCGACCATAGGAAGCGCCGACAGCGTCTCCCGCATGGACTCAGGCCCCAGCCATTCCCCCGTATGCGCCGTGCAGCGCAATCCGGCTTCGGCGGCAATGTCATAGGCAGGGCGGAAGTCAGCAGGCGTGTGCGCGTCCTCTGCCCCAGCCATTTGGAAGCCAGTGACGTAGGGGTGCGGGTGAGCGGCGATGGCTTTGGCCGCTTCGATACACTTATCTGGGCCGTAGTGGCGCACGATGGTCTGGCTGATCCGCGTCTCAACCCCGAACCGCTCCCGCGCGTCGTCGATCGCCTGCACCAGCGCGTCGAGCTGGTCTTTGAGGGTCATTCCAAGGTTGAATACGTGGTCCGGGCTGGTCAGCAGTTCGACGTAGATCCCGCCTTCCGCCGCCACGCGCTGCAAGTAGTCGAGCGTCAGGTCGTAGTAGTCTTCCGGGGTCTGAATGACCGATGAGGCCATGTCGTAGATCTTCAGGAAGTCGTTGAAATCGGTCCAGAGGTAGTTGTCGTCGGCGTCCAGCACGCCTTCGGGCAAAGTCAGACCATTGCGCGCCGCAAGCGCGCGAAGCACAGGCGCGTGGATGGTCCCTTCTAAATGAGCGTGTAGTTCAGCCTTGGGCACCCGGTCCGCCGGGTGCGCTCCAAAATCTTTGAGCATGATGCTCTCCTTTTTTTGTCGTTGTGCCGGGCGTCGCGGTCGGGGTGCGCCCGGTTTGTGGTGGACCTAGCGCGCGGTGGTGGTGCCGTGCTCGCCAAAGGTCCGCAGCGGAAGATCATCCCTCCGCCGCAGCCAATTGTCGTTCGGGTAACGGGCCGAAGCGTCAATTGTGTGAAGGGTGTACGCATAGCGCGACTTGTCCGACATGTTCGCTGAGGAACGGTGCGGCAGACGGCCATGCAGCATGATCAGAGAACCCTTGGGCGCTTCCAGTGGCACAGCTTCATCCAGCGGCCAGTCAGCGTCGGCAAGGTGCTCAAACTCCGTTCCGTTGCCCTCACCGGTCCGATAGAACCGCTTCTCCAACGGGCCACGGTGCCAGCCGGGAAGCGCGTACATGGCGCCGTTTTCTGTGGTTGCGTCCTGCAGGGCGAACCAGAACCCGATGCAGGTTTCCGGCTCAGAGAAAATAAAGGTGCTGTCCTGATGCATGGTCACTTCACCGCCAACACGGGCGTGCTTGAAGATCAGCATGGACTGCAGCAGCAACGGCGTGCCGAGACCCAGCTGCTCGGTCAGACGGGACAGCTGCTGCTGGTGAGAAAAGGCGGCGAAATCGGGGTCCAGGTCGTGCATGGCGTGCCCGAGCTTGTTCACGGCACGCACCCGATCAACCCCTTCGACCCGATCCTCCATAAAAGCCCGCATGACATCGCCGGAGCTGAGAAAGTAATCCTCGTCCGCGTGTTGGTTATCGACGGCATCAAAGGCGTGACCGTCAGCAGCATCAACCAACTCACCCGACAGGCGGTCAGCGGCAGCGATCAAGTCATCGCAGGCGGTTTCAGACACAAAGCCTTCGAGGATGAGGCAACCCGCCTCCTCCCATGCGGCTTTGGCTCCCGCGGGAGCGCCGGTGTTGGGATCGTAGGTGAAGCGGGGGGCTGGCACTGTCTTTATCATAGTGCAATTAAGGTTCGCTCAACTGCGCGGCTTTGGCAATCAGAATTTCCATCCGCCGTCAGGCGGAGCCGATCGCCGGCTTCTCCCGCTTGGATCGAGCGCTTGGAGCTGGCGCGGCCGAGCGCCCAACTTCGGCGCCAGTCTCCAGCGAGTCGAGCGCATCGATCTGGATCACCGCTTCCATCTCATCGAGGATAGACTGCGCAAGGTGGCATTTGACCTGGTGCCCATCAGCAAGGGTTCGCATCGGGGGCAAGGTCGTTTCACACAGATCACCCTCGACCATTGCCTTGCGCGGGCAGCGGGTCTGGAACGGGCAGCCCGACGGCGGGTTGAGCGCCGACGGTATATCGCCGTCGAGGATAATCCGCTTCTTCTTCACCCGCGTGTCCGCGATCGGCACGGCGGAAAGCAGTGCTTCAGTGTAGGGATGATAGGGCGGGGAAAATACCTGCTCCGTCGTCCCCTGCTCGACCACGTGGCCGAGGTACATGACCACGACACGGTCTGAGAGATAACGCACGATCGACAAGTCGTGGGAGATGAACAGCAGCGTGGTCTTGTGCTCTGACTGAATGTCCATGAGCAGCTGCGAGACCGCCGCCTGCACAGATACATCGAGCGCAGAAACCGGCTCGTCGGCAACCACAACGGCGGGGGTTCCAGCAAAGGCGCGGGCAATCCCGATGCGTTGCTTTTGCCCACCTGAGAGCTGGCGCGGCATGCGCTTGGCGAAGTCGCGGGGTAGCTTGACCAAGTCCAGCAGCTCTAGCATCCGGGCCTCGCGCGCCGCATCGCTCTCCCCGATCCCGAACTTTTCCAGCGCGCGAACGATTTGCGCGCCGACGGACTGGCTGGGATTCAGGGTGTCGAAGGGGTTCTGGAAGACCATTTGCACGCTGCCAAGCGTCTCGGGCCCGCGCGACTGCACAGGGGTATTTGAAATAACGGTTCCATTGAGCTGGGCTTCCCCCGCCGTCGCGGTCTCCAGCCCAAGCAGCACCTTGGCTAAGGTGGACTTGCCACAGCCGGACTCGCCGACGATTGCGACAGTCTCAGACTGACGCGCGATCAGGTCCACTTCCTCGTTCGCCTTGACCGTCCGGCGCTCCCCTGCGCCGAGAAAGGCGTTAGCGGCAACTTCGTAGTATTTCTTCAGATTGGTAACGTCGAGCACGACGTCCCCGGGCTCGCTCGCTGCTGCGCTGTCTTCGATCTTCGGGGGTGCGGCCCAGTCGATCTCATTGAAGCGCAGACAGCGGCTGAGGTGACCAGGCTGGCCCCCGACCGGGTGCATATCGATCTCAGCCTTGTCGCAGACCCCGGCGACAAAGTGGTCGCAGCGGTCCTGAAAGTTACAGCCCCTTGGCCGCTCATGCGGCAGGGGCAGTTGCCCTCGGATCGGCACCAGCGGACTGGCGTTCTTGTCTGCACCGGGCAGCGGGATGGAGCGGAAAAGGCCCTGCGTGTAGGGGTGACGCATTTTGTTGAAGACTTCATCCACCGTCCCGAACTCGACCGCTTCACCCGAGTACATTACGTTGATCCGGTCACAGGTATCGAGGATCAAGCCGAGGTTGTGGGAGATGTAAACCATCGACGTCCCAAACTCCGCCGCCAAGTCGCGCACCAAATCGACGATAGAGGCTTCGACGGTCACGTCCAGCGCGGTCGTCGGCTCGTCGAGCAGCAGCAGCGACGGCTTGGAAAGCAGCGCCATAGCGATCACGACGCGTTGCTGCTGACCGCCTGAAAGCTGATGCGGGTAGGAGTTCATGATGCGGTCTGGGTCAGGCAAGCGCACGGCGTCGAGGATGTCCCGCGCCCGCTGACGCGCTTCCTCACGGGTAACGTCCTCGTGCAGCAGTGGCACTTCCATCAGTTGGTTGTCGACCTTCATCGACGGGTTCAGGGACGCCATCGGCTCCTGATACACCATGGCAATCTCGGAACCGCGGATTTGCCGGGTCTCCTCTGCCGTCATGGTGAGGATGTCGCGGCCTTTGTAGAGGATTTGCCCGCTGACGACTTTGCCAGTCGAGCCCATGTAGTTCATCACGCCGAGCGCGACGGTCGACTTGCCACAACCGGACTCGCCCACCAGACCAACCGCTTCACCGGGCATCACGGTCATGTTGAAGTCCACAACGGCCGGGATCTCGCCCGCGCGAGTAAAGTAGGAGAGCGAGACGTTGCGGCATTCGAGGACGGGTGCGGTGGGATCGAGCCCAGCGATTTCGACTTTCGACATGGCTTAATCCTTCAGCGACTGTTCGCGCAGTGTGTCAGCGAGCAGATTCAGCCCCAGCACCAGCGAGACGATACACAGCGCCGGGATGACGGCCATTTGCGGTTCAAAGCGGAGCTGTCCCCGACCATGGGCGATCATGGACCCCCAATCTGCGCTTTCCTGAGGCAGGCCCAGCGCGAGGAAACCTAGCGTGCCGAGCAAAATCGCCGTGTACCCAATCCGCAAAGCCGCATCGACCAACAGGGGGCCGCGCACGTTCGGCAGGATCTCGAAGATCATGATGTAGAACTGGTTCTCACCGCGCGTCTGTGCCGCGGCGACATAGTCACGGTCCTTCACGTCGAGCGTCAGGCCGCGCACCAGACGGAACGCCCCCGGTGCCGAAGAGAAAGCAACCGCGACGAAGACGTTGAGCATCCGCGGTTCCATTTGTGCAAAGTTGGTCACGGCAAGGGCAATCCCCGCCGCGCGCTCTGCATCTCCGCCGCCAAAGGTTGCGCCGGCCCATTGGCCCAGCCCGTCCATAGCAGGCAGACCCCAGGAGTTGCGCAGGTAGAGGAAAATCGCGATGGGCAGGAAGATGATGAGGATTCCGATCAGCCGCCCCATCTTGACCGAATACAGCCCCCACAGCCCGGCCAGCACGAGCAGCAGCGGAAAGGCGAAGATCACCGTTGCAAGAACCCGGCTCAGGTTCCCGTCCTTACCCACCAGAACGATCAGGTAGAACAGCACGATAACGGGGAAGGAAAGAATGGCATTGGCGATAAAGGTGATGACCTGATCAAACCAGCCCCCGCGATAGCCTGCGATCAGGCCCAGCGTGATGCCGACTGTAAAGGATACCAGCGTGGCCCCCATAGACAGCGGCAGCACTGTCCGCGCGCCGTAGATCAGGCGGGAGAAAATGTCTCGGTTGGCTTTGTCTGTACCCAGAATGGCGGGCAGCTTTTCGCCTTCCTCTCCCACCCACGACATCACCGGCGCGCCGCCGCGAATGTTGGATTTGTAAAGCTTGCCGTACTCCGCCGCCTCGGCCAGCGACAGCCTGACATAGTCGGCGTAGCTCAGACCATTCAGCGCTTCAGCGCCGAGCTTGAACTTGCGGGTCACGCCCTGAACGATGGTGCCGTTGTTCTTGGAAAGCGCTTCAAGCGGTTGGTACAGCGGCAGCAGGTCCGCCATCAACGCCGCAATCACCCAAAACAGGCAAATGCCCAGCCCAATCATCCCGATCGGGCTTTCATAGATCCGTCCGTAGAGACCCAAGCGCCCCTTGAACGCCCAACTGGCGATCATGACCGCTGCAAGCACCGCAAAGACCGGCCACAGCACGTAGAGCGCCCAAACCGTGGCCATCCCCAGCTTGGGCGAGCTGAACAGGGCGACAAAGACCATGCCCACGGTTCCGACCACCAGACTGAAGCTGGTAATGCCGCTGAACGGCTGGCGCTTGAGGCCATCAGTGAAGTTGGAGAACAGGGAGAGCAGCAGGCCGACACCGACCAGCGTCGCCCAGATGAACCAGAACGACGCGATGCCGCCGCCGAGGATGACGACATTTGCAAGCATGATGACCCCTCGCCCCCTAAGCCACTCGGATACGTGGATTGAGCAGCACGTATCCGATGTCTGAAATGAACTGAGTCAGCAGGACCACAATCACCGATACCACTGAACAGGCCAGGATCAGGTTGTAGTCCATGTTCGACGCGCCTGCGTTGAGTGCCCAGCCAAAGCCCTTCCAGGAGAAAATCACCTCGACCACCACAAGCCCGGAGAGCAAGTAGGGGAACTGCAACATAATCACGGTAAAGGGCGCGATCAGCGCGTTGCGCAAGGCGTGTTTCAGAACGACCTGATGCCGCGGCACGCCCTTGAGCACGGCGGTTCGCACGTACTGCGAGCCCATGGCCTCTGCCATGGAGGCGCGCGTCATCCGCGCGATGTAGCCGAAACCATAGATGACAACAGCCGCGACGGGCAGGACGGTGTTGGCAAAGGTCAGGCCGTCTTTATCGAGGTTGGCTGAGCCCTGCAGCGGGCTCTTGCGCGCCCATTTATCGGCGCCGAGGAACGTGTCTGCGATGGGCAGAAAGTCGATGAAGCTCCCCAGTGCAGCGAACACCACCGAGTTGCCGGCAAGCAGCACGACCAACAGAATGCCCATGACGTACTCCGGCATCGAGGTCGAGCCAATCGCAACCACCGAGAGCGACCTATCCCGGATGGAACCTTCATTCATCCCCGCCAATATGCCAACAACCAGCCCCAGAAGAACCATGATGCTGAACACCCACGCGGCCAGCATGCCGGTATTTGCGAGACGTTCATTGATGACGCCCCACGGGTCTTTGTTGGGCTTCTGATTGCCCTGCGGGTCCGTGATCACACCGCGATAACCCGCAATGTGCTTCTTGAAGACGATGGAATCGCCCCAGTCGCCGCGCACAAAGCCAAACAGCCACGTACCATAGCGCTCCGCGAGTGAGAGGGCGCGGCACTTTTCTGGGTCGATGTAGAAACCCTTCGGATGCGCCGGATCGTCAGGCGCTTCGATGACAACTTCACTGCCCGTGCCCGGCTCGCACTGGTGGAAAATCGTGCGCTGGATGTAGCGGTCCTGCTCGGTCTGCGGGGTTCGCGGCCCGAGTTCGATGATGGCGATGGTCCGCAGCGCACGCGCGTTACCACCTACGACGACAAAGGCGACCAGCGAGACCACCAGCAGCGTCAGCAACAGAATAATCAGCTTTCGAATGGCAAAGGTGAGCATGAAACCTCATCGCGCTGTGCCGGGTGAGGAGAACCAGAACCCGCTTTTCTGGCTCGCCCCACCAGGCCAGGCAGCGCCTGTCTTACCTGCCAACCGGCAGGCCAATGGTACGTTCTTCAGGACAAAAAGAAAGGAGGCGGTCTGGAACCGCCCCCTTCCCCAAAGGCAGACCGATGTCGCTCTAGGCGAGAGACACGGTTTCGTAGTGGTGCTCAAACGCCTGGTGCATCTGGTAGCCCACAACACGGTCGCTGGTGTGCGAGAAGATACCGCGCCAGTAAGGCTGGATGATCACACCGTCGTCCTGCATCATCTTCTGCAACTTCGCCATGACTTCGCGGCGCGCATCGGGGTCAGCAAGGCCGTTGGCCATGTCCAGAGCTGCATCAAACTCAGGGTTGTTGTAGTGCGACTCGTTCCAGTCCACACCACCCCGGTAGGCGAGGTTCAGGATCTGCACGCCCAGCGGACGGCCGTTCCAGTTGGTGGTTGAGAACGGGTAGTTGATCCAGTTGCCCCAGAAGTCCGAAGACGGACGACCGTCAGCGACGACGTTCAGGCCTGCTTCACGGAACTGGTTGATCATGGCAACCGAGGTGTCTTCCCGGTAATCGCCACCAGCGAGGTAGGAGTACGTGATCTCCGCACCGGCGAGACCCTCGGACTCCAGCAGCGCCTTGGCTGCATCGACATTACGCATCGGCTTGTCAGCCAGTTCAGCGTATTCCTCGTGCATCGGACCGACGTGGTGGTTCTCAGCGACAGCGCCCAGACCCGCTTGGCCCAGTTCCAGCATGTCTTCGTTGGAGACAGCCAGAGCCAGCGCGCGGCGGAAGTTGACGTTATCGAAAGGCGCAATGTCCTGGTTTCCTCGCGCGATGATGGTCGCGCCGGTTGCCACTTCACTGCGGGTGAAGCCCAGATCGTCCATCAGCTCAACCTGAGACGCTGCGGTCTGGAAGTTCAGGTCAACTTCGCCCGCCTCATAGGCCGCGATCTCTGGCGCTGGATCCTGACCGTAGTCGGTGTAGACAATCTCATCGAGGTAAACTTCACCCCAAACAGCATCGCCGTACCAGGAGCCGGCCGGACGCTTGACCAGACGCGCGCCCACTTCAACTTCAAACTCTTCGAGCGCGTAAGGACCGGTCCCGATTGGGTTGGCCTTCAGGTCACCGCCGAAGTCGGGGTGAACGATCAGCGCCGGATAGTCCGACATGCCCGGAATGATGGTGATATCAGGCTGGGTGAGGTTCAGGCGGATGGTATTGGCATCCACGATCTCAACACCGTCGGCGTTCAGCGTACCGACACGGGCGCGCATGGAGTTGCCTTCAGTCTCTTCGGTCCAGCGGCGGATGTTCCACGCAATGTGCTCAGCGGTGAGCATATCGCCGTTCGACCACATCACTCCGTCACGGAGCTTGAGGGTGTAAACCGACGCATCATCGTTTGCTTCCCAGCCAGCGAGCAGACGCGGCGAGAAAGTAAAGTCAGTGTTCCAGCGCACAAGCGGTTCAACGAAGTGCCGCGCGACGTTGCCCATTTCCGACCAGTCAAACAGGCGCGGATCGCGCACATCTTTGATGATCATGGACACATTCAGCGTGCCACCCATTTTTTTGTGGCCATCAGCGAGCGCAGCTGGCGCAGCGCCGATCATCGCGAGCGCGGCAGAGCTGGTTACACCCAGCGCGGTTGCCGTTGCGAGGAATTCACGGCGCGACGTACGTCCTTCGCGCGCATCTTCGGCCATCTTGAGTACGGACTGGTGCATTTCGCCACCCAGCCAAGTCTTTGCGGACATGTTACCTCCCAGGGAAAACAGTGTGTGTCTGTTGAGATCGGCTGTTGTTGGCGCTCTCTCCTGCGCCGAAAAGCGAATAACAGCCATGCGACACGCGGCATATTAGAGAAGTGCAACCGCTACGCAACCACCAACGCGCTACCTAAAGACGGTTTGTCCTTAGACTTGGAAAGCAAAAATGAGCCCGCTAGAGTCAAAAACGTGAAAAAGTAACTATTTTTCAGGGGCATCAGACACGTATTGAGGCGAGATAGCCTTCATTCAATTCAACGCCCCAACCGGGTTTTTCACTCAGTTCGAGGTGCCCGTCAGCCGCAATCAGATGATCCGTTAGCAACATGTCCCGCGGTGATTCGGTGAATTCTGGTGGGTCATGGGCAAATTCCAGCCAAACTGGCTTCTCGCCGCGGATGCCTGCAATGGCCGCCACAAGGTGCGCGTTGGTGACAATGCCCAGCCCATTGCCCCACGTGTGCGGGGTAAACCAGTGGCCCATCTCAAAGGCTTTCAGCCCCAGTTGGATCAGTTGCTTCATACCGCCGACAAAAACGACGTCGGGCTGGTAAACATCGAGGCAGTCGTCGCGCATGATTTGATCCCACTCGTGCATTTCACGGGTGATCTCTCCGCCCGCGATTTTGCACTGCGCCACGTCCCGTAAAGCCTTCATTCCGACGTAGTCGCCTCTGTGCAGGGGCTCTTCAAGCCAGAACAGATTGTGCTCGCGCGTGCGGGCTTCCAGCGCCATGATTTCTTCGAGGCTCGGTCCAGGGTGGGTGTCCCAGGGCATGCGCCAGCCATGGTTCACGTCAACCATGAGCGCGACGTCATCGCCGACCGCGTCACGGACCCGCGCCAGCGCCTCTATGTCGGTATCCTCCGACGGGCGGCCAAAGCGCAGCTTGATGGCTTCATAGCCTTGAGCCACGTAGTCCTTGCCCATTTCGGCCAGCACCTGTGGATCGCGCAGTGATCCTGTGGAGGCGTAGAGCGGAACCTCAGGGCTGGTGCCGCCCAGCAGCTTCCAGACCGGTTCCCCCTCAATTTTGCCGTTAAGATCCCAAAGCGCCAGGTCCAGCGGCCACATGCGGCAGTGATGCGCGCCGATGTTGTCGATGATTGCCGTGTGGCGGTCCATGTCGCGGGGATCCTGACCAAGGAAATACTTCTTATAGTCCTCAATCCCATAGCAAGGATCACCAGAGCCAAAGCCCTCCAGCCCAGTATCCGTCTTCACACGCACGATGGTCGTTGGCAGCGTGCCGCGGGGGATTGAATCCCAGGCCGCCGGATAGGGCGGGTCGCAGGGAACTATGTGGGTGGTGACCTGAATGTCAGTGATTTTCATGGCAACTCGGCTTTCGTCAAAGGCAAAGGAGAAGGGGGGGAAAGCTGGGCTATTCCAGCATCAGCGGGGCGGGTAACTGGGCGCAATCGAGGCGGTCCACCATGGCATCCGCCAGAGCAACAGCACGCGCGTTCGCGTCTGGAAGGCTGCCGTCAAACAGCGCTACGAGGCAGCCGGGAGCACCCGGACGACCAACTTTGGAGACGCCAAGCATACTAAAGCGCGGCGTGAAGCCGCTCGACCAAAACCGGTGAATGACGGCAAAGGCCTCTCCTGCCCCACTAAGCCGCCATTCGATCACTGAATGCGGTTCGTTGAAGAAAGGCGCGGTTTCGAAGCGGTCGTTGTCGAGACCAAAGTCGAGGTCATAGCGGTCGTCTCCGTCGGCAACCAGTACGGCGATCCCGTCGTGCCCGGCACAAACCCCTGACCACGCCGTTTCTCCCGTTGGCTCGTCAACCACCCGCAGCGTTCCTGCGCAGGCATCGAGGTCCAAAGCGGTATAGACGCTGCTGTTCTGCGCCAAGGCAGCGGTGGGAAGGGCCAGCAGGGTGGCGGTGAGCAGGCGGACAAGGATCGGTGTCATGGTGACAGAGCCTTTCAAACAGTCGGGCTATTCGGTCCCGTAAGTCTGCATGATGCCTTCGCAAATGTCTGCCCACTTCGCGTCACTGAAACTCATGGGCGTGTTGTCTCGCATAGCGCGGTTCTCTTCAGCGCTAGCCGAAGCAGTCAGCTCGGCCCCGCTCGAACCTGACCCATCGAACTTCAAGGACGTGTCGCACGCGGCGAGCAGGTTCGCCCAGACTTCATCCAGCGGCCCCCGGTCAAGCGCACGTTCAAGGTCGGTGTACGCCTCCGGCGCGCCTTCACGGGTCAGCGTGATGGTTGCGTCTGTCACAACGGCGACGGCGTGACCATGGGCAACCGGAAGGACAGAACCCAGAGCATGACCAATGGAGTGCCCGATGGTCGTACCGCCGAGGTTGAGTGCTTCACCCGCCTGAAACGACCCCCACTGAGTCAGCCGCGCGGCCTCCGCACTCTCACCACGCACGTAGGCGGGGAGATGGTCGCACAGGTGCGCGATGGCGGTCGCGGCAAAGGCCACGCCTTCGGGTGAGCGACCGTTACCCGTTGCGCTTTCGTGGGCATGGGCAAAGGCGTCGAAGCCGCACATGGCTTTGAAATGCCGAGGAACCGTTTCGGTCAGCTCGGGCCACAGGCAAGCCGCCGTTGTCTTCAGCTCCTCGCCCCAGAACCACAGCTTTGCCCCCTCTACGGTCGAGGCGATCGACGTGCGTGAGGCTTCAGAGCCGGTTCCCGAAGTGGTTGGGACGCAAATGGTGGGCAGCGGCGCGCCCTTGAAGTCCTGCGCGCACAGAGCGTAGCTCAGAGCTTCGTCCTGCGCGACGGCGACGGCAGCGGCGAGCTTGGCGCCGTCCATGGTCGAGCCGCCCCCAACAGCAACCACAACCGGGTTGCTTACCGCCCGCATCTCGGCCGCCAGCGCATCCACTTGGGGCACCTTCGGTTCACGGGGGAAGGTCGTTTGGGCGACAACGGTGTTGATACCGGCCGCGCGCAAGGTTTCATCTAGCGTGCTCAGCGGTCCAGCCCCTGCACCGGGTGCTGTCAGGGCGGGGTCCACGACCCACAGCACCGTCGGAGTACCAGATCCTTTAGCGAGCCCGCCGATGGTTGCCGCTGAAGCCAACTCAGAACGACCAATTACTTGCGTCATAGCGACCACTCCTCCTGTTTTCTGCATGTGCAGAACTTTGACCATTGACCTTGTGCGCGCAGGCATACATGGCACCCTGTGAAAAACCAGCAAAAACACACGTCACGCGGGAAAACAGACATGACGGAAAGAAACAGCGAAGCCCGAGGACGACGGCGCACCGGCGGGCGCGGTGCGAAGAGTGCTGCAGCTGCTGCCACCTCTGCGATCAAGCAACTCCCGCGCGGATCGGTGAAGAACCCCGTACCGCCGATTGAGCCGCTTTCTGCCGACCAGATCGAGACCATCCACCACGCATCGCTCAAGATCCTGAGCGACGTCGGCATGGAAGTGCTGGGCGACGATGCCAAAGCAGTGTTCAAGGCTGCCGGCGTGGACGTTAAGCCTGACACAGACCTGATCAAGTTTGATCCGGCTTTCATCGAAGACGCCATCAAGACGGCGCCTTCGAGCTTCAAACTGCACGCCCGCAACCCCGAGCGTACGGTGACCTTTGGTGAAGGCCAGATCCACTTTTGTCCCGTGGCGTCAGCACCCAACACAACAGACGCCGATGGCGGACGGCGTCAGGGGAACTGGGAAGACTTCCGCAACCTCACGCGGCTGATCCAGAGCCTGAACTGCATGGCATTCATCCCCGGCTACCCGGTGGAGCCAACCGACATTGACCGGCGCATTCGGCACTTGGAAGCGATGCGGGATTTCAGCTTTCTCACCGACATGGCCTTTCACAACTATTCGCTGGGACCACAGCGCACGGCGGATGGGCTGGCATTGGCGCGGATCGTGCGCGGGGGGATTTCCGAGGAGCAATTCCTTGCCGAGCCTTCGCTGATGACCATCGTCAACACCAACTCCCCCCTTAAGCTCGACAGCCCCATGGGCCACGGCATCATCGAGCATGCCAAGCACGGCCAGATCTCCGTTGTGACGCCCTTCACGCTGGCCGGAGCCATGGCACCTGTCACGCTGGCAGGCGCTCTGGTGCAGCAGAATGCGGAGTTCCTTGTGGGCCTCGCACTGGCTCAGTGTGCACGACCGGGCGCACCGGTCATCTACGGAGGCTTTACCTCAAACGTGGACATGAAATCGGGCGCGCCTGCCTTCGGCACACCGGAGTTCGTTAAAGCGGTTCAGGCCGGCGGTCAGCTGACGCGGCGCTACGGCGTGCCCTATCGCTCCTCAGGCGTTTGCGCGGCGAACGTGCCGGACGCTCAGGCGGCTTGGGAAACTCAGATGTCGCTTTGGGCGACGATGACCGGCGGGGCAGATATGGTGATGCACGCGGCAGGATGGATGGAAGGCGGGCTGTCTGCCTCGTTCGAGAAAATGGTCATCGATGCGGACATGATCCAGATGCTGCAATCCTATATGGAGCCCATCGAAGTCAGCGACGCCACCCTCGGCCTAGACGCCATCGCCGAAGTAGGCCCGGGCGGGCACTTCTTCGGCACGCCACAAACCATGGAGCGCTTTGAAACCGCGTTTTACGCCCCCATGCTATCGGACTGGCGGAACTATGAGACGTGGTCGGAAGACGGCAGCAAGACCGCCTATGAGCGGGCAAACACGCTCTACAAGCAGCTGCTCTCTGAGTATCAGGAGCCAGCCATCGATCCAGCCACCAAGGACGCAATCAACGACTTCGTTGACCGCCGGATCGCGGAAGGCGGTTCCTTCGACGACGACTAGGCGGCCTGAAACGCACTTTTTTCCGTTCGAGGGCGCAAGGGCGCGGCTTTTGTCGCTGTCGATTGCAAGGAGGGGAGGCCCTGCACTAGCCTAGGGTGTCCGCATCATTCTTCAGTCCGAAAGGAAACACCATGTCAGGCCCCCGCGCTCAGGAGAGCGCCAGCCAAAGCGAGGCCGCCACACCGGCCCCTCGCACTCGAAAAGCCCGCGCCGGCGGTCGGTCCGCTCGCGCCGCGCAAGCCCAGCGCGCTCATGCCACTGCCGGTAGCGCGTTTGCCAAGCCCCGCCGAAACACCATAGGCGGTCTAGACATCGTTTCAGCCGAAGCGCTGGAGCAAATCCACGACGCGTCGATCCACATCCTTGAAAACTTTGGCATCGAATTCATGGCGCAGGACGCCCGGGATACCTTTGTTGCTGCAGGCGGTCTGGCCGATGACGAGACCGGCCGCGTGCGATTGGGACGGGAGATCGTGGAGGCAGCGCTCGCGACTTGTCCATCGTACTTCGAACTCACCCCTCGCAACCCTGAGCGCAAGCTGAGGCTCGGGGAGAATTTCATGAACTTCACGTTGGTCGCCGGACCGCCATCGGTGCACGATGCGATTAAGGGACGGCGGTCTGGAGGAATGGCGGATTACATCGATCTGGTGAAGCTTGCTCAATCCTTCGATGTGATCCACTCGGTGGGCAACCAGCCTGTCGCCCCCATGGAACTGCCCGCCAACACCCGGCACCTCGACACCTATCTCGCGAACCTTCGCTACACCGACCGCAGCTTTCACGCCTCTGCCATTGGCGAAGAACGCGCGCTCGATGCGATCGACATGATGGCGATTTCTCGCGGAATGACGCGGGAGCAGATGAAGACCGACCCAGCACTGGCGACCGTGATATCGGTCAACTCCCCCCGCAAAGTCGACGGCGCCATGACCGACGGCCTGCGCGCGATGGCGACTTGGGGGCAAGCCGTGTCGATTACGCCCTTTTGCTTGATGGGTGCGATGGCACCGATTTCTGTGCCAGCGGCGGTTGCACAGTCCAACGCGGAAGCTCTGGCCTGCATCGTTCTAACCCAGCTGATCAACCCCGGCGCACCTGTGCTTTACGGCTCGTACATCTCAAACGTCGATCTGCAGTCCGGTGCGCCCGCGTTCGGCACGCCCGAGCATGTGCAGGCGACGATGATTGCGGGGCAGTTGGCGCGCAAGTATCGCCTGCCCTATCGCGCGTCCAACGCGTGCGCCTCGAACGCCTGCGACGCACAAGCGGCCTATGAGTCCATGAACGCGCTGTGGGCCTGCGCGCTGGGCGGGGCGCATCTGGTCTACCACGGCGCCGGCTGGCTCGAAGGCGGCTTACAAGCGTCGTTCGAGAAGGTCGTGATGGATGTCGAGATGGCTCAGGAGATGGTCGAGACCTGCTCCCCGGTGGCTGTCAACGCTGAAGCTTTGGCGCTCGAAGCTGTCGCGGGGGTTCCGCCAGGCGGGCATTATTTCGGCGAAGCGCACACGTTGGCGAAGTTCGATCGCGCCTTCTACAAGCCGCTGGTCTCCGACTGGACCAATTACGAGAATTGGATCGACGCCGGTGGCCGGACGGCAACAGAACGCTGCACGGAAATCTGGCAGAAGCGGCTTGAGGACTACGAGGAACCCGTCCTGCCTGAAGACCGGCGGGACGAACTGGATGCGTTTGTCGCCAAACGCAAAGAAGACCTCAAAGACCTCTACATCTAAGCGCGCAAGCTTCAGTGCATAAAAAAAGCCGCTCCCCAACCGGAGAGCGGCTTTTTCTCATTCTGCGTGGGGGACAGGCGCGAACGCCTTGCCTAACCCGGTACCAGCGCGCTTAGTCTGCGCAGTACTCGCCAGTTTTCGAGTAGGCAATTTCCTGACACGAAGACAGCGAGCTGGACACAACGGTAGTTGCGCCGGTCAGAACCTGCCCGTGGGTGGTTCCGGTGGTGATGACGGTGCCTGTGGAACCCACACCGATCCCGCCGCTCGTCAGAACGACTTCTTCAGAGGGAACGCACGCACCCAGCGTAAGCGCAGCAACAGCTGCAAAAGCGAAACGCTTCATTTCTTTATCTCCCGAATTTCGGACGACGGCACCATAGGAGCCGATTGCGACAAGACAGTGATCCGAGGGAACACCGCGCGCCGACGTCGCTCAAGCGGCACTTCACCGCCGATTTGCCGGTTTACGCCCTTTGGAGTCCAGCAAAATAGGCCATTTTCATGCGATTTTACGAATCCGCGTTACAAAAAAGACGCTCAATTTAGAACACTTTATCCACAAAGTTATCAAGACTGTCAACTTTCGAACAAAATCACATAATTTTTGTCTTAATCTAGAATATATCACCGATGTTCGTAACACCACCCAAGCGGCTCGTTGCCAGCGATGCTGAGCCCGATGGGTAGCCCATCCGCGCTCGTAGCGCCGCGTTCTGCTCGTAAATGTCCGGCATGATCACCAGCTCGCCATCGTGGCTGGGCCAGGCGTTGTAATAGATGGTGTAGACCGGAACATCGCGGTTCAGGCTGACGTGGGTGATGTTGCCGGATGTCATGCGGCCAACAATGTCCTGAAAGCTGAACTCGCCCGGCTTGTCGCCAGCGAGCAGCCAGTGGGCAAAGTGCTCAGCCGCGCCGACACGAATACAGCCCGAGGACTTGGCCCGCTCCGGCAGCTCAAACAGCGAGTCATCAGGGCTATCGTGCATGTAGATTGAGGACGAGTTCTCCAGGTTGAAGCGTACGCCGCCCAGCACGTTCTGCGGCCCGGATTCTTGCTTCCACGTGTAATTGCGGACGTTGATGGAGCTGAAGTTCAGCTCAAAGGGGCTGACCTTTCGATTGCCGGAGTAAATCGACAGGCCCATTTGATTGAGGAAGTCCGGCCCCTTTTCCAGCGCCAGCGGCACGAGGTCTTTCTCCACGATGGAATAGGGCGCGGTCCAGTCGGGGCTGAATTTCAGGCCCGTGATCCGGTCGTTGCGCAGCGGCGTGCGGCGCGTGTTGCGACCAACCACGACGTTCACGCCAAAGGCAACGTTGCTGTCTTCCATGGCCATCAGCTCAGCCGCGCCAACGTTAAGCAGCACCCAGCGGCCTGAAGCAGGCAAATTCGGCTCACCCCAGCGCAAGCGCTCCATATTCACACGATACGTCGCAAATTCGGCGGGTGAGAGGTAAGCCAAATCCCGGCCTGCCGCCTGTTTCATGGCGGTGTAGAACCGCGTTTGTGGAGGCAGACTGCTCAGCCATCCCGCGAAGTCAGCGGCTTGCAGCCCCTTCATCATCTCACCAGCACTATCAATGCGGCTCGCGGTGTTGTAGCGGCCCTCCTTCACGTCGCGGATGTAGCGCAGCAGGCCCGCTGTCAGTTCGAGGTCGATCTGGGAAATCTGCGTGCCGTTCAGCGCACCGCCGGGCAGGCCCCGGTCCGCAGGCAAGTAGTCGTTCGGCACCAGACCGTCGATCCGCGCGCCCTGAAATGTCTTGATCAGCACTTGCGCCGCAGGAAGCCAGCCGCGCTGGCTGAACCAGATCGGGTTGAAATCGTTCTCTTTATAGATGCGGTGCAATTGTCCCGGCGAAACGCCCTGCGTGCGCGCTGGTAGCGGTGATTGACCGCTGAGATAGGGCCGGATGCTGTCTGCACCCGAGCGCGGCAAGGCATAGGTGCCGCTGGTGTCCGGGATGACGATGTTGGAGGCAATCTCCGAGGATCCTGGCGCTTCTTCGATGTTAGCAATCAGGACAGTCTCGGCCTGTGCCTTGTCAGCGGGGATGGATTCGGTCGAGCCCTGATAGGCGACTTCCTCGGTAATGACGCAACCCGTAAAAATCAGTCCAATCAAGCCGGCGACGGCGAGGCTGATGATCGACGGTTTGCGGATCATTGCTGTACTCATAGGGTCCCTTTCGGACAGCCGACTGTGAAATTTCTCGAAAAGTGGGAAGCGTCGGCCCCGTCTCAATATGAAATTCTGCGAATATCTCAACTGGCACTACCAACATCTGGGCCAGAGATATACACATTTACGCGAATTCATTCTTTAACGTGCTGTTTTTGCGACGCTTTCGCCTTTTTCGAGGCTGAGGACACGAGCGCGTGATTGCTCTCATAGGTCAAAAGCCGTGTCGGTTGACGGCAGTGCGAGGGCTTTGGAGTCGGTCATCCTGCTGTTTCATTCCAATTTTGCGGGTGGCTGCCTTGGGTCGCAGACGTGGCTGATCCCTTGCACCCTTAGCCCCAGACCCGCATATCTTTGGTTCCGAAACATGAAATTTTTCAGGCAAAGCGAGAGGCGACAATGGCCAGTGACTTCAAGATGCCCGTGCGTTCAGGATTTGTGGAAGCGATCGGCAACACGCCGCTGATCCACCTGCGCAAAGCGTCGGAGGAAACCGGCTGTACGATTTTGGGTAAGGCGGAGTTCATGAACCCCGGTGGCTCGGTCAAGGACCGTGCAGCGCTGGGGATCGTGCTGGCGGCGGAAGCCTCTGGCGCGCTGAAACCCGGCGCGACCATCGTGGAAGGCACAGCCGGCAATACCGGTATCGGTATCGCTCACGTTGCCGCGGCGAGCGGGTACAAGGCGACCATCGTGATGCCCGAGACTCAGAGCCAAGAAAAGAAAGACGCCCTTCGCCAGTTGGGGGCAGAGTTGATCCTCGTCCCGGCTGTCCCCTATCGCGATCCGAACAATTACGTGAAGTATTCTGCTCGTCTTGCCGAAGAACGCGCGGCGCAAAACCCCGGAATGGCGATCTGGGCCAACCAGTTCGACAACACCGCAAACCGCGATGCGCACGAACAGACCACCGGACCGGAAATCCTGCGCGACCTCGACGGCAAGGTTGACGCCTTTATCTGTGCTGTCGGTTCGGGTGGCACACTCGGCGGCGTCGCGCGGTCGCTACGCGGCGCAAATCCTGCGGTGAAAATCGGCCTGGCGGACCCCTATGGCGCTGCGCTCTTTGCCTACTACACCGAAGGCGAGTTTAAATCCGAAGGCGGCTCGATCACCGAAGGCATTGGTCAGGGTCGCGTGACAGCAAACCTCGAGGACTTCAGCCCCGACCTAGCCTACCGCGTTTCTGACGACGAGATGCTCGCACGCGCTTATCAGTTGCTGCAGGAAGAAGGCCTGTTTCTGGGCGGTTCAGCGGCGCTGAACGTCGCGGGCGCGGTCAAGATGGCAGCGGACATGCCCAAGGGATCAACCATCGTGACCATACTCTGTGACTCAGGCAGCCGCTACGCTTCAAAAATGTACAACCCTGAGTTCCTGCGCGGCAAAGGTCTGCCCACGCCGCCCTGGATGGAAGGCTAAGGCCCCCATGACGTCTGCGCTGATTTCTGCAACGGAGTTGAACCGTCGCTTGAGCGGCGGGGAGGCGATCAAACTGCTCGATGGCACGTTCTACCTGCCCACGGAGAACAAGGATGCGGCTGCGTTGTTCGCCCAGCAACATATTCCCGGCGCGCAGTTCTTCGACATCGACACAATCAGCACCCCCTCCGACCTCCCCCACACGGCACCCAGCCCGGAGATCTTTGCCGCAGCTGTTGGGGCTTTGGGGATCACGCAGGACGACTGGGTCGTGGTGTATGACCAAAAGAACATGTTTAGCGCGCCGCGCGTATGGTGGACCTTCCGCCTGTTCGGGCACGAACGGGTTCTGGTGCTCAACGGCGGATTGCCAGCGTGGATCGCGGCTGGGCTTGAGACCGCTTCCAACCCTGCAGTCCCTACCTCTGCGCTCTACACACCACGCGCTGACCGACGGGGGGAACTGCTTGCCGATCAGGACGCCGTTAAGGCCGCGCTGAGCGCCGGACAAACCGTAGCAGATGCCCGCCCTGCCGGGCGCTTTACCGGCGCTGACAAGGAACCGCGCGCGGGCATGCGCAGCGGCCATATGCCGGGCGCTTCAAGTGTGCCGCTCTCGTCTTTGATTGCGGATAATGGCGAATTTCTCAGCCCCACCCAATTGCAAAGCCTGTTTGCGCGAATTGATACAAGCGGTCCGATAATCACGACTTGCGGGTCGGGTGTGACCGCTGCAGGTCTGAGCCTTGGCCTGCACGAAATTGGGCTCCAAAGCCGGGTATATGACGGGTCTTGGTCCGAATGGGGTCGTGAATCTTCTGACACTGAGGTGGTTACCGGAGAGGATTAACCCCAGCCAATCCAATGGCATAGGCCTTGCTCCCCCCCACTGGCACAGCACAAGGGACGGATAACTCGTCTCGGCTGAAACTAAGTGGAATGGGCGACCTGAACTCATGAAAAACGACTTGTTTGCGATTATCGTCGCAAGCGTCGGTATCAGCATCACTGGCGCTGCCGTGTCCCAGAACCTGGTAGACCCGGTGTCAGACCTGACCGACCTGAAGATTTACTCCCCCTACGCTGGCCGCACCGTGGCTGACACCAATTATTATACCGACATCATCCGCGTCGCTGTGGACCGGGATCCTTACCTGGCGACGACCTCTGCGGCTTATCAGACGCAGTACGGCGTGACGTCCTCTCAGACGCGACAGCTGGACTACCAGCACCGCCGCTCGGGCTGGCGACTGGTGGGTGTCGAACCGGAACCGATCACGCCTTCGGGTGAGATTGTCGGCTTGCAGCCTGTACCAGACGGTCTGCCTTATGGTTCGGTGGAAGTCGTAGGTGCTGAACTGGCGCGGTTCCGGGTCAATCCGGGCGTCCGCCTCTACCGCGCGCCATCGGGCAAATACTACTACGTCGAAGACCCAACCGCGCCAGGCTCAACCGGGGCCGATCTGGTCTTTGGCCAAGCGCCCGAAGGCTCACGCGTCGTCGATGCGGCGAGCGTGGGCGTGACGCAGGTACCGGCCGGGTTTGTGGTTGTGCGCGGCCCCGATGACCGCCTCTATCTCGCGCGGAAAGGCATGTACCAGTAAGCGCAAACCAAGAAGCCAGCGCAAAAACGTAAAGCGGCGGCATCGGGAAGGGCACCCGGTCCCGCCGCTTTTGTATTTGAGGCCGGTCAAGCGCCCGTTGTAAGACTCCGTGCCAAAGCCGTCACGTAATCACGGTTCACCCCATAAGCTCGCCGACCAAAGACCGACCAGGCATAGAGGCTCACCCGCTTCTCATCAGGCGCGTCACCATCGCTGATCCAGTAGGACAAGCCGTTGGGAAAGCGCAGGGTCGGCGTGCGAATGACATAGACGCCGGACAGCGGCTTGATCTCCCGCGCTTCGCCCTTTTTTCGATCCACGGCAAAGGCCTCAATAGCCGCGTGGATGGCTGCATCATCAAGGCCGTGAACCACCACAGAACCGCCGTTGGTGGAAATCGAGGTCAGATCTGCATCGGCGAAAAGGTAATCGTTCCCCTTGCTCTTCCGGCGCAAATCATCCAACGCGCGAAGCTTGACCGACTCATCTGAAAAGAAAGCATTGAAGAACTCGGCGAACATGCGGGGCCTCTCAAAAATAGCGTGCAGGGCGGCCGCGACAGCAGGCGCCTTGTTTCCATTGGCTACCTAGCGCACATCATAATCATGGAAAGAGATACTTCTGTATTGCTGGTAGTTGGCGGCGGGCCGGTTGGCCTGTCTCTTGCTGTCGGGCTCGCCCAGCGCGGGCACCGAGTGCAACTGGTGGACGCGGGGCCTGACCCACGCACCTCCGACAAACCCATGCCGGCCCGGTCAACCGCACTCATGCCGCTGAGCCTCGAGACCCTCGAAGCCATGGGCGTATGGGCGCGGGTTGCAGACCGGAGCGCGCCGTTGGACAAGCTGCGTCTGATCGACGATCAAGCCGATCGCTGGACTAAGCCGGTGATCGAAACTTTCAGCGCCGACGAAGTCGCCGAAACCCCCTTTGGCTTCAACATCATCAACACCGACTTGATCCATGCTTTGCTGGAGGCGGCAGAGGAGACTGAGGGGCTGAGCTTGCGCTTTGGCGCGCGGGTCGCGAACTGGCGGCCGGGCGAAATCGTGCTGGAAGGCGGTGAGACGCTGACCGGCGCGCTGGTCTTCGACGCATCGGGCCGCAAGTCCCCGATCCCCGCTGCGGCAGGGATCAGCATCAAGGACTACCAACCCAATCAGGCAGCACTGGTCTGTCAGGTCGAGCACAGCCTCGATCACGGCAACATTTCCACCGAATTTCAGCGCCGCGAAGGCCCCCTGACCACCGTACCCCTGCCCCCCAGCGATGCCGGTCAGCCACGGTCTGCGATTGTCTGGGTGCACCGCCCTGAAACCGCCGAAGCCAAGCGCACGCTAAGCGATGACGACTTCCGCAAAAGCCTGCAAAGCGCCCTGCGCGGCGTGCTGGGGGAACTCACCGCGGTGCACGCACGGGGCGGCTTTCCTGTCGGCACGCAGATCGCTGCACGCTTTGACGGGCCGCAACTGGCGCTGGTCGGAGAGACAGCCCACGTCTTGCCCCCTCTGGGTGCACAAGGTCTGAACGCTTCGCTGGCCGATGTTGCAGCTTTACTGTCACTGTTTGATCAGCCTTCGCATGCCGCAGAGCCGGATAGACTCAGCCGCTATAGCGCCCAGCGCCGGGGCGATGTAATAAGTCGTTTAACGGCGACCCACTTTTTGAACCAAGCGATACAAAACGACCGCTTGGGCTTCGATCACCTCAGACGCGGGGCTATGAAAAGCCTCGGCTGGTTAACACCGGTTCGCCATGGACTAATGCGCGCAGGAATGCGCCCTTTTGGAGTGAGCTGAACCAAGATGAGCCAGGCGACCGAAACTGATTTTGTCATTGATGCAGCACCAGTTATTCCCGTCGTCGTCATTGAGGATGCCAGCAAAGCCGCAGACCTTGCCAGAGCGCTGGTCGCTGGCGGCCTGCCCTGCATAGAAATCACCCTGCGCACGGACGCCGCTCTCGATGCTCTGAAGGCTGTCAGCGCAGTCGAAGGTGCTATTCCCGGCGTTGGTACTGTCGTCACTCCTGACCAAATGCAAGCGGCCAAGGACGCAGGCGCGCGCTTTGCCGTTTCCCCCGGCCATACGCCGCGCCTGCTCGACGCGGCCGAGGCGATGGGCATGCCTTATCTCCCCGGTGCTGCAACCCCGGCGGAGATGCAAGGGCTGATGGAGCGGGGGTATCGGAACCTCAAGTTCTTCCCGGCTGAGGCCTCGGGCGGTGCCGCTTATCTGAAGAACTTTGCCTCAGTGTTCAAATCGATCCGCTTCTGCCCTACAGGCGGGGTTTCGCCGTCCAACATGGCCGCTTACCTGTCGCTTCCGAACGTCGATGTGGTTGGCGGTTCGTGGATTGCGCCTAAAGGGGCGGTTGAAGCAGGCGACTGGGATGAGTTGACGGCGCTGGCGAAGGACGCCATCAAGGCGGCTCACGCCATCAATGCCTGAGAGGGCTTCCATGTCCGCTGATACCGCTATGCCGAAAACCTCCGCCGAACTCCGCGAAATGGCGGAGCGTGCGACCCCGGAACAGCGCCTCGCGCTCGCTAAGGCCGGGATTACGCTGGCCGTGCTGCAGGAAAAACTTCGCATGGGCTTCACAAACGAAGAAGTCGCAACCGTCCTCGCGACCGATGAAGACGACGAGGTCATCACCGAGGCTTACGAGCTTTGGCGTCAGCGGCTGGAACAATTCACGGAGACCCTCAACGACGAGGGCCAGTTGAACGACGACGGCAGCTTCGACGATTAAGCGATGCGCCGTCGCGCTTAAGGATAGAGGGCCGCAGCAACGCAGCCGGTAAGCGCCGGGGTATCGCCAATCAGCAGATACGTCGGAATATCCGCGTTAAACTTCTGCATCCGGCCCTTGTCTTCAAACCGCGCCCGGAACACCGAATGCGGCAGGAAGTCCCGCAGCGCCTGCGCCACCCCGCCAGCGAGATAGACCCCGCCCCGCGACCCCAACGTCAGCGCCAGATCCCCGCCAAATTTACCCAGCAAGCCGCAGAACAGCGAGATGGTCTGCCGGTGGAGGGAGGCTTCATCAGCCATGCCGGTTTCGACGATTTCACGCGCCGATTGCGGCAGGGTCGGGATCTGTTCAATCTCAGCTAGCGCTTCGAACAGCATTTCTAGTCCAGAGCCGGAAAGCAGCCGTTCCGCCGAGACCCGGCCACCGGGGATGCGACGACGGAGAATTTGCAGGATGCGATCTTCGATCTCGCGGCGCGGGGCAAAGGCAACGTGCCCCCCTTCACCCGACAGCACGATCCAGCCGCCTGACCGATCCGGCACAGCACCTGAGACGCCCAGCCCGGTTCCGGGACCAAAAATTGCCTTTGGTGAGCCGTCCACCGGCTCCCCACCGCCAAGCTTTAGCAACTCGTCCGCCGGGAGATAGGGGATGGCGTTGGCCAGTCCGCTGAAATCGTTGATCAGCTTGAAATCCAGGGAAAAGACATCGGCGATATGGGCCTTGTCGATCACCCACGACCCATTGGTCAGGGAAACGACATCGTCTTCCACCGGCCCAGCGGCGGCAAAGCAAGCGCGATTGATCGTACCGATCTCATCCGCGCTCAGCCCCAGATCGTCAAAGTATTTGCGGATCGCGGTTTCTGGGTTGGGAAAGCCGCTGATCTGGTACTTCAGGATGCGCTCGACCGGCTTGTCAGGCGTGGTGCCCAGACCAAAGCGGACGTTAGTGCCGCCGATGTCTGCAACGAGGATTGGACCGGACATGGCTTAGCCCACCACAACTTTTTCAGTATCAGAAGCCACCGGCACCGTCAGGCTCGGCGCGCCAAACACGCCCGCGCCAGACTCAGAATCACCCACTGCGGCGCGGAAGGACCCAAACAGTTCCCGGCCCATCAGGATGTGACTTTGGCTGATGTCATCGACGGCTGGCTCGCGGGCGTCGAACTCCTGCGCGCTCACCAACACTTCGAGCGCGCCGGTTTCGGCGTCCAGCCGGATCATGTCGCCGTCGCGGACCTTAGCAATCGGCCCACCGTCGCTGGCTTCGGGGGTGAGGTGGATGGCGGCGGGAACCTTACCCGACGCGCCCGACATACGGCCGTCGGTAACCAGCGCCACCTTGAAGCCAAGCTTTTGCAAGACCGATAGCGGCGGGGTCAGTTTGTGTAGCTCCGGCATCCCATTCGCCTTTGGCCCTTGTGAGCGTAGAACGCAAATGAAGTCGCCGTGCAATTCACCGGCCTTGAAGGCGGCTTGAATTTGGTTCTGGTCTGTAAAGACCTTGGCTGGGGCCTCGATGACGCGATGTTCGGGCGCGACAGCGGAAATCTTGATGACCGAGCGGCCCAGATTGCCGTTCAGGACTTTCAGACCGCCGTTGGTCTGGAACGGCGTATCGGGCGTGGTTAGAACGTCGGGCATGAGCGATTGCGCAGGCGCAGGCTCAAAGGACAGCGTATCCGGCGTCGCGATCTTGGCAACCTTGCCGTAGTCCGCCAGGCCGTTGGGGGTGATGGTCTTGACGTCGCTGTGCAGGAAGCCTGCCCCACGGAGTTGATCGATCAGGAAGGGCAGACCGCCAGCGGCTTCCATGGCATTCACGTCCGCCGAGCCATTGGGGTAGACCCGCGCCAGCAACGGCGTCACGTCGGAGATGTCATTCATGTCGTCCCAAGTGAGCTTGATCCCACCGGCCGCCGCCATGGCGATGATGTGCAGCGTAAGGTTCGTCGAACCGCCAGTCGCCATGAGGCCGACCAAACCGTTCACAAAGGCTTTCTCGTCCAGCACGTGACCAATGGGGCGATAGCCCTCGCCTCGGTCAATGGCACGGAGCGCGACGCGCGTGCTCTCATGCACGGCGATGTCGCGCGCCAGCGTGCCGGGGCCAAAGAAAGTGGTTCCGGGGACGTGCAGACCCATGAACTCCATCAGCATCTGGTTCGAATTCGCGGTGCCGTAGAAGGTGCAGGTTCCCGCGGAGTGGTAGGACTTGCTCTCGCTTTCCAGCAGCTCATCGCGGCCAATCTCACCCTTGGCAAAGGCTTCACGCACCTTAGCCTTTTCGTCGTTGGTTTGGCCCGTTCCCATGGGGCCAGCAGGCAGGAAGACGGCGGGCAAGTGCCCGAAGGACAGCGCACCAATCACAAGTCCCGGCACGATCTTGTCACAGGTTCCGAGGAACATGGCGGCATCAAACATGTTGTGGGACAGTGCCACCGCCGTCGCCATGGCAATCACGTCACGGGAGAACAGCGACAACTCCATCCCCGGCTGGCCTTGTGTAACCCCGTCACACATGGCCGGAACCCCGCCAGCGACCTGCGCGACCCCGCCTGCGGCGATGGCCGTGGCTTTGATCATGTCTGGGTAGTCCTTGAGCGGCTGATGCGCCGACAGCATGTCGTTGTAGGCGGTGACGATAGCGATGTTGGGCTGGTCCGTCTTAGCCAGCGCGCGCTTCTCGTCCATCCCGCACGCCGCAAAGCCATGGGCAAGGTTGCCACAGGACAGTTCGCTGCGGTGCGGCTTGTTCCGGCGAGCGGCCTCGATGCGTTCGAGGTAGGCCGCACGGGTGGGGGCCGAGCGCTCGATGATGCGATCCGTGACGGCTTGAATGGTTGGGTTCAGCGTGGTCATGGTTCAATCTTTCAGCTGTCTTTGGTCAGGCCGTTCAACGGACGAGGCGCTTAGGGAGCCCAGAAGGTTTCCACGGGGCATTCAGGATGGTGCAGGAACCAGGAAATCGGGGTCGTCGAGGGCTGGTCTTTGGACCGTGCTTCTTCATAAACCGCCCGCTTGCCCGCACCTTCGAAGTGCAGGAAGACGTTTGGCGATTTGGCCAGATAGGGGCCGGAGTAGGTCAGGCGCGTGACCAGCGGCTCCATGGTCGGTTCAGTGAACAGCACGTTTGGCGCGTCAGCGCTCAACCCCTGTTCGAGCTGCGGGGAACCAGGAAACAGGCTCGCCGTATGGCCATCTCCGCCCAGGCCGAGCACGGCCACATCGGTTGGCTGCGCTGCGCCGTTGGCCCATTCTGCAGACTTCTCAACGCCCAGTTCGGGGTCGAACAGCGGCTGGAAGGTCGCCGCGTGCGCTTCGCCGACCAGCAGGTTTTCGCCGACCAGTTTGGCGTTTGAGTTGGGGTCAAAGCTTTCGACACAGCGGTCATCCACCAGCCCAATCGTCACCCGTTCCCACGCCAGCGACTGTTGCGACAGTGCGGCAAAGAACTTCTTTGGCGTTGAACCGCCAGAGACCAGCAAGCGCGCTTCACCACGTTCAGCAATCGCGTCGATCAGCGTCTTGGCTGTGGTCCACGACAGTCGGTGCGCCAGCATGTCAGAGGAAGCGTAGAGGTGTTCAGCGAGGATCATCGGCGAGGCCCTATTTCATATCTTCGTGCCAATGACGGCCATCACGGTCCATCATCATGGCAGCAGCAGTCGGTCCCCAGCTCCCGGACTGGTAAGACTTGGGGTCTTCGTCAGATTTGGCCCAATGGTCGAGAATAGGCGTGACCCACTCCCATGCTGCCTCCAACTCATCCCGGCGCATGAACAGGGTCCGGTTGCCGCGCACGACGTCGAGCAACAGGCGTTCGTAGGCGTCGGGGAAGCGCTCAAGCTCGAACTCGTCTTTGAACGACAAATCCAGACTGGCTGCGCGCAACCGCATGCCACCCGGTCCCGGATCCTTGGTCATCAGACGCAGGCTGACGCCTTCGTCGGGCTGAAGGCGGATGACCAGCCGGTTCGGCACGGCTTCGTCGGTGGTGTAGGGGCGGAAGATCGAATGTGGGATGGCCTTGAACCGAATGACGATCTCCGACGACCGCACTGGCAGACGCTTCCCTGTCCGCAGGTAGAACGGCACCCCGGCCCAGCGCCAGTTATCAACATGGGCCTTGAGCGCAACGTAAGTTTCCGTCTTCGTCGGCTCACCCAGTTCATCAGCCTAGGCCGGGACGGACTCGCCGTTGATCGAGCCCGCCGTGTACTGGCCGCGCACCACGTCGGTGCGCAAGTCAGCGTCGGTGAAGGGACGGAGTGCGCGGAGCACCTTGAGCTTTTCATCGCGCACGCTGTCTGCGTCCATGCTCGCAGGCGCTTCCATGGCGGTCAGGCACAGCAGCTGCGCCAGATGATTCTGTACCATGTCGCGCAACGCGCCGGATTTGGAGTAGTACGCCGCGCGGTCGCCGGCGCCGATGTCTTCGGCGACAGTGATCTGTACGTGATCAACCACGGCGTTGGACCAGATGCTCTCGAACAGCACGTTGCCAAAGCGCAGCGCCATAAGGTTCTGGACTGACTCCTTGCCCAAATAGTGGTCGATCCGGTAAACCTGCGCCTCATCAAAAGCCTTGGCGACGTCGGCGTTGATCTCACGGCTCGATGGCAGGTCGTGGCCAAGCGGTTTTTCCAGTACCAGCCGATCCCGCGGCCCATTAAGGCCAACTTCAGCGAGGAAGGCAGAAACAGGACCAAAGAGCGACGGCGGGGTTGCCAGATAGATCACGCGGACCCGGTCGGGGTGCTCATCCAGCATTGCCTTCAGCGTTTTGTACCCATCAACAGTAAAGGCATCGTTAGGCTGATAGTCGAAGCGGGCGATGAATTTGGCGATCAGCGCGTCGTCGAGGTCAGAAGCGGGCACAAACTCGCGCAGTCCGGCCTCGACCTGCGCTTGAAAGTCTTCACGGCTCAGCTTGGAACGGGCAACGCCAATGATTCGCGCGTCATCGGGGAGCTGTCCATCCAGCTCGCGATGATAGAGAGCGGGGAACAGTTTGCGTTTGGCAAGGTCGCCAGTGCCGCCAAAAACGACATAGTCAAACGGGTCAACAACAATGATCTTCGACATTTTTCGAGGACCCTATCTCTTTTGGTTCTTTGTCTTTGCGGGGCGTCCTTGGTGGGGAACGCCCCGTTGCTGTCGTTCGGCCTGCCGCGCCTTGCCCTGTAAACGGAAAGGCGCGGTAGATCGATCAGGAAGTGCCAGCGGTCAGGCTGACTTCGTCTGCACCGAACATGTGCAAACGGTTGGCTGGCAGGTCGATGCCAACTTCGCTGCCCGGCTTGATGATGGAAGAACCTTCGGCCTGAACCGTAAAGGTCGCGTCACCAACCTTAATGTAAGCAAAGGATACCGAGCCCAGACGCTCGACAACGGTGACTGTCCCTTTGAGCGGGCTGTTATCGACCAGTGCCGTGTGTTCAGGACGCAAGCCTAGCGAGATTTTCTCACCCGACTGAACCGGACGCGCGAGCGGTACGATGATCTCTTCGCTCGCTTGCTCCAGCTTCACCTTCGCCTGCTTGTCGCCGCCTTCAGCGACAACACCAGAGACGAAATTCATGGCCGGTGAGCCGATGAAGCCCGCTACGAACTTGTTCGCTGGGCGGTGGTAGAGGTCCAGCGGCGCGCCAACCTGCTCGACGTGACCGGCGCGAAGCACAACGATCTTGTCAGCCATGGTCATGGCCTCGACCTGATCGTGGGTTACGTAGATCATGGTCGTTTTGAGCTGGGAGTGCAGCTCAGCGAGTTCCTGGCGCATCTGAACGCGCAGCTTGGCGTCGAGGTTGGAGAGCGGCTCGTCGAACAGGAATACGTCGGGGTTACGAACGATGGCACGCCCAATCGCGACCCGCTGGCGCTGACCACCGGACATGTCCTTTGGCTTACGCTGAAGCAGCTCTTCGATCTGCAGAATACCCGCAGCGCGCATCACGCGCTCTTCGATCTCGTCCTTGGGACGCTTGGCGAGGCGCAGGCCGAAGGCCATGTTTTCGAAGGTCGTCAGGTGGGGGTAGAGGGCATAGGACTGGAACACCATTGCGATCCCGCGCTTGGACGGGGGCACCTCGTTCATTTCCTGATCACCGATTTTCAGGCTGCCTTCGGTGATGTCTTCCAAACCGGCGACCATGCGCAGCAAGGTTGACTTACCGCAGCCCGACGGGCCAACGAATACTGCGAATTCACCGTCTTCGATCTCAAGATCCACGTTATGAATCACGCGCGTTGCGCCGTATTCCTTAACGGCCTTCTCCAAGCGTACGCCAGCCATTGTCTTCTCCACCAATTGAAACGTTTGTTACAGCGCTATTTCATAGCCCATCGGCTCCACGCTCGCAAATCATGGAGGCATGGTCAAAGCCGCATACCAACCCTAAACAAAAAAGGACCATGAGCCGATACTCAAAGTCCTTTTCCCGATAGTTTCACGCGTAAACTGGTTTGATTTCAGAGGGTTTTGGGCAATCGGTCGATCGGAATGGTATCACCGGTCTGAATATCGTCGACAAAAACCGTTGGCATGATGCCTTCACCGATTCGCGCGAAATAGTAGATGTGGACGCCGTTTGCGCTGGCCACGGTACGAAATACGGAGGAACAGAACTCTTCCGGCCCAAGATCATAACACAGCTGCCGCCCGTCAATCCGCCAGCGTCCCAGCACCAGCCGCCCCGGACGGGGGTTGATGGCGAGCAGGCCGTCTGGGGAGAAGTAGGAGTACTGGATCGCTTCGCTCTCATCGATCGAGCGCGAAACCACTGTCTGCCCGCGGAGCAATAAATTGATCTCTACCCCACCCAGTCGCGCATCCCGGTAGGGCTCAATCAGGTCGGGTTTGAGATGGAAGGGAATATCGGACATCGTGAAGACGGGCTGTCCGCGCGGTGCGCTCGGATTGACCACCAAGTTCCCGACCGATTGGCCGCAAGCCGCCAGAAAAGTTGTGGCCAAAAGTGAAATGCCAATCAAAATCCGTTTCATTATGCCGAGCACCGTGATTTTCTATCAAATGACACATCTCATGCAATCTAAGTGCCTAAACACATAATATTTTTACACGCAGAAAGAGGTTTGCGCCTGAATGGAAGCCAAAGTCATCGAAATTCGCGAAGCAGGCGCGCCCGACGTGCTGACTCCCGCCCGTCGGCCTGTACCCCAGCCGGGCCCGGGTGAGCTGGTACTCCGGGTTTCGGCGGCGGGGATTAACCGACCCGACGTGCTCCAGCGCAAGGGCCTCTACAACCCGCCGCCGGGGGCGAGTGACCTGCCCGGTTTGGAGGCGGCAGGCGTGGTGCACGTCGTGGGGGAAGGCGTGCCGGAAACGCTTGTCGGTCAATCGCTGACTGCCCTTTGCCCCGGTGGCGGCTACGCTGAATACGTTGCAGTCCCGTGGCGACACGCCCTGCCCTGGCCCAGCGGCTATAATGCGGTGCAGGCGGCTGCGCTGCCAGAGACGTTCTTTACTGTCTACGGCAACATGGTCGTGCGCGGGCGGATGCGAGCGGGTGAAACAGTCCTGATCCACGGCGGCTCGTCCGGCATTGGGACCACTGCGATACAGATGGCCAAAGCGCTTGGTGCAGCGAAAGTGATCGTTACGGTTGGCAGCGAAGCCAAGGCCGAAGCCTGCCGTGCGCTCGGGGCCGACTTCGCCTTGAATTACCGCACTGACCCCGCTTGGCACGAAAGCGTTCTGGAGATCACGGGCGGTGCAGGGGCAGACGTCATCCTCGACATGGTTGCCGGTCCTTACATCGCACAGGGCCAGCAGTGCCTTGCGCTCGATGGGCGGCTCGTAATCATCGCCGTCCAAGGTGGCACGGAAGCGGGCTTCAATGCTGCAGTAGCCATGGTCAAGCGACAAACCCTCACCGGCTCCACCCTTCGCCCCCAGTCCGTGGGCGCGAAAGATGCTCTCGCTGCTGGGCTGATCGAAGACGTCTGGCCGCATCTGGAAAGCGGGGCGATCCGTCCGGTGATCCATGCGACCTTCCCGCTCGATCAGGCGAGCGCAGCACACGCCCTGATGGAAAGCGGCGCCCACATTGGCAAGATCATCCTGACTGTGGAAGAGAACTAGCATGTCTCGACAGGAACCACATCGCCGCAGCGACTATCCAACCTTTCAGTCCATCACCACGCGCTGGATGGACAATGACGTTTATGGGCACGTGAATAACGTCGTTTACTACTCTTACTTTGACACGGCTGTGAACGGTTACCTGATGGCGCAAGGCGTACTGGACTACCGGGCTGGAGAGACCGTGGGGCTGGTGGTGGAAACGGGGTGCCAGTTCTTCTCCCCCATCGCTTTTCCTGACCAAGTGACCGCCGGAATCCGTGTGACCCGCATCGGTACGTCCTCGGTGCGCTACGAAGTCGGCCTGTTTGCGAACGACAGCGAGACCGCGGCTGCACAAGGGCATTTTGTTCACGTGTACGTCGGTGCAGAGGACCACCGCCCGGCCCCGCTTCCTGCCCCATTTCGCGCGGCGTTGGACCCCCTGTTGGTCGCAGTCTGATTTTGCAACTTGTCCTTGCCCTCGCCTGCGAACCGCGCCAAACTTGAATCACGTGCGCTTCAGTTGAAGCGCTGGGAGAGAACATCACCTTCGTTCGAAGGCCAGATTGACCGGCAAAGGCTTGGCTCGTTCAGGGGAGCGCAAGGCCCTTTTGCTGTGTTCTAGTCTGGAGAAGACGAAAAGTGAGACCTAAGGAGAGTGCCATGAAAGGCCTGATGCAAGATGCGCCCTTGATGATCTCGTCGCTGATCCAGATCGGCGCGGATGTTTACGGTGGTTCCGAGGTTGTTTCGGTCGTCGCGGGCGAAGGCGTGGTGCGCCACACCTACCGGGATATCAACCGCCGTGCCAAGCAACTGGCCCAGGCGCTGCAGTCCGCTGGGATCGAAAAGACCGACCGGATTGCCACGCTGGCTTGGAACGATCACCGCCATCTGGAGGCCTACTACGGCGTTTCAGGTATGGGGGCGGTGGTACACACCATCAACCCGCGCCTGTTCCCCGAGCAGTTGATCTACATCATCAACCACGCCGAGGACCGGATCCTGCTGACCGATCCGATGTTCCTGCCGCTGATTGAGAAGATCATCGATAACTGCCCAAAGCTCGAAAAGCTCGTGGCCCTGTGCACGGCGGATAACCTGCCGGAAAGCTCCATGGACGTCATCGCCTATGAAGACTTCATCGGCGGCTTCGACGGGAACTATGCATGGCCGGAGTTCGATGAAACCTCCGCCTCTTCCCTCTGTTACACCTCGGGTACAACGGGCAACCCCAAGGGCGCGCTCTACACGCACCGTTCGACAGTGCTGCACGCGCTGATGGCCGGCACGCCGGCTGTAACCGGAACAGGCTGGGGCGAGACGCTGATGCCGGTGGTGCCGATGTTCCACGTGAACGCTTGGGGCCAGCCCTACTATGCGCCGCTGGTGGGTGCTAAGCTGGTCCTGCCGGGGCCGGGGTTGGATGGCGCGAGCCTCTATAACCTCATCCACGCCGAAGGAGTTACCAATACCGCGGGCGTACCAACGATCTGGCTCAATCTCCTCAAGCACACGCGCGAAGTCTCCGGAAACCTCGACAGCCTGCGCCACGTCATCATTGGCGGCTCAGCAGCTCCGGGCGCGATGATTCAGGAGTTTCAGGACACCTACGGCACCAAGGTTGTGCACGCCTGGGGCATGACCGAGATGAGCCCGCTTGGCTCCTCAGGCGTCCTGCCACCCCACATCGCAGCCAGCGCAAGCGCTGAAGAGGCCTTCGACCTGCAGGTCAAGCAAGGGCACCGCGTCTGGGGCGTGGATATGAAGATCGTGGACGACGAAGAAGTCCCCCAGCCTCAGGACGGCAAGGCGCGCGGTCACCTCGTTGTGCGCGGCCCGTGGATTACCGCAGGCTACTACAACAACCACGACGCCAATGAGAAGGCCTTCACCAAGGACGGTTGGTTCTACACCGGCGATATCGCGACCATTGACGAAGACGGGTTCCTGCAGCTGGTGGATCGGTCCAAGGACGTGATCAAGTCTGGCGGCGAGTGGATTTCCTCGATTGACCTCGAAAACGAGGCCGTTGGCGCGCCGGGTGTTGGCGAGGCTGCTGTGATTGGCGTGGCACATCCGAAGTGGGATGAGCGCCCCGTGCTGATCATCGTCCCGGAAAATCCCGACAGCCCGCCATCGGAAGACAGCATTCGCGACTTCCTCAGCACGCGTATTGCCAAGTGGTGGATGCCCGACCTGATTGTGTTCAAGAACGAGATTCCGCACGGCGCGACGGGCAAGATCCTGAAGACCGAACTGCGTGACGAGTTCAAAGACGCTTTGCAGGACGCGGGTTAGACCTTCAGGCCCTCTGACTGACGACAAAAAAGCCCCTGCGCCGCTTTGGTGCAGGGGCTTTTTCTTTGTGGCTGCCAGCTGATGGATCAGGGCAAGACCTTGCCGATCCAATCCAGATCAATCTTGCCAATCGCGTCAAAAGCCCACTGCGGGTTGCGATCTTTATCGACCAGCAGCGCCCGAACGCCTTCGCGGAAATCACCATGCTCCAGCATGTTCAGCGACAGCTGGAGCTCCGCATCCAGACACTCACGCAGCCCCGCGTGCTTGACCCGCGCAAAGAACGACATGACGGCAAATGCCGAACCCGGGGAGCCGTGAGAGGTACCCTCCCCAACGCGTGCAAGGAAGGGGTCATCGCTGTCCTTGAGCGCGACGAGGTTGTCGAAACGCTCCTGAAAGTACGGGGTCTCGACACACGCGGCCAAACGCGCACGGTGCGGCATGAGCTTGTAAGTGACGGTTGGCGGCGTTTGTTGCGCGACGCTGCGCACCGCGGCTTCGGCGAAAGCCTTGTTCGCGCGGGCGTGCGCGCTCCACTCTACCGCTTCCAGCGCGGCAAGGACGGCGTCCTTGCTGTCGTTGGAGACGAGAACGTCTGCCAGCCCCAGTTCAACCGCATCTGCGCCGCTGAAGTGCACGCCGGTAATGGCGATGATCTCACCCATGGGCTTGGAGACGCGCTGCAGGAACCACGAACCGCCCACGTCCGGGTGAAAACCAATCGCGCACTCGGGCATAGCAAGCCGCGAGCTATCGGTCACAATCCGCGTCGATGAGCCCTGAAGCAGGCCAAACCCCCCGCCCATGCAGATCCCGCCGCCCCAGACAAGCAGAGGCTTTGGGAAGGTGTGCATGAAGAAGTTCAGGTCATACTCGGTCGAAAAGAACGTGCGCCCCACGGCCATGTCCGGGGAAGGGTCGGTGGTCACAGCAACCACGTCACCGCCCGCGCAGAAGCCCTTTTCACCTGCGCCATCGAGGAAGACCGCCTTGCAGTTCTCATCCTCGGCCCAGGCTTCAAACTGGCGATGCAGCAGGGCGATCATTTCGGTGGTGAGAGTGTTGAGCTTACCCGGCCGGTTCAACGTGGCACGGCCCACGTAGCCATTCGCGGCCTTGCGCTCTTCGAACAGGACAACGGTGTCGTCGGTCATGGTGGCGGCTCCCTAGTGCTTCCAAGCCTGCGCAATCAGATCAGCGGCCTTTTCCGCGATCATCAGCGTGGGCGAGTTGGTGTTTCCCGATGTGATGGACGGCATGACCGACGCATCAACAACGCGCAAGCCCGTAAGGCCATGCACCATTAGATGACTGTCCACCACTGCGCGCTGATCCTGCCCCATTTTACAGGTGCCGACGGGGTGGAAAATCGTGGTGGAGATGTCGCCCGCTGCCGTTGCGAGGTCTTCGTCGAGATTGATATCCGGGCCGGGCCGGAACTCTTCGGGCTTGTATGGATCCAGCGCCGATTGTGCGACGATCGAGCGGGTCAGGCGTAGGGCGTCAGCAGCGACCTTCCGGTCGGCGGGTGCGGACAGGTAATTTGGGGCAATCGCGGGCGCGTCACGGAAGCTGCCCGAGCGCACGTGCACGCTGCCCCGGCTTTCCGGGCGCAGGTTACAGACGGAGGCGGTAAAGGCATCGAAGCTGTGCAGCGGCTCGCCAAAAGCATCCAGCGAAAGCGGCTGGACGTGGTACTGCAGGTTCGCTGTCTCACGGCTCGGATCGGACTTACAAAAAACCCCAAGCTGGCTGGGCGCCATGGTCAGCGGTCCGCGGCGGCGCAACACAAAATCCAGCCCCATCCCCGCCCGGCCCATCAGCGAGTTGCTCATGGTGTTCAGCGTCTTCACGCCGGACACCTTGAACGCCGCGCGCACCTGCAAGTGATCGGCAAGGTTCTCACCCACGCCGGGCAGATCGTGCACCGCGTCGATCCCCAGCGCTTTGAGCCGGTCCGTCTGACCGATGCCGGAGAGTTCGAGGATCTGCGGCGACCCAATCGAGCCAGCGGATAGAATAATCTCCCGGCGCGCACCCACGGTCCGGGCTTCTCCGCCCCGCGAATGCACCACCAGCGCACGCGCCTGTCGGCCTTCGAACAGGATGCGTTCGGTTTGCGTGTGGGTCCAGACAGTCAGGTTGCTGCGCTGCATGGCCGGGCGCAAAAAGGCTTTCGCCGTGTTCCAACGCAGGCCGTCTTTCTGGTTCACTTGAAAGTAGGATACGCCTTCATTATCGCCCGTGTTGAAGTCGGGGATGCGGCGAATGCCGGCTTGCTCACAGGCATTGGCAAAGGCTTCGAGAATTTCCCAGCTCAGGCGCTGCTGAGCGACGTTCCACTCGCCCGAGCCGCCGTGTTGCTCGCTCTCGCCGTCGAAGTGGTTCTCGCTCTTCTTGAAGTAGGGAAGAATATCATCCCAGCCCCAGCCGGCGTTTCCCATCTGCCGCCAATTATCATAGTCCGCCGCCTGGCCCCGCATGTAGATCATGCCGTTGATCGACGAACAACCGCCGAGCACTTTGCCGCGGGGGTAATTGAGGGCGCGGCCATTCAGTCCCGGGTCAGCTTCGGTTTTGTAGCACCAGTCCACCGCCGGGTTGCCCATGTTGTAGAGGTAGCCCACCGGCACGTTGACCCAGAAACGCCGGTCACTGCCGCCCGCTTCGATCAGCAGGACGTTCACATCCGGATCGGCAGAAAGACGGTTGGCGAGCAAGCACCCGGCGGTCCCGCCTCCGACGATCACAAAATCAAAGTCCGCGTCCGTTTTCACAGCCGCTGACGCTGCCTTGGCTCCGGCCATATATGCCCCTCTCCCTTAGGTGTGCAGAGGGTAGGACTGTGGCTCTGTCAGATCAAGCGAGGCTGGCGGGTTTGTTTGAAGTGGTTAGGAGCACATGCCGGCGGTGAAGCACGCAGCGACGCGCTGGATGTTCCCTGTCGTGCGCGGGAAGGATGCACCGCCGCAGGGGCCTTCTTCAAACCGGCGGGGACCGTGATCGGGACGCTCGAAAAACGCGACAGCCTTATCGCCGCCTTCAGGGTAGCTTGCACACCACGGCCCAGCGCACTGCGGCGTGACCTTTACTGGAAACGTGCGAAGCCGACCGAACGCGCCTTGCGGGCCGACCCTTCGGCCCCGGAAGTAGAAGAGAACAGGGATTGGTGCTGCCTCAGAGAGCGGATCAACATAGCCACCAAGGTTTGGCGTTGGCTGGGTCTGGATCCAGCGGCCCGACCAGACCTGATACAGCTCCGGGGCGGCGTGATAGCGGGCAAAGCTGCTTTCCGGGCTCGGTGGCATGCAAGACAGCGCGCTGCTCGGCACAGCGAATGAGAGGGTTGTCAGCACCGCGATTGCGGCTGCGCAGAGGGTCCGAAGCATAGTGCAGCTCCACTTAGGTCGTTGAAATTACTTGATGTTGCTAAGCTGAGCAGCAATTGGGGCGTGAAAGGGGCAGCGGCGTTGCATCAGATTTCAGAGCGTTACGCTTGACACCTCCCCGGCGCACGTCTTCAACATCGCTGCAACAAAACACGACTTTTGAAGGGATTCAGACCCATGGAAATCAACGGCCTCGCAGCGATCGTTACGGGTGGTGGCTCCGGTCTTGGTGCTGAAACGGCGCGCCAACTGGCGGCCAAGGGCGCGAAAGTGGCTCTGTTCGACGTCAACATGGATGGCGCAAACGCCGTGGCTGCAGAAATCGGCGGCCTTGCCATCGAGTGCGATGTAACATCTGACGAAGGTGTCGCCGCTGCCATCGCGCAGGCACAGGCTGCACACGGCGTCGCCCGTATCGTGATCAATGCTGCTGGTATCGCACCAGCCAAGCGGATCATCGACCGGGAAGGCAACGCAACGTCGCTCGACTACTTCCGCAAGGGCATCGAGATTAACCTCGTGGGCGCTTACAACGTCATGTCGAAGGCTGCTGCAGAAATGTCCAAGGCAGACCCGATCAATGACGACAACGAGCGCGGCATCGTCATTTCCACCGGGTCCATCGCCACGCAGGAAGGCCAAGTGGGTCAGGCGTCGTACTCGGCGTCGAAAATGGGCCTGATGGGCATGATGCTCCCCGCCGCGCGCGAGTTCACGCGCTTCGGCATTCGGGTGAACACCATCAACCCAGGCGTGTTCGAGACGCCTATGCTGACCAACATGCCGCAGGAAGTTCAGGACTCGCTGGGCAAGCAGGTTCCCTTCCCAGTTCGCCTCGGCACGCCGGACGAGTACGCGCGGCTGGCGATCCACATGGTCGAAAACGCCTACATCAACGGTGAAACCATTCGCCTGGATGGGGCGATGCGGATGGCAGCTCGCTAGGACAAAAGCCAACCAGACCCTCCAATGGGGGGTGAAAAGAGCGTCCCTCGGGGCGCTCTTTTGCTTTCGCCAGCGCAGAAGCAGCGCTTTGATCGGGTAACGTGCGAATATCCGGGCTGATCCTCACGGCAGGTGACAAGCCCTCCCCGCCTCGTTACATCAGAACATAACGATTTATCCACAAGGCGGGACGAGCAGCCCAATGACTGCGAGCGCGGCTCCAACAGCGACAGACTCAAACCGTCTGTACCTCTTTGACACCACCCTGCGCGACGGTGCGCAAACCCAGGGGGTGGACTTCTCCGTGCACGATAAGCGGTTGATTTCCGAGGCGCTGGATACCCTTGGTATTGACTACATCGAAGGCGGATGGCCCGGCGCTAACCCGACTGATACGGAGTTCTTCGCTACTGACCCCGGCTTCAAGCGCGCGAAGTTCGTTGCCTTTGGCATGACCCGTGGTGCGGGTCGCTCTGCTGCCAACGACCCCATCGTTGCCCCCATCCTGAACGCGCCAACCGTCGGCGCGTGCTTTGTTGGCAAGTCTTGGACCTATCAGGTCGATGTGGCGCTGAAGGTGTCTTACGAAGAAAACATCGCCATGATCGGCGACACGATTGCAGCAGCAGTGGCGGCGGGCAAAGAAGCCATGTACGACGCCGAGCACTTCTTCGACGGCTACAAGGCCGACCGCGACTATGCCCTCGCCTGCGCCAAAGCAGCCTACGACAATGGCGCGCGATGGGTGGTTCTGTGCGACACCAACGGCGGCACCCTGCCCCACGAAGTCGAAGCCATCATCACGGACGTTCTCACCCACATTCCGGGCGATCGGCTGGGCGTGCACTTCCATGACGACACCGGTCACGCGGTTGCGAACAGTCTGACCGCAGTACGCTGCGGCGCGCGGCAGATCCAGGGGACGCTGAACGGGCTGGGTGAGCGCTGCGGCAACGCCAACCTGACCTCGCTGATCCCTTCACTGAAACTCAAGACAGACTTCGAAATCGGCGTTGATGAAGACGGGCTGGCGAGCTTGACCAAGGTGAGCCGGTTGGTGGACGAGATCCTCGGCCGAGCGCCCAACCGGCATGCGCCCTACGTCGGAGCAAACGCTTTTGCGCACAAGGGCGGCTTGCACGCCTCAGCCGTGGCCAAAGACCCGCGCACCTACGAGCACGTTCCACCCGAGAGCGTTGGCAACGCCCGGCAGGTATTGGTCTCTAATCAGGCTGGGCGCTCGAACGTCGTGTCTCAGCTCAAGGCCATGGGGCTGGACGTGGACCCAAGCGACCCCCGGATCGGCGAGCTGACTGCCAGCATCAAGACGCTTGAGGCGGACAAGGGCCTGACCTTCGACGGCGCGGACGCATCCTTTGAACTCTACACCCGCCAGCAGTTTGGGCAGAGCACGGCCTTTTTCCAACTCGACCGCTTCCGCGTCATTGACGAGCGCCGACACAACGCGAAGGGCGATGAAGTCACCGAGTCCATGGCCATGGTGCAGCTGGAAGTCGCGGAAAAGGTCTACATCGAAGCTGCCCCCGGCAACGGCCCCGTGGATGCCCTGAACGCCGCGCTGCGCAAGGCCCTGCTCGAGGTTTACCCGGCGCTGGAAGACATGCACCTCACCGACTATCGCGTGCGCATCCTCGATGGACGCAGCGGGACCGCCGCCAAGACGCGCGTAATGATCGAGAGCGAGGACAGCACGGGTCGGACCTGGACCACAGTGGGTGTCAGCACCAACATCATCGACGCCTCCTTTGACGCCTTGCTCGACGCCATCGCGTGGAAGCTGCTCAAGGAAGGCGCGCATGCCATCTGAGGCCATGCAACCGCCCTGCGTTATTCTGTGTGGCCCGCAAATGGGCGAGAACATCGGGGCCTGCGCCCGCGCGATGAAGAACTGCGGGTTGAGCGATCTGCGGCTGGTCGACCCCCGCGATGGCTGGCCAAACCCCGCCGCCAACGCCATGGCCGCCCACGCCGAAGACATTGTTGAAGCCGCTCAAGTCTTTGACACGCTCGATGCCGCCATTGCCGACCTATCCTATACCTATGCCACCACGGCCCGCGGCCGCGATCAGGTCAAACCGGTATTTACCGCCCGCGGTTTCGCCACTGACGCGCGTCAGCGGGCCGGAGACGGGCAAAGGATCGGGCTGCTGTTTGGCCGCGAGCGAGAAGGGCTGTGGAACAGCGAGATCAGCCTCGCTTCGGCCATGATCACCGTCCCCCTGAACCCCGGCAACACCTCGCTGAACATCGGGCAGGCAGTCTTGCTGGTGGGTTATGAATGGTGGACGGCAGCGGACGAAACGCCGGATGTCGTACTGGAGAGCAGCGGCGCGGCACCCGCGTCTCAGAAGATGCTCGACAACTTCCTCAATCGCCTGATCAACGACCTTGATGAGCGCTCTTTCCTAGCCATTCCAGAAAAGCGTGAGCGGATGATCCGAAACGTGCGCAACATCTTTCAGCGTAACGATCTAACCGAAAACGAAATCAATACTCTCCACGGCATCTTTTCTTTCCTCAAAGGACAGGGCGGACCCCGCTAGCGACCCTTCCCGCCGGGACCGGGCTGTGTCAGTCTTTACCGGGATAAAGAGAGACAATCTCGGGAGGAGAACTCATGTTTCGTTTGGATGGCGAAGTCGCCCTGATTACCGGTTCAAGCCGTGGTATTGGCCGTGCCATTGCCGAGCGCATGGCCGAAGCGGGCGCAAAGGTTGTGGTTTCTGGTCGAAAGCCAGAGCCCTGTGATGAAGTGGTTGAGGCAATCAAAGCCGCAGGCGGCGAAGCCATGGCCTACCCCTGCCATATCGGGCGCAAGGAGATGGTTCAGGCCATGTGCGCCGAGGTTAAAGCAAAGTACGGCAAGATAGACCATCTGGTGCTCAACGCTGCTACCAACCCGCATATGGGTCCAGCGCACACAATCACCGATGAGATGTTCGACAAGACCTTCACCACCAACCTGAAGTCCGCCTACTGGTTCATTCAGGAGTGTGTGGAAGATATGGCCGCGCGCGGTCATGGCTCCATGACCTTCCTCGCGTCTATTGCCGGGATCAACGGCAACGGCGCGATTGGTACCTACGGCATCACTAAGGGCGCGAATGCGCATCTGGCGAAGAACATGGCAATCGAATGGGGCCCAAAGGGCATCCGCTCCAACGCCATCGCGCCAGGGCTGATAAAGACCGACTTTGCTGAAGCGCTCTGGAAGAACCCGAAGCTGGCTGAAGGCACGATCAACGCAACCCCGCTGCGTCGGTTGGGCGAGCCGGATGACATCGCCGGGATTGCAGTCTTCCTCGCGTCCAAGGCAGCTGCCTTTGTCAATGGCCAGACCATCGTTGCCGACGGCGGCGTAACGGTCGCGGACCGGCTGGCCGGGGTGCACTAGTCTAGCACAGGCATGCAGGACTGCATTACAGCCCTTCGCCCCATAATGAGGCGCGCCCTTTGACAGCGGCGCGCCTTATCTTTACTGACCCCTTATCTCTCTGAGATAGGCCGGGAAAGTTGGTGTCACCGCTGATCTAAGTGGCTCCACGCTCTAGCGCTTCTGGCGCGCGAGACTACCGGCACCGTCAAAATAACACCTCGTTAACGAAGGGTTCGATATGTCAAAGCGTATTTCCGCTAAGTACAAGATTGACCGCCGTCTGGGCGTCAACCTGTGGGGCCGCCCAAAGTCCCCGATCAACAAGCGTTCCTACGGTCCCGGCCAGCACGGCCAGGGTCGCAAGAAAAAAGATTCCGACTTCGGTCTGCAGCTGAAAGCCAAGCAGAAGCTCAAGGGCTACTACGGCAACATCACCGAGAAGCAGTTCCGCAAGTACTACGCCGAAGCTGTGCGCCGTAAGGGCGACACCGGCGAGAACCTGATCGAGCTGCTCGAGCGTCGTCTGGATACGGTCGTATACCGTTCCAAATTCGTCCCGACCGTGTTTGCTGCCCGTCAGTTCGTGAACCACGGCCACGTCACCCTGAACGGCAAGAAAGCCAACATCGCGTCCATGATGGTTCGTGACGGCGACGTCGTTGAGGTCAAAGGCAAGTCCCGCGAAATCGCACTGGTGCTCGAAGCCCTCGCATCGCCAGAGCGCGACGTGCCGGACTACGTTGAAGTCGACGTGAAGAAGATGACCACTCAGTTCCTGCGTGGCCCAAAGCTCGAAGACGTACCGTACCCAGTCACCATGGAGCCAAACCTGGTGGTGGAATACTACTCGCGTTAATCCCAGCGCGACCCGAATTCAAAGAAGGCCTCGCACCACCCGGTGCGGGGCCTTTTTTCTTGTGTCGTGCAGGGGCCAAGAAAAACGCCCCAGCGAGGGCGGCTCGCTGGGGCGTTTTTCAGGTTCGTTGCGCGAGGTGGCCTTAGGCCTTCTCTACCTGGCTGTAGTCCAGCTCAACCGGTGTTGCGCGGCCAAAGATCGACACAGCAACCTTGAGACGGGCTTTCTCCAGATCCACTTCCTCAACCACGCCAGAGAACGAGGTGAAGGCACCATCGGTCACGCGAACGTTCTCGCCGACTTCGTAGGTGATGGACGGCCGCGGCTTCTCCGCGCCTTCCTGCATGGACTGCATGATCTGCTTGGCTTCACGCTCGGAGATCGGCACAGGACGCCCCTGCCCGCCCAAGAAACCCGTCACGCGCTGGGTGTTCTTAACGAGGTTCCACGCGGCGTCTGAGAGTTCCATTTTGGCGAGGATGTAGCCGGGGAAAAACTTGCGCTCGGCGTTGTACTTCTTACCACGGCGTACTTCGACGACTTCTTCAGCAGGCACCAGCAGTTCGGAGAACTGATCCTCAATGCCCTTCTTCTCAGCCTGCTCCATGATCGACTCAACGATCTTGGACTCAAAGCCGGAATAGACATGGATGACGTACCATTTATGGTTTTCAGACATGGGGTAGCTCAGCACTTCTTTTCGTGATGGGGCGGCGCGATACGCAGCCTTAGCCGAGGCTGATGCCCAGGAGGAAGCCCATCAGGTTTCGGAATACGAAATCAACGGCGATGAAAAACAGCGCAGCCAACGTCGCGAGGATCAGGACCAGGATGGTCGTAACCGTTGTTTCGTTGCGCGATGGCCAGGTTACTCGTGCGATTTCTTTCCGCACTTGGCCAAAAAACCGAAACAGTGCCATGCATGCCGCCTTTACATCTTCTTCTATTACCAAAGGACTGGAAGCGAACCAGCGAGTGCCTCACCCCGTGTCGAACCTTTCGACACTGTGACGGCACGGGTGATTGTCAGTCCCGTAAACCCGCAGTGGAAATGGCAGGGGCAGAAGGACTCGAACCCTCGACCCTCGGTTTTGGAGACCGATGCTCTACCAACTGAGCTATACCCCTATGGGCCATCCACAGACCGCTTATTAGGCCATTTCGGCCTTGCGAAACAAGGCTTAATGGCACTTTCGCCCCCCTCAAAACGACATACGCCCGGTGCGTTTGCTGCACCGGGCGCATGATTTGCGATGAAAGAAGGCTGGGGTGGAGTAGTAGCCTTCTTTCGAGACCTGTCTTTACGTCAGGTCGTATGCACGCTCGCCGTGGGAGGAAAGGTCGAGGCCATCGGCCACTGCTTCGTCCTCTGCCCGCATGCCAACGATGGCCCGGACAACGATTGCGATGATGAAGGTGACCACTGCGACGTAAGCGGCAGAGAAGACGACCGACCACAGCTGGGTGATGAACTGCTTCATGACACCAACTTCGCTGATCAGAGCCGCGTCACCGTTCGTACCGATGAAGGCCAGGAATGGCAGCAGCAGGGTACCGGTGATGCCCGCAACACCGTGGACCGCGAACACGTCGAGTGCATCGTCGATCTTGAAAGTGGACTTGATGATTGGAATAGCAATCTGTGGCAGGACACCAGCGATCAGACCAAGGATCAGCGCGCCGGGGACGGATACCACACCAACAGCCGGGGTTATGGCAACCAGACCAGCAATTGCACCGGTCGCAGCACCAACCAGCGTTGGCTTACCGTTGCGAAGGGTTTCGAACAGGACCCAAGCGATGGAAGCACCGGCCGCAGCAACTTGCGTGGAGAAGATCACGTAGCCAGCGTTGGCTTGATCACCGGAAAGGCCGGAGTTGAAGCCGAACCAGCCGATCCACAGCATGGAAGCACCGATCATGACCATACCAGGCTGTGCTGGTGGCTGCAGAGTGTTCGGGAAACCTGCGCGCTTGCCGAGCATGACCGCGATCACGAGACCAGCAACACCGGCAGCCTGGTGAACGACGAGACCGCCTGCCCAGTCCAGCGGAGCCACACCGGTAATCCACTCAAGCGGGGATGGACCAGCAAAGTCGCCTTCGCCGCCCAGACCAACCATCCAGACCCAGTAAGCGAGCGGACAGTAAACCAGAACAACCCAAATCGCGGAGAACAGCATGACGAAAGAGAACTTCACGCGCTCAGCATATGCACCGAGGATCAGCGCCGGGGTGATGATGGCGAAGGTCAGACCGAAGGCTGCGCCCGCCATGTCAGCGTGCGGCGTGGTCGCCATGAAGATTTGGGAGAAGTCCAATCCGATGTATGGGTTCGCCGGTCCGTCGCCTGCCGTGGTGGAGGACAGGACGTAGCCGATAACCATCCATACGATGGAGATGAGGCCTGTCAGGGCAAAGCACTGCATGAGAACCGAAAGATAGTTCTTCGCACGGACAAGACCGCCGTAGAACAGAGCGAGACCGGGGATCGTCATGAACAGAACGATCGCGGTGGAGGTGAGGAGCCAAGCGTCCATCTGGAATACCCTTTGTAAAACTACAGACAACGAGAGAACGCCAACAACCGAGTTGGCGGTTTGATGGGACGAGAGAACGCCCTCGCTCGAGGGGCCGCAACGACGAAACGCACAAAAATGTGGCATCGCTGGAAATTTGAACACGTTTGCCTAATTATTGGGCTTTAAGTGGGTGGTGCGGCGTAAAACCAACGGGAAACAATGGCAAAATGCCATTTTTACAGGTCCTGACACGGGGATTTGGGACAGGACGAGTCCTTATCGTCGCAAAATGGCAGCTCTTTCAGCGCCGCCGCCCGTTCATGCGCCTCCATAGTTGGCAGTGGCAACGGGTTACATTGCCGTAAGGGGGAGCGCTGCGATGATAACGCTTCGTCCCTCTCTCACATCACCGTGAACCATCAATGATTATCTTTGATCCTGCCCTAAGGGAAGGAAAGTAAGACCGAAGAGAATTCGTTTAGAAAGCTGGATACCATGCGACTGGCAGAAATCATGCAACGGTCCGAACTCACGGAGAAGGCCGTACGACACTATGAAAACGAAGGCTTGATCCGGCCCAGCCGGGGCAACAACGGCCGTAGGATCTACTCTTCTGATGACTTGTCTCGACTGCAGTTCCTCGCCCGCGCGCGTCGACTGGGGTTCCGGTTGAACGATTGCCGGCAGTTGCTGGAACTGAAATCTACCCAAAACTGGACCGCGGACGAGGTTCACGCCATCGCGGATTCCCACCTTGAAGCACTGGAGCGCAAGATGCTGGATCTCAAGCAGATGGCTCAGAACTTAAGGACGCTGATCGATACCTGTCCCGCCGGAAAGGGACAAAAGTGCAAAGTGATGTTTGCGCTCTCTGACGATGAATCTTCACCCATTCTGGAAGCGAAAGTTCCATGAAGGCAGTCTTGGTATTTTTGGGGCTTGCTCTGCTGACAGCCACGGCATTCCTTGTTGCGCAACGCATTCAAGGTGCTCAGCAAGCTGAGTCGAACCAGACGACGCCCGCGCTTGGCTTTACTCCTCAAGCACCCATCGAGCAGCCAACGCGGCTCGAGATAGAGGCGCAGCTGCCGGCGTCGGTGTATCGCATTTCAGTTGACGACCCGGCGCTGCTGGCGCGAGGTGAGGTGGTTTATCGGACCTCCTGCTCATCCTGTCATGGCGCCAATCTGGAAGGGCAGGAAAACTGGTGGTTACGCGACGCCGACGGCAATCTGCCTGCTCCACCCCACGACCAAACTGGACACACGTGGCATCACTCCGACGAAGTTTTGTTCAATCTGGTCAAGTATGGACCCGCCATCTATGTCGCAGATTACTCCGGGAAAATGCCGGCTTATGATGGTGTGCTCGAGGACTACGGCATTCAGGCGGTGAACTCATGGATCGCCTCAACATGGCCGGAAGAAATCCTGCTGGCGCAGCGGGAAAGAACCCTTGCCTCCGAACAACCTCAGTAAACTTGGAATCGCTCAATGAAATTTGCTCTCATCGCGTTGGCGCTTTTGCTGACCGCCTCCTCTCCTGCAGCGGCACACTCGAAGATGTCCGGCAGCACGCCGCAGTCTGGCGAGACCGTCGCCCCTGGCCTCGACACCCTCAAACTCACATTTGATCGCAAAGTTCGTCTAACGGTCGTGGACATGTCTCAGGCCCCGGACGGCATGGATCTTGACAGCCTCATGGGATCCATGGACGGCGAAGAAAAACATGCGGTAGAGGGTGAAACCGCCGTCAACTTGACCACCCCGTTACCAAAGGGTTTTGTCGATGAAGCCTCACTGGCGTTCGAGGAACTCGAAACGGGTGTCTACATGCTGCATTGGATTGCCGTCGCCATGGACGGACACACCATGAAGGGCAACGTCCATTTCGCCGTAGGTGAGCAGTAGCGAGGTAAATCTGTGGAGTACCTGTCGCCCGTTTTGCGGTTTTGTCTATATGGCGCGACCGTCCTTATCGCTGGATCCATCGCACTGAGACTGACGCTGTCGGTCCCAGCAGAAAGCGCATTCAGCCGCCGATTGGCCGGACAGGTCAGTCTCGGGTTGGCATTGATGTTCGTCGCCGCTGTGGGCTCAGTCGCCCTCTTCTTGCTGATGATTGCAGGGGGCGATGTCGCGACAGCCTTCTCCGCAGACTTCATTGGGATCGCCGCTCAAACGCCCGTCGGCCAAGTTGCTGCGATGCGGATTTTGGCAGGCGTTGCCCTGCTCATCCTGCTGGCCCTGGGCTGGCACCGACTTGCCCTTGTCCCGGCTCTTTTGATGCTGCTGAGTTTTGGGATGGAAGGACACAGCCTGAGCTTTGGCCCACGCTTGCTGTCATCGTCCCTCGTTGTTGTCCACGTTGCCATCGGAGCATGGTGGCTGTCTGTGATTGTTCCGCTGCTGACCGTCTCGGCGGCGGAGCGCCACCAGTTTGGGGAGGTCTTCGGCCGACAAGCCATTTTGGCCGTGCCGCTGCTGATCGTGGCTGGCGGGACACTCTTTGGGGTGTTTACGGGTTGGCAACTCGATCTCAGCCAAGAATACCAGCGTCGCATGGCGTTCAAACTGGTAGCCGTCACCGGCATCTTGTCTATCGCGGCAGCCAACAAGCTGTATTTCACCGGCCGGCCGGGGTTCGTTTGGTCCCTCCGCGTTGAAGCGCTTGTCGCGGTCGCGCTGCTGATGCTCACCGCCTTCCTGACGGCAACTGGCCCGAAGATGTGAGGGAAGATGCCAAAGCCAAGGGAAACACTCCGACCATGAAACCAATCGACCGAAGGCGCGCCATTGCAGTCTTTGCAGGAGGCCTGAGCGCCACCGGAATAGCCTCCTTGCCGACCCTTCGGACCATTGCGCATGCAACGCCGGGTGAAGCGCTTCCCATCTTCGCGGCATCCGAACGAACAACGCTTGGTGGGGGCGTGCAGCCTTTCAACCGATGGACGTACCGAACCCCTCAAACCGGATCGCTGATCCGGGGGCAAGTCGGACAGGTTCTGCGGCCTACCCTGTTCAATCAGCTCGACGTGCCAACAACTTTGCATTGGCATGGGCTGCGTGTGTCCAAGGGTATGGATGGCGTTTCAGGCAAGTTCGACAGCCCTCTGGTCCAGCCCGGCGAGAGCTTCGACTATGAAGTACCCTTGTGCGATCCGGGTACCCATTGGTTCCACTCGCATCACGACTCTCTCAATCAGATTGCCCGTGGTCTCTATGGCCCCCTGATCGTCGAAGACCCTGACGAGCCGTCACTGGTCGAGCAAGTTCTCGTTCTGGATGATTGGACCGTGAGCGGCGCACACAAGGACCGCTATGAGATTGACTGGACTAAGCTCGAGGCAGGGCTTGCGTGGGGGCATGCGGGCGTTCAGGGACGCGTCCTGACGATCAACGGCAGTGTACGCCCAAAGCTCAACCTCGCCTTCGAAGGCGCGACCCGATTGCGGATGCTGAATGCCGCCACGGGCCGCGTGTTCCGTCCAAGCTTCGATCATGCGAGCGCTTGGGTCATCGCACTGGACGGCTATAGCGTGGCGCCCTTCGAGTTAAGCCACCCCATCTTTTTGGGGCCAGGGCAGCGTATGGATGTGCTCATCGAGCCCGATTTCACGGGGCGGACGCGACTCAATTTAGGGGAAAGCCTTTTCGGAAAAGGCACAAGCTTTGACTTTGAAATTGGGCTGGAAGCATCACTAGTCCTCAGCAAGGCCCTGCCCGCATTCAAACCCTACAACCCAGTTGAATTGACACCTGACGCCGCTGCCCATCAAGCCGTAACGCTGGTTATGTCTGAGCCCTACCGCGACAATGAGATGGGCGCCGGTAAGGTTGAAGGCCAGTGGCAGGACTGGGAAACGCTGGTCGGCACTCATCGTTATTGGTTGCTGAATGACGTCGCTGATAACTCTCTAGGCCCATTGTTCAGCGGGCGGGTGGGTGAGACGGTGGAAGTTTCACTAATCAACAACTCAGCGACCCATCACGTCATGCATTTTCACGGGCAACACGTACGGGTTGTAACGTCCACCTCAGCCCCCCATGAGATTGGAACGTTCCGCGACAGCCTAACGTTCGAAGCATGGTCAAAAGCAACTATAGCGATGAAGTTGGACCGCCGCGGACTATGGCCGCTGCACTGCCACATCCTCGGACACCAGATCAGCGGGATGTTCACCTACTATGAGGTGACCTAGCTGCGTTTGGCAGGATCAGAAAGCTGGAGCGGGCGACCGGAATCATACTACAGGATAAATGCTCTCTGACAAATGAGTATAGAAC
>CBFHUI010000002.1:0-74951 GCA_965658725.1 Alphaproteobacteria bacterium | reverse complement strand
GGCCAGTGAATTGCAAGAAGGCCTGAGAATGAGGGGACGCTGGGTCGTAGGTCTCAACCACTTCACCTTCAGGCGTCATAGAGGCCACCGACAAAGCAAGCTGATCGTATGCTGCTTCGTACTTTGCCTCCCACTCCTCAATCACCCGAAGCTGCTTTTCGATGGTGTTGTGTTCTGGCTTCCTCGGATCGACCTGAGGGAAGTTTACTGAGCCTTCAGCGGTCAGCAGCCCCTTGGACTGAAGCAGTCTCGTTGCAAGGACGATGGCTGTTGCTTCACTCGGCTGACCTGTCCCTCTGGCAGTAGCGACGATCTTGTCGAACTCGACATCCCATAGAGCAGCCTCAAGTTCTGCTTCCTTCAAAGTCTTGACCTTCAGGGACTTCGTAAGCTCTCGTCGTCCAGCGGTTGCTCTCACGTCTGCTGGGAAGGCTCGACGGTACTGAAAGCTGTCACCACGCCTGTGAAGGTGCTTGCTCATACGGCACCATACCCGGATCGACAGAGACGGATATCGCCCTGCTACAGGGGTCGTATGTAGCGTGTTTTGGAGCAGTTTTGTAGCACGTTTTGTAACAATTGTGACCACACAAGACCGTTAAGCATTGTTTTTATTGCATTTTTTGGGAGGTCTTGGAGCGGGTGAAGGGAATCGAACCCTCGACACGTAGCTTGGGAAGCTACTGCTCTACCACTGAGCTACACCCGCCTGCTGCCAATCTGGCCTCCTTCGCTGCATCCTGCAAGCGCCTTATCGACGACCCCGCGATGCACGCCCGGCTTTGGGTGCAAAGGGATTGGGTGCGCCGTGGCCAGTGTGCGGGGTTGGCGCGGCGACGGGCGGGGTGTTGACCCGGTTGGGTGAGGGCGGCAGGGCGAGGCTTGCGTCGCGTGGGTGGCGGTTGGATTTTGGATTGGGGATGCCAGCCATGGGATTGGGCAGGCTGGCCGCGCTGACGCCATGGACCGGATCCGAAGCCGGGCTGTGTCGCTCTCGCTGACCTCGTCGACGTTCCAGCTTGCGGGTGCGGCGGGCGCTGGCGATGGCGTCTTCGCGTTCTTCGTAAGTGCGCGGCTTGGGTCCGCGGGGCGGCGTGCTGGCGGAATTCGGTGTGCCAAGCTGGCGTTCGAGCGCTTGTGAGGCACCCTGCCCCGTGCCCCAGTGCCCCTGCTGCTGCATGCGGCGCAGCGGACCATCCGCATCTGCGCGTCCAGCCAAAGCGGCTTGTCGCGGGTCATCGGGGGTGCCGCGAACGATTTCGTCGACATGGGCGAGAGGTGGATCGACAGGGCTGTCGAGCAACTCGGCTTCGCCCTCCCCCACCTGCATCTGGGCGAGCAGATCAGAGCGATCGACCAAGTGCTGTGCCGTGATGTGGATGACCTGATGCTCACCCTCGCCAGCTTTCTGCACCCGCCCCCACACCTCCAGCAATGAGGCTGAGAGCACTTCTCGGCGGTAAGCCTCGAAGCGGTCGGACCAGATCACAAGATTGGCCACGCCGGTCTCGTCCTCGAGTGTGATGAAGATCACGCCCTTGGCCGAACCCGGTCGCTGGCGCACCAGAACCACCCCAGCAAGCCGAACCAGCGCGCCGTCCTTGAGATGCCACAGCGCCTTAGCCGGTATCCGCCCTTCCTGCGAGAGCTGGTCGCGGAGCAAGGCCATAGGGTGCGCCTTAAGCGACAGGCGCAGGGCGCGGTAGTCGTCGGCAACCTCTTCCCCCACCGTCATGGCGGGCAGGTCTTCGGCCCCCTGCGCGACGTCGCCCCACTCCTCCGCCGCCGCTGCAGCGAACAGCGGCAGGGGGTCGTCAGGCAGGGCTTTGATCGCCCAGAAAGCCTCTCGCCGCGCCAACCCCAGCGAGCCGTAGCCATCCCCTCGCGCCAGCGTTTCCAGCGCCGCGACCGACGCACCCGAGCGTCGCCACAGGCTGAGCATGTCAGGATACCCGTTGTTCCGCGCGGTGACGATCTTGGCGGCCTCCTCCTCGGTCAGCCCTTTGATCTGCCGTAGACCAAGCCGGATGGCGTAGGGTCGGGGGTGGGCGTCGGGCCAGCGCGAGGACGGCAGCCCCACGGGCCTTCCGGTGGGAAAGGCCAGCGTGTTGTCCCAGTCCGAGGCGTTGACGTCCGGGGGCAGCACCTCAACCCCGTGTTCGCGCGCGTCGCGGATGATCTGCGCGGGCGCGTAGAAACCCATGGGTTGGGAATTCAACAGGGCGCAGGCGAAGACCTCCGGGTGATGCTTCTTCATCCACGAACTGGTGTAGACCAGCAGCGCAAAGGATGCAGCGTGGCTCTCGGGAAAGCCGTAGCTGCCGAAGCCTTCAATCTGTTTGAAGCAGCGGTCAGCGAACTCCGGGTCATAGCCGCGCTCGGCCATGCCGTCGCGAAGCTTATCGCCGAACTGGTGCAGCATGCCGTGTTTCTTGAAAGTTGCCATGGCGCGGCGCAGCTGGTCGGCCTCTGTCGGCGTGAAGCCGGCGGCGACGATAGCGATTTTCATCGCCTGCTCCTGAAACAAGGGCACGCCGAGGGTCTTGCCGAGTACAGCTTCCAGCTCGCCTGAAGGAAACTCAACCGGCTCCTCGCCATTTCGGCGGCGCAGGTAGGGGTGAACCATATCGCCCTGGATGGGACCGGGGCGGACAATGGCGACCTGCACCACCAGATCGTAGAAGGTCGCGGGCTTGAGCCGGGGCAGCATGTTCATCTGAGCGCGACTCTCGACCTGAAACACGCCCAGTGAATCCCCCCGCGACAGCATCTCGTAGACCGCTGGGTCTTCAGACGGGATGCTCGCCAGCGAATGCACTGTACCGTAATGATGTTCGAGCAGCTCGAAACAGCGGCGCATGCACGAGAGCATCCCCAGCGCGAGCACATCCACCTTCATCAGTCCCAGCGCTTCCAAGTCATCCTTGTCCCACTCGATGACCGTGCGATCCTGCATAGCGGCGTTTGCGATCGGGACGTACTCGGACAGCGGGCCGCGCGTTAGCACGAAGCCGCCGACGTGCTGAGAAAGATGACGCGGGAAACCACGAATCTGCTGCACCAGATCGAGCGCCATGGCCAAGCGGGGCGAAGACACATCCAACCCCATTTCGACCAGCCGCTCCTGCGCCAGTACGCGCTTGTCGGGGGCGGCGCTGACTGAGGTTGTGTCGGTGTCGTCGTCTGATTTGACCGAGCTGCGGCTTTCATTCCAGCCGGAGATGTTCGAGCTGATCGCCGCGATGGCGTCTTCGGACAGTCCAAGCGCCTTACCCACGTCTCGCACAGCGCCGCGGGTGCGGTAACTGATGACCGTTGCCGCCAGACCAGCATGGTCCCGACCGTACTTGGTATAGATGTACTGGATCACCTCTTCGCGCCGCTCGTGCTCGAAGTCCACGTCGATGTCAGGGGGCTCGTCGCGGGCGGCGGAGATGAAGCGTTCGAACAGCAAATCGACACGCGCCGGATCGACCGCTGTGATGCCCAGGCAAAAGCAAACGGTCGAGTTTGCCGCGGAACCCCGCCCCTGACACAGGATCCCGCGCGACCGGGCAAAACGGACGATGTCGTAAACGGTCAGGAAGTAGGGCTCGTACTGCAGCTCACCGATCAGCGCCAGTTCGTGCTCGATGCTCTTCACCACACGCTCGGGCACAGTCGCGCCATAGCGCCTGCGCGCGCCTTCATAGGCAAGGTGGCGGAGTTCTTCGGCGGTGCTCCGACCGTTCTGGGTCAGCTCATCGGGGTATTCGTAGCGCAGTTCATCAAGCGAAAACTGGCAGCGCGCCGCGATCTCTTCTGTGCGAGCCAGCGCGTCGGGGTAGTCGGCAAACAGCAGCGCCATCTCCTGCGGTGTCTTCAGGCAGCGCTCGGCGTTGGGGAACAGGCGCGTCCCTGCCGTGTCGATGGTACAGCCATGGCGGATGCAGGTCAGCACGTCCTGCAACGGCTTGCGGCTGCGAGCGTGGAAGTGAACGTCGTTGAGCGCGACCATCGGCACGGCCGTCTGCGCAGCGATGCGGGCGAGCTGGCTCAGGCGGGGGGCGTCGTCGCCGCTGAGGTGGTGATGCGCGCCAAGGTACAGCCGCCCCTGCCACTGCCGCGCCAGGTCAAGCAGCCGCAGCATGAAGCTCTGATCCGGCACCGGCGGCGGCAGGGTGATGAGGATCACCCCGTCCGCATGCGCGCGCAGGTCTTCAAGATCGATGAAGCACTCACCCTTGGGCGCGCGTCGGCGGCCGAGGGTCAGCAGCCGGCACAGACGGCCATAAGCTGCGCGGTCGGTGGGATAGGCGAGGAAGCTGCCATCGGGGCGGGCGTCGCGCGGCTCGACCAGGGCCTCAGTCGCATCCCGCTGCGTGCCTGAAGGCTTGCGGGCCTGAGTCCGGGAGACGCGGGTGAGGCGACGCTTGCCCTCAACCTCCGGGCGGGCATCCCGGATCAGGTCGAGTCGACAGCCGACGATGAAAGGCAGTCCGGCATCCTTGCAAGCCATGTGCGCCCGCACCACGCCGGCCATAGTGTTGCGATCGGTGACAGCAAAGCCCCGCACCCCCAGCGCCCCGGCTGCGAGCGCGAGTTCGTCGGGGTGACTGGCCCCGCGGAGAAAGGAGAAATTCGAGCTCACCTGCAGTTCGACATAGGCAATTCGGCGGCTGGGCAGGAGTACAATGTCATCGTCCTGAACCGGCCCCAGCGGCGGCGAGGTAGGAAGAGCGGCGGGTGCCGCTTGAGAAGGAGCATCCGGCAGGCTCATGCGAACAGCCCCTCGACCGTCCATTCTGTCCGCCCGGCCGCCTGCCCTGTACGGTCACCAAAGGGCGCTGTAGGGCCGCTGCTGCTCCGCGCGAGCCAGAACTGCCGCCCCTCCTCGTCCTCAACGTGGAAGTAGTCCTTCGTCAGTGGAGTGGACCGTGCGTCATCGCTGAAGTGGCCCAGATGTCCATTGGGCCGGTCCCACCACGCAGGGGTCAGGCGCTCCGGCCCGCTCCAGCGCACAAGGCGGTGGCGCTGGCGCCGCCACTGGAACAGGCGGGGCGGGCGTAAGCCGCTGGCGAAGGGGTGCGGGTCTTCGATGGTGATCGGCTGGGGGTCGGGCAGCAGCACGACCGGGCGCGGCTGAGCGGGGCGGTTCAGACCCGCTTCCCGCGCCAGTTCCGGGTCGCCCAAATCCTGATCCAGTGCGGCGGCGCTGCGCTGCTGTGTGAGCTCGATGACCGACTGCCCCCCATCGCCGAGCCCGCTGGCAAGCTCCACGCAGTGCCGCGCTTCCGCCTCACGCGGGTCGTGGCGTGCGCGCAGGCCGGGTTGAGCGACGGCGCGGGGTCCGAGCCGGTTGGTCAGGCGGTCCAGAACCGGGTGATGGCGGTCTGGAGCGCTGTGGGTGAGGAGACTGTCCTGGCTCTCAGCCATGGTCTCGGCCCGCTGCACCGACAGGCCCACGGCGTCCAACCCAAAGCCGACGTCGAGGGTCTCGGTCTGCTCACTGAACAGTCGTTGCAGCAATCCCGGATCCAGCGTTGGACGGTGGCAGCGCAGCCGAAAGTCCCGGCGACGACCATCGACGCGGTAGAGCGAAACAGTCGCCTGCCGCACCCCCTGCCCTGCACGTTTAACCATGGGCAGGACCACGGCCATAAGGTCCACCAACGTCTGTTCTATGCTTGCCGCCGTACCGATCGGCTCATGAAACAGCTTGCGCGCGGCGTAAGATGCAGCAGGGAGCAAGGGGTTGATCGCGTCAGGGCGCTTGCCCAGTGCGCGATCCAGGGCTTCGAGCAGGCGTTCAGGCGTCACCCGATCCTGCGCCGCCTGCAGCGCAGAGACTTTGTCAGAGAACCGCTGACCCAGCGCCTGCCGATCCAGCCGCAGCACGTCACCGATCTGCCGCAAGCCGAGACGGTCAAGCGCTTCAATCGTTCGGCCTGGCAGGTTCAGCGCCGTCACTGGCAGCGCACGCAAGGCAGGTAGGGTTTCCCCCACAGGCACGCACGTCAGCGGCGCCTCGCTGTACCGGGCCAGCCCCCAAGCGGCGAGCCGTGTGTCTGCCATTGCTGCGCGGATTGGCAGGCCCCAGCGGTGCAAGCGGTCAGCCAGATCGGTCATCAACCCCTCTTCCCCTCCAAACAAGTGCGCGCAGCCTGAGACGTCGAGCAGGAACCCCCCGGCACCGCCCAGATCCACCGGCGGGCTGGCTGGGTCCAGGGCAACCAGTGGGGTGTAGCGGGTCAACCAGTGCGCCAGCCGATGCCAGGCGTGGTCCACGCGTGCAGGATCGAGAGTCATGGAGCGCAGGCCGGGAACCAGTGCACGTGCATCGGTCAGCGCCTGCCCCGGAACCGCCCCACCAGCGCGGGCAGCGGGGTTGGCGTCGTGCACGACCACGAGGTTGCGGCGCTCAACGGTCAGAACCCATGGTTGGCCCGATGCCGCCGCACCTTGCGGCTCAACTGGGTGCGGCTGTGCCCACAGTGCAAAGCTCGGACAAACGACGGAAACGATGCGTTTCATAGGACCACTCCAGAAGCCAGGACGCCGGGGCACCCCCGCGTTGACGGAACATTTCCGCGCGCCAGCGCACCTGCCGCAGCGGATGGTGAACCGCAGGCGGGGTAGCGGCGCTGCGGGGTGAGGGGGTTTGTGGGATGAAGTCTGCCGCAGCCTCCTGCAGCGAAGGATGCACGGCCGCTCCGACATCCTGCGGACCAAGACTCAGCGCAGCAGCATCGCGTGCCGGGCGGCGCAACTCACGCGTGGGGGCGGTGCGGCCTTTGCCGTCCCCATTGGGGGCCAGCAGATGCGGCGGTATGGACGCCAGCCGCCAGCGGGTAGCGGCGGCAGTGGGGTTGGCCTGCGGGCGGCGCGCGCCCTTGTGCCGACGCAGCGCAATCAGCAAGCGGCCACGATCCTCCCGCGCCGTGTCCGCAGCTTTGAGGTTGATGCGGTGCGACTGCGCCAATTCCAGATGACAGACCTCACACACCACCCCAACCGCATCGGGATGGTCGAGGATCTCCTCAAAGGCCCAGAGCGCTTCTGCATCACTGCGAACAGTCACCAGCCACAGGGCTTGCGGGTCCAGTCCCATGCTCACCAACCCTTGCGCCGAAAGCCCGGCACCAGTGGTATCGTGCTGGGCGATCCAAAACAGCGGGGACGTTTGATTGCGGCCAGGGTCGCGGTGCTGGTCCTGCTGTTGCCGGCGGGCAAGCAAGCTGGCGCTGAACGCCGTCGTCAGGCCGTCGTCCCACTCCGTGCGTGCGGGCAGAACCTCCTGCAAGACGTCGTACTCCAGCCCACCCTGCAACGCCGCATCGACATCGGCGACGTCAAAGGACAGGTGCTCCTCCCCCACGGTCGCCACTTGCTCAGCAACCGGGCGGGACAGACGAGGCGGCGGGCGGCGTTCGACTTGGGCAATCATCTCCCGCAGGGATTGCAGGGTCTGTGTCGGTCGCTCCAGTCCGGAGTCAGGGGGCAATTTGGGCATTCGCTGGCCGCTCTCTCGTCTCGCTTTAGATCTGGTTCACATTCAAGCTGTGGCTTCAGAATTTTGTCCACGCTTTGTTCTCACCAGAGGTATTGAACGATTCGGCCTTTGGTCAACATAAAAAGTTGCTTCTTTGTTCTAAAAAATATTGAACAAATATTCCTTCAACAGTCAATTTAACGCAATAAACCCACCAAAGAGAGAATTTAGCCTCAAATAGAGCGTGTTTAGTAAAAAATTTTTACCGCACAATCCAAATTTATATAACTATGTAGTTGCGGCCCATGGGTGCAAAGGTTAACACGTCGCACGACTAATACTTGCGCGAACGCTTTAAAGCCTGATGCACGCAGAGGTTAAGTCTTTCGGCGCAAACACGTTTCGGGTCAAGGGGATTAACCCGATAGGTGCACGCGCATCAGTAAATATGGAACTCAAAGATGAACGAAGCAGCACGTAAGGGCGTCTCTGCCCGATCCCCTCATGCCATTGACGCTTATGTTGGGGAGAGACTGCGCCTTCGCCGCACCTTGCTGGGCATGTCGCAAGAAGCGCTTGGTGATGAACTGAACCTTTCCTTCCAGCAGGTCCAAAAATACGAACGCGGGACCAACCGGATCTCCGCGAGCCGTCTCTATGAACTCGGACGCATCCTGGACGTCCCCGTCTCATATTTTTATGAGGGTATGACTGACGAAGTGATCGGCGGTAAGCGCCCGGACGAGAACGAGCACAACCACGACACACCCGACGGCCAAGACCCCTTTGCCAAGCGCGAAACGCTCGAGCTGGTTCGGTCTTACTACAAGATCAACCACCCCATCGTCCGCCGCCGGGTCTACGCTTTGGTGAAAGCCCTGTCGGGTAATGAAATCGATGATACTGAAGGTGCGCTGGAAGCTCTGAGCCTCTAAGCCGTCTTTTCGACCACGACTGAGAATTATAGCAGGGTTAGGAGCACGCCTTCTGACCCTGTTCTTTTGGATGAGCAAAGAAAACCATCCAAAAACCCAGCATATTAGCGCCTTAGTATAAGTGCCTCAGCGCAAAGCACTTTTGCAATATTCGGGAAAAACAGGCCCGATTCTTTGATTCGCGATGCAGCGACCGGTTCTTTCTTGACAAAAACATGACACTTGGCCCGCAAAAAGGTGTTTTACGTTTGACTTCAGGGCATGAAGCCATGCAAAAAAGGCAGAGCTAACGCTTTAATCTATCCAATTGTATTGAGTTTTGAAGGATTGCCCATGGATTGGGACAAACTCCGCGTTTTCCACGCAGTCGCAGAAGCCGGGAGCTTCACGCACGCTGGTGAAGACCTCAACCTCAGCCAATCCGCCGTCAGCCGGCAGATTTCTGCGCTCGAGGAAAGCCTCTCCACCACTCTCTTTCATCGCCACGCCCGCGGCCTGATCCTCACGGAGCAGGGTGAGCTGCTGTACAACACAGCGCACGAGGTGTTTGGCAAACTGTCGCTGGTCGAGGCGCGTCTGCGCGACTCTAAGGACTCGCCGTCTGGTGACCTGCGCGTCACAGCGACTGTCGCGCTCGGCAGCACTTGGCTGGCCCCCCTCATGGCTGAGTTCATGGCCAAGTACCCGGAAATCGAGCTGCACCTGATTCTGGAGGACAAGGAACTCGACCTGTCCATGCGTCAGGCTGACATCGCGATCCGTCTGTACCCGCCGCATCAGCCAGACCTGATCCAGCGTCCGCTGTTTGAGGCACACAGCCACATCTACGCATCACCGGAGTATCTGGATGAGTACGGTACGCCGTCCTCGCTGACCGATCTCGACCAGCACCGGATCATCATCTTCGGCACAGACACGCGCCCACCGGTTCCAGACTTGAACTGGCTGGAAACGGCTGGCCGTGAGACCGGCAAGCGTCGTCCCGCCATGTCGCTGAACAACATCTTCGCGATCCGCAACGTTGTTGAAGCCGGCGCCGGCATCGCGGCGATCCCGGATTACATGGTTGAAGGCCGGGACAAGCTCATTCGCGTCCTGCCAGAGATCGAAGGCCCGTCGTTTCAGGCGTTCTTCGTTTACCCGGAAGAACTGCGCTCGACCCAGCGCGTCAACGTCTTCCGCGATTTCCTGTTGGAAAAGGTTCGTGCCTCGCAGTTCTAAGCGACGCGCTCCTGCGCTCGAGCATCAAAGAAAAAAGGCGACCTCGGATCGGGGTCGCCTTTTTTTGTGATCAGTCCCAGCCAACGGCGGGGGGCAGTGACATCAGAATGGCATCAACATTGCCGCCCGTCTTGAGCCCAAACAAAGTGCCCCGATCGTGGAGCAGGTTGAACTCGACGTAGCGGCCACGTCGGAACAACTGGTGTTGCCGATCTTCATCGGTCCATGGCGTCTGATAGTGCTGCTCGACCAGCGGCACGTAGGCCGTGCGGAAGGCTTCGCCGACATCTCGGGTCACAGCGAAGTCGGCCTCCCAATCGCCAGTATCGAGATAATCATAAAAGATCCCGCCGACGCCGCGCGGCTCAGTGCGGTGCGGCAAGAAGAAATAGCGGTCACACCACTCCTTAAAGGCCGGATAGTAATCGGCGTGATGCGCGTCACAGGCGTTTTGCAACGTGCTGTGAAAGTGCGCTGTATCGCTCGCGCGGGGGCGCATCGGCGTCAGGTCGGCTCCACCGCCGAACCAGCCCTTCGTGGTTAGGATCATCCGCGTGTTCATGTGCACGGCTGGAACGAGCGGCGAGTGCATGTGCGCGACCAGTGAGATCCCAGCAGCATAAAACGTCGGGTCTTCCGCTGCGCCAGGGATGTTCTTGGCGAATTCGGGGCTAAAGGTACCGGAGACAACGGAGATGTTTACGCCGACTTTCTCGAAAACGCGGCCCTTCATGATCGACATGACACCGCCCCCGCCCTGGGGCCGGTCCCACGCCGTGCGCTGGAACTGACCGGGTGCAATGCCAGCGGTTTGCGGGTGGTCGAGGTCGCAGGAATGCTCCAGCGCTTCGAAGTCAGCGCAAATCCGGTCGCGGAGGCTACGGAACCAGTCTTCGGCGCGGGTTTTCCGGGCGCTCAGCGCGTTGGCATCGGGCAAGGCCGATGCGCCACGCCACCAGGGCAGGTCTTCACTGTTGTTCGCGGTGTTCGACACGGTCGTCGTCTCCCAAGTGGGTGAACCATTGCAGCTGGCGGCACGCCTCGAAGGCAAAAATGCTCGCTGCCTGAGAAACATTTATGGATCTTTGCCCCGGAACCAGAGGCAGGCGCACGCGACGCTGACACGCCTCATGAACATAGTCCGGCGCGCCAGCGCTTTCTCGGCCCATGACGATGATGTCACCGGGTTCAAAGCGGAAGTCGGGGAGCAGCGTTTCAGCATGCGCGGAAGCAAGCACCAAGCGGCCTTGACCCGTCGTCGATTCTACAAACGCGGTCCAATCTGCGTGCCGGTCGAGACGGACACCGGCGAGATAATCCATACCAGCGCGGCGCAGACGGCGATCGTCGAGCAAAAAGCCGCAGGGTTCAATGATATGCATGGGTAGATCAAGGCAGGCACATAGGCGCATGATCGACCCAGCGTTTTGCGGAATATCCGGTTCAAACAAGGCGATAGAGGGCTGAATCAAGGACAAAAGCGGTCCACCTCCGGGGTGAGGCAAGGGGGTGTCAGTGGATTAGTGAGTAACTTCGAATAACAGCTTATCGAATAGCGGGGCTAGACCCTAAACAGGGGCTTGGGTATAGCCGTCTCACAACTGGATTAATGGGGCAAAAGACCGCTCGGTTTTTGCCCCGCCTCGAAGCAGCCTGCGCCGTCTCGGTCTGTGCTGCTCAGTATGAATGTAGAAGGACTTCGCCAATGGCTGGAACGCCGACCGACGTCGCAAACCCGGATCGCCGAAACTTCATCGTGCTGTCAACCATGGCCATGGCTGGCATCGGTGTCGCCTCTGGCGGTGTGGCTCTGGTACGCACCATGACCCCAACCCGCGATGTCGCGGGTGGCGGTGTGATCGAAGTGTCGCTTGAAGGCATCGCGGAAGGCTCAGGCATCGTCGCAACGGCGGGCCGGAAGAAATACTCCGTTCGCCGCCGGACTGCTGCTGAGATTGAAGCTGCGGTTGCGGGCGACAGTGAAAACCTGCGCCATCAGGAAACCGACGCCGAGCGCGTTCAGCGTCCTGAGTGGCTGGTGCTGCGCTTGCAGTGCCCACACCTGGGCTGCCCTCCACAGGGCACGGCTGCGGGTGAAAAGCGGGGCGAGTTCGGCGGGTTCTTCTGTCCGTGTCACAACTCGCAGTTCGATACCTCCGGCCGGATCCGGAAAGGCCCCTCGCCTGCGAACTTGCCTGTGCCGAAGTACTTCTTCGCTTCTGACGAAATGATTGTGATTGGTAAGGAGGCCTAAGTCCGATGGCTGGCTCTCGTTCACCGTTCAAGAACCCCCTGCTCAAGGGCTTCGACGAACGTCTCCCGATTCTGCGTGCCGTGCATCACTCGATGACCGCCCACGCCTACCCCAAGAACCTGAACTACTGGTGGAACTTCGGCTCCATCGCCGGCATCATGCTGGTGGTGATGATCGTAACCGGCCTGTTCCTCGCCATGCACTACAAGCCGTCGGTGCAAGAAGACCAGTACGGCATCAACCAGGCGTTCCGCTCGGTTGAGCACATCATGCGCGACGTAAAGGGCGGGATGTTCCTACGCTATATGCATGCGGTCGGGGCATCGTTCTTCTTCATTGCCGTGATTTTCCATATGTTCCGGGGCCTGTACTACGGCTCATACAAGGCCCCACGCGAAGTGCTGTGGATCTTGGGCTGTGTGATCCTGATCCTGATGATGGGCATTGCCTTCCTCGGCTACTCGCTGGTTTGGGGCGTGATGTCCTTTGCCGCAGCGGAAGTGATCACGCAGGTCTTCACCGCAATTCCGATCTTGGGTGACGACATTCTGATCCTGCTGCGCGGGGGCGAAGACGTAGACGACGCGCTGCTCAACCGCTTCTTTGCGCTGCATTTCCTGCTGCCGTTTGTGCTCGCCGGTGTGGTTATCCTGCACATTCTGACGCTGCAGACCGTGGGCTCGAACAACCCGCTTGGCATCGATCTGAAGTCCAAGAAAGATACGGTGTCCTTCCACCCGTATTACACCTTCAAGGACATTTTCGGCCTGTCCGTCTTCTTCACGCTTTACCTCGCCGTTGTTGCGTGGGCTCCAGAGCGTTTGGCAGAGGCGATCAACAACCAGCCGACCGACTACAACCTGCCGTCTCACATCGTGCCGGAATGGTACCTGCTGCCGTTCTACGCGATCCTGAAGGTCTTCACCTGGGATCTGAACATCTTCGGTCTGGTGATCACCGGCAAGCAGCTGGGCGCGCTCGCCATGGCGGGCTCACTGGGCATCCTGTTCCTGCTGCCTTGGCTGGACACCTCGCCGGTTCGCTCCGGTCGCTTCCGTCCGGTGTTCAAGTTCTTCTTCTGGGGCTTTGTGGTCTGCTGCCTGATCCTCGCGCTGGTTGGCGCGCAAACGTCGGGTGAGGCGTTCTTCATCCCAACCCCGCTGGGCCGTATTCCGCTCGGCTTTGAAGGGGCCAATGGGTTCGTTTGGGGATCGACGCAGCAGTGGGGAGTCCTCTTCACGGGGTACTACTTCGCTTACTTCCTGGTGCTGCTGCCTGTGCTCGGCCTGTTCGAGAAGCCCAAGCAGCTGCCGGCTTCGATCAGCGAGCCTGTGCTGGCTTAACCGCTTCCAACGGAGGGGGCCGACCCGCCCTCTCCGGTCCGCCGCAGACAGACCTCTTTAAAGAAAGCATCCTTCATGCGTTTCGGAACACTCTTGAAAACACTCAGCGCCGCTGCCGCCGTTACGGCCGTTGCCGCTGCTGCCCCTGCCTCCGCTGAATCCGCCGGTCCGGTGGACTCTCAATCCTGGACCTTCACCGGTCCGCTGGGTCACTACGATGAGCTTCAGCTCCAGCGCGGTCTCTATGTCTACCAGACGCGCTGCCAGTCCTGTCACTCGCTGGGCCTCGTTCGCTTTGGCTCGCTGACTGGGATGGACGTGAGCGAGGACGTGGCGAAGAACCTCGCATCGAACTACGAGATTCCCTACATCAACGACGATGGTGACGCCGACACCCGGCCGGGGACGCTGAACGATACCTTCCCTTGGGCGCTGGAAAACCCAAAGCGGGCAACCGCGACCTACGGCAAGGCGCCACCAGACCTTTCCACCATGGCGCGTGCGCGGGTGGGTGGCTCTGACTACATCTACGCGCTGCTGACGGGCTACGACGACGCCCATGAGCAGCCAGAGGGCGCTTACTACAACAAGGTCATGAAGGTCATCAAAATGCCGAACCCATGGCCGGCAGACATGTCCGACTTTGAATACCCCGACGGCACCGTGCCCACGCTGGAGCAGCAGGCGCGCGACGTGACGGCTTTCCTGAACTGGACCGCCGACCCGTTCCTCGAAGACCGTCACCAGTGGGGCATTATCGTCGTGCTCTACATGCTGGCCCTGACGATCATTTCCTTCCTCGCCTACCGCGTTGTGGCCGCCAAGGTCTACGCGAAGCTGGAAGCCGAAGGCGGCCCGGATCCAGAGCACTAGAGCGCTTTGCAACACATGAACGTGAAAAAGGCCACAGCACCCCTGTGGCCTTTTTTGTTGTCCCCAAGTCATTGGGTTCTGGCCTTTTTATTTTCGCGCAGTTTGCTCTAAGGTGCCGCCTGAAAGCCATCCGTGGGACTGCGAAAGAAAAGCTGCATGTTTTCCGTGACTAACGACACCCCCGCCGTTGCTGAAGACGCGGCAATCACCGGACTGGACCACGTCATCATCGCGGTTCAGGACCTCGACAGCGAGCATGCGCGCGCGCACACGCTGGGCTTCACCACCACAGAAATCACCCCACACGTCGGATGGGGCACAGCAAACACCTGCATCATGCTACGCGGGCTGGACGGTCAGGGCGACTACGTCGAAATACTTGGCGTGCGTGACCCTAACGTTGGCACCAACGGACTGGCCGAGCACCTCGAAGATCAGGGTGAGGGCCTGCTTTCACTGGCACTCAAGGGCCGGGCGGAGCTTGCTACTGCGGCTTTTGAGCAGCAGGGGATCCAGCACTTCGGCATCGAATCACTGCACCGCGACGTGCAAGTGGTCGCCGGCATGGCGCAACGTGCATCCTTCAAGCTTGTTCGTCCCCAGCGCGGGCCATTTAGCCCGGTTCCGCTGTTCGTCTGCGAGCATCTGAACCCAGAAGCCGTCTGGGCACCACGCTTCCTTGACCACGCCAACGGCGCGGTAGGCATTCGCGCGGTTCAGATCATGATGCCCAAGGACCAGAACCTCGGCACGGGCTATGAGGCGCTGATTTCCGGAGCCTTTGGTGGCTCTGGCAACGGTCCGATTGGGGCGGATCTGGAGTTCTACACGGAGGAAGACTGGCAGCAGATGTATGGCGGCACGGAAGCGGCCGAGGCCATCGTCTACCAAGTCGCCGATCTGAACCAGACGGGGCAGTTCCTCGCCCAGTCCGGCCTCGACTACCGCACCGCCAAAGCTGGCTATCGCGGCTACATCGTGGACCCGTGGAATGCCAGCGGCGTGTTCATGGTTTTCTCCGACGGGAGCTAAATCCCCGAGATCGGCCCTATTGTCGCAGGCGTGGCGCGCCCTAGATCTTGTCCCAGCGGGGGCAGTTCTAACGCGAGGATATCATGCGCGCCTTTCTCATCTCCATCATCGCTTCATTGGCGTCTCTGACGTCTGCATCGGCCCTCGAAATGCGGGGCCTCTGGCTAGACAACAAGGCCTGGGACGGCGTTCAGGCCGTGGTCCAGATGTACGATTGCGAAGACGGCAACGGCCTCTGCGCCCGGATCGTCAAAGCCTATCAGGGCGAACTCGCTGCCGGGCAGCAGAACTACCTGCTGATCCGCAACGTTCAGCAACAGCGCAATGGCTCCTTCAAAGGCATCATCAACCCGCCGGTCAGCTTCGTGGGCGACTCCAACGTCACGATTAAAATCGTCGATGACCGCACCATTTCCTACAGCTCGTGTTTCCTTCCTGTCTGCAAAGGCACAATGACGAAGCTGTAGCCGCGGCACGCACGAGACGCCGCGCGCGTCTCCCTCCCCAGCCGACACCTCAACCGGGCCTTTGACCACAAAGGCCCGGTTTTTGCTTTCTGGATTCTGCTGATTTAACAGTCCGATAATCTGCGGAACCTACAAACTATGCGCCATTTACTCCCGCTCCTCCTCGTCGCTGCTCTTTTTCTCCGCGCCGCGCCAGCCGCGCATGCGACTGGGCTGGAGGGGTTTTGGCGGATGGATGATCCGTTGGAGGGCATGCAGGCGGTGCTAGAGGTCTACAACTGCGAGGAAGACAGCGCCCTGTGCGCCAAGATCGCCGCCGTCGTGGGCCCAGACATCGACCCGGGCCGCGTGCTCAACAGCGAACTCTTACGCGGGCTCAAGGTGCAAGCAGACGGCTCCTACATCGGCAATCTCAAGATGCCGACCGGGCGTCTTCCAGCACTCCGTACAACCGTGGAACCGATGAACGACAACTCACTGAGTTTCAAAGCGTGTTTTCTGGGGCAGTGCCGGTCCGGCACGCTGTCCCGGCTCGACTAAGCCGGGCGCAATCGCATGTGCCGCTGCAGCCCTAAACGTTGAAGCGGAAGTGGTAGATGTCGCCGTCTTTTGTGACGTAGTCCTTGCCTTCAACCCGCAGTTTCCCCGCGTCTTTGGCCCCGGCTTCTCCGCCACTGGCGATATAATCGTCGTAGGCAATGGTTTCAGCACGGATGAAGCCGCGCTCAAAGTCGGTGTGGATCGCGCCCGCGGCTTGCGGGGCTGTTGAGCCGGTGCGGACGGTCCACGCGCGGGCTTCTTTTGGGCCGGCGGTGAAGAACGTCAGCAGGTCGAGAAGGCCATACCCCCGACGGATCAGCCGCGCCAGGCCGGTTTCTTCCAGTCCCAACGTCTCCAGGAACTCGCGCTTGTCTTCTTCAGTCGGCAAGGCCGCGATTTCGGCTTCGATGGCGGCAGAAATCAGGATCGAGCTGGCCCCTTCGCGGGCGGCCATTTCTTCGACGGCGCGAGAGTGGTGGTTGCCCTCTGCCGCATCTTCCTCGCCGACGTTGCAGACGTAAAGCACGGGCTTAGAGGTCAGCAGCTGCAACTGCCGGACAATGCGCATGTCCTCGGGGGCAAACTCCACGGTGCGCGCGGGCTTACCCTCAGTGAGAGCAGCGGCTAGCGGTTCAAGCACCGCCATCAGCAGGCGTGCTTCCTTGTCGCCGCCCTGCGCGCGCTTGCTCTCCTTCGCCATCCGCTTTTCGACAGCATCAAGGTCGGCGATCATCAGTTCAGTGGTGACTGTTTCAGCATCCCGCACGGGGTCAACGGACCCGTCAACGTGGGTCACTTCGCCGTCAAAGCAGCGCAGGACGTGCAGGATGGCGTCGGTCTCGCGGATGTTGGCGAGGAACTGGTTGCCCAGCCCTTCGCCCTTGGACGCACCACGCACCAAACCGGCGATGTCGACGATTTCCAGCTGTGTGGGCAGAACCTTGGCGCTCTGCGCGATCTCCGCAATCAGGTCGAGTCGAGGATCTGGCACCGCAACACGGCCCGTATTCGGCTCAATGGTGCAGAAGGGATAGTTCGCTGCTTCCGCGGCTGCCGTCTCGGTCAGCGCGTTGAACAGCGTGGATTTGCCAACGTTGGGCAGGCCAACGATACCGCAGTTGAATCCCATGGTGCTTTAGTCCTTGTCCGTATCTTTCTTGGCGCCGCGGTTGAGCAACCGTGACAGCGCGGCGCCCATGGCGGTGGGCGGTCCTTTGCCGATGATCGAAGGCTTGGCGGCGGCGGGGTTGCCGCTGGCCGCTGCCTTGGGTCCGGGCGCGGGGTCGCTGCGCCGTTTCTGATCCGGGTTAACAGCCTGCATAGACAGGCTCATGAACCCGGACTCGTCGTCCTCCAGCAAGCGCGGCAGATGATCCGCCATGGCCGAGAGCAGCACATCCAGCCGCGCCCGGTCTTCCTTGCCAAAGTCGTGTAGGACGTAGCCTGCGACACGGTCCTTGTGACCGGGGTGGCCGATGCCGATCCGCACGCGCCGGTAGTTCTGGCCGATATGAGCGTCCAGCGACTTAATGCCGTTGTGCCCCCCCGTGCCACCGCCCCGCTTGATCCGCACTTTGCAGGGCGCGAGGTCGAGCTCGTCGTAAAAAACCGTCACACTGTCCGCCTTGAGCTTCCAGAAGTCGAGGACGTGCCGCAAGGGCTGTCCCGACCGGTTCATGAAGCTCTGAGGCTTGACCAGCACGACTTTCTCGCCACCGATCCGAGCTTCGGAGACAAGGGCGTTGGCACGCTCCTTCCACTTGGGCGCGTTGTATCGCGCCGCAATGAGGTCGAGGGCCATGAAACCAACGTTGTGGCGATGGCCCTCGTACTGCCGTCCAGGATTGCCCAGTCCAACCAGCACTTGCATGCGCTAAGCCCTTTGCCGACGAAGCTCTGGCGCGTCGCCTTACTCGGCTTCCGCTTCCTCGCCCGCTGCCGCAGCTGCTGCGTCCATCATCTGACGCTTCAGAGCAGATGGTGCGGTTACCGTCGCGATGACGAAGTCACGGCCCACGATGGTCGGGGTCACGTTACCGGAGACCTGCACCATGGAGTACTTCACAGCGTCGTTGATGTTCAGGCCGGTGAGGTCAGCGTCGAACTTGGTGGGGATCTCACCCGCCTTGCAGCGCACTTCAACGGAGTGACGAACAACGTTCAGCACCGCGCCGCGCTTCAGGCCCGGGGATTCCATTTCGTTCACGAAGTCTACAGGGATCTTCACTTTGACAACCGTGTCGCTGTCAACGCGCATGAAGTCCAGGTGAATCGGCTGGTCGGTCACGCGGTCAAACTGGATGTCACGGGGCAGAACGTTGATGGTCTTGCCGTCCACTTCCAGCGCGATCACCTTGGCGAAAAAGCCACGCTCGTTCAGGCCCTTCCAGATGGGGCGCGGGTCGATGGCAACCATTTCAGGGTCAGCCTTGCCACCGTAGATCACGGCAGGAACGAGGCCTGCGTAACGGGCTGCTTTCGCAGCGGTCTTGCCGGCACCGGACTTGGCTTGGGCGGGAATGGTCATTGCGATGTCCATAGGGAGTCTCCTTAGAAAACAGAATTCAAAATCAATCGGAACAGGATCGGTGCGCGAGCGGGCTCGCGACTGTCCCTACATGTTGAAGAGGGTCGAGACCGACTCTTCGTTCGATACGCGGCGGATGGCTTCACCAAGCAGCTCTGCCGTTGTCATGGCGCGAATTTTCTCGCAAGCAACGACCGCTTCAGACGGCTGGATGGAGTCCGTGACGACGACTTCGCTGATCGCTGACGCTTCGATGTTCGAAACCGCAGGGCCAGAAAGCACGCCGTGCGTGGCGTAGGCAGAAACGGACAGAGCGCCGTTCTTCACCAGAGCGTCTGCGGCTTTGCACAGCGTTCCGGCGGTATCCACGATGTCATCGATCAGCACACAGTGCTTGCCATCGACTTCACCAATGACGTTCATCACCTCGGCAACACCGGCTTTCGGACGGCGCTTGTCGATAATGGCGAGGTCAACTTCGATCGCCTTGGCAACCGCGCGCGCTCGAACAACGCCGCCGACGTCGGGAGAGACGATCATGACGTTGGAGCAATCATCGCGGTGCACGCGGCGGATTTCCTGCGCAAACATGGGCGCGGCAAAGAGGTTATCCGTAGGAATGTCAAAGAAGCCCTGAATCTGGCCGGCGTGCAGGTCCATGGTCAGCACACGGTCCGCGCCAGCGGTCTCGATCAGGTTGGCAACCAAGCGCGCAGAAATCGGGGAGCGCGGGGAGCTTTTGCGGTCCTGCCGGGCATAGCCGTAATAAGGGATCACCGCCGTAATCCGCCCCGCCGAGCCGCGACGCAAGGCATCGATGGCAACCAACAGTTCCATCAGGTGGTCGTTCGCAGGGTAGCTGGTGGGCTGGATCAGGAACACGTCTTCGCCCCGGACATTCTCCTGGATTTCGACGTAGATTTCCTTGTCGTTGAAGCGGCGCACTTCGGCTTGCGTCAGTCGGACGTCAAGATAGTGCGAAATTGCTTCCGCCAACGGACGGTTGGCGTTGCAGCTCAAGATGCGCATAGTCTGTGCTCCGGCTCCGAGAATGCTCGCCCCCGACACGGCGGCGACATCTGGCACCAAGAAAGTGTTTGATGGCGGTGGTTTAGCTCAGTTCGCGGCGCGGGGTCAACGCAACCTCTGCCGCAAAGCCAAGATGCGGTCATGCGATTCCTGCAACCGCTGACGGGACAGGCGTCCAGACTGCACAGCTTCAACGAGGATTATGCGCATCTGCTCGGCCTGATCGACCGCATCGGGCTGAAAGTTCCCCGTGAGCAGCAGGTCAACGCCCGCATCGACAGCCAGCAGAACGGCGTCTTCGAGGCTGTAGCTCTCGTCGATGGCGCGCATGGTCAGATCATCCGAGACCACCACCCCGTCAAACCCCAGCATGCCGCGCAGCAAATCCGTCACCACGGCCCGTGACAAGGTCGCAGGGTGCAGGCGGTCAAAATCGGCATGAAAGACGTGAGCCGTCATGATCATATCCGCTTGTCCGGCGCGGATCAGGGCGAGGAAAGGTTCGAGCTCAGCCGGCTGCCACGTGTCGGTGATGTCGACAAAGCCTGCGTGGCTGTCGGCCCGCGCGAGACCATGGCCGGGAAAGTGCTTGAGCGCCGTAGCCACCCCTTGCGCCCGGTGGGCCTCAACCATCGCAGCGGCCAGTATGGCCACCCGGTCTGGGTCCGCCGAAAAGCTCCGACCCAGCGCGCCTATGGCGGGAGAGCGTTGATCGTGCAGATCCACGACGGGTGCGAGGTTGAGCGTCAGCCCAGCTGCTGCAACCGACTGTGCCAGCCCAGCGAAGACGGCGCGCTGCTCGGCAGAGTCCATGCCAGCCAAAACGCGGGCGCTGGCGATGCGTGGATCGCGCAGCCGCTGCACCCGACCGCCTTCCTCATCCACCGCGAGAAGCGGCGGCGGTTTCCCGGCGCCACTGGCTTGGCGAAGAACACCCGCCATCGCGGCGGCAGTAGCAACGGTGCCCGCCGAACCAGTCAGATTAGGCTTAAAGAACAGTACGCCAGCGATATGACCCTGCTGCAGCTGGTCCCGGACCCGGATGAAGCCCGGATCGAAGGGGTCATTGCCGCTGAAGCCAGTCAGGATCATCGACCCGGCAAGCCTGTGCAGCGCTGCGTCATCCGTCTGCGCGTGAGAGATGCTGCCCAGCAGCACACATGAGAACGCCAGCGCTAGGCGTCGGAGAGTGCGATGCATGAAATCAGACGGCCATAGTCTGGCTCACCCCGGTGCGCCCCGCGACGGGCGGAGAAGTATCGGGCTTCGTCGCTGTAGGTGTCGCCGCCAATATCCTCGAACCGCCCGACCCCTTCGGCTGCAACTTGCGCCGCAATGATCCCGGCGATGTCGCCCATGAAGTGTCCGGGGCGTGTTGCGGGCTTGAAGAAGCGCTCCGGTTCAGCGACCGCGCCCTTGAACAATGCAGGAAAGTCCGGGCCGACCTCGTAGCTGTCCTGACGGATCATGGGACCAAGGGCCACCACCATACGCTCCCGCTGCGCGCCGAGGGCCTCCATGGCAACGAAAGTAGCGCGGGCGATGTTCTGGGCTGTACCCTTCCAGCCAGAGTGCGCGCTTGCGATCACGCCTGCTTCCGGGTCCACGGCGAGCAATGCCCCGCAGTCGGCAGACAGTGCACCCAGCGCCAGACCCCGCACATCCGTGACCATCGCATCAGCCTTTGGTCCCCGCTCCCACGATGGGGTTTCGCGTAAGGTGACGACGTCAGCGGAGTGCACTTGAAACAGCGATACGAGCTTGTGCGCTCCCATGGCGCGGCGCACGCGGTCGCGGTTTTCGCGCACCGCTGTAGGATCATCGTCAGCGCCCAGCCCACAGTTCAGATCAGACCGCCCCCAGCTCACCCCACCTTGCCGGCTGAAGTAGCCGTGCCTCAGTCCGTCAACCTGCGACAGCGTCGGCGCCGTGAGGAAAGGTGGCAGAGCGGTGGGTTCAGCCACGGTCTGTACCACCGCTGGTAGGGAAGCCCGCAGGCGCGGGAAGGGTTTCTGGAAAGTGGCAGGTCCACGCCTTGAACCGTGTCCCCATCTGCGCCTTACCCACCAGTCGCTGCAACGCTTGCAGCAGGTCGGCGGCGTCATCCGGGGCGCTTTCGGCCAGCATCTCAAACCGCTGCCACGCGCCAAGTACCAGCAGGAAGTCTCGTTGGGACACCGGGTCGGGCACGCTCAGGCCGACTTCTTTGGCAAAGCGGCTCGCGGCGCGGAAATCCACCAGCGTCGTCAAATCCGCCTCGCCCACAGCCTCCAGCGGGTCTACCTTTTCGTGCGCCTGAACGGCTTGCAGGCTCCAGGCAGAGGCGTCTTCTTCGTGGGCATAGTCGATGAACAGCGCGGCACCGGTCTGCGCCTTGAGAGCGCTTGAGAGGTCTTTTAGGAAACCGGGAAGCGACGGCATGATCTCATGAAACCGACCTTCGACCGGCTCAGGCAGCAGGGGTAGAACGGGGGTTTTGGGCTGTCCCAGCACAAAACTCAGCGCACCGCTCTCCGCGTCGATGGACACCAGCCGTTCGAACCAAGCCCCCTTAGCGACAGCAAATTGCGCGCTAGGCAGAACGTCGAGGAACTCGTTGCCAACAACTAACAGCGGCGCATCGGCCTCCAACGCGCCGAAGCTGTCCAGCCAGCGCGGGGTATAGGCAGCGAGCTTTTCAGCCTGGGCGGCGCGCAAGGTCTCGTTGGTCTCAACCAACACCAGTTCCATGGCGGGCAGGAAAGTCGGCATGGCGCTCGCCGCGCGCAAGGCGTCGGCCATGAGCGTTCCTTTGCCCGGCCCCAACTCCACCAGCAGGAACCGCCCAGGTTGCCCCAGATCAATCCACCGCTGCACCAGCCAAAGCCCAATCAGCTCACCAAACACCTGCGATATTTCCGGTGCCGTCACAAAGTCAGCCGATGCGCCGATGGCTTCTTGGCGCGTGTAGTACCCGTGTTCGGGGTGCTGAAGCGCGAGGGTCATGAACTCCGGCACGGTCAGCGGGCCGGTTGCGCGGATCTGCGCCTTGAGTGAGTCGGTAAGGGGGGTCGCTGACTGCGCCATGGTCACACCCGCCGCCGCCACAAGACCAGTGCCAGCCCGAAGATGATCATCGGAAAAGACAACTCCTGGCCCGTGGTGAAGGCTCCCAAACCAGCCACCTTGATGAATCCGGCTTCGATCCCGTCATCAGGCTTGCGCACAAACTCAACCAGAAAGCGGAACAACCCGTAGCCGAGCATGAAGCCCCCCGTCACCATCCCAGCACGCGCCCGGATCGCCGCATTCCGCCACAACAGGTTCAGCACCACGAACAGCACCAGCCCCTCGAGCACCGCTTCATAAAGCTGGCTCGGATGCCGCGGCTCGGTGTAGGCCGCGACCTCGCCCTGCCGGTCATAGAGCGGGAAGCGCATGGCCCAAGGAACGTCGCTGGGGCGGCCATAGAGCTCGGCGTTGATGAAGTTCGCGATGCGGCCAAAGAACAGACCGATAGGCGCAGAAATGGCGAGCAAATCGGTGACTTCCCAGAAGCCGGTCTTCCGGTTGAAGCGCGACCATAGAATGACCGCCAGCAGCACACCCAGAAAGCCCCCGTGGAACGACATCCCGCCATCCCAAACCGCAAGCCATGCCATGGGATTGCTCAGATAAAGCTGCGGGTCCTGCTGCAACCCATAGAACAGCACTGACCCCAGCCGTCCTCCGGCAACAACGCCCACGATGATCCACAAGAACAGATCATCCATGGCCCTTGCGTCCACGCTCGTCGTCCGGCTCAGGTTTCGTCGCACCCAGATGTAACCGAGAATGAGGCCCGCAATATAAGCCAGCGAATACCAACGGATCGGGATGGGGCCGATGCTGATCAGGACGGGGTCAATCGCTGGAAAGGGGATTTCAGCCAAGAGCGGCAGGGTCCAGCCGGACAGGAATTCCATGGGTGTCTCACAAACCTCAAAGGTGCTTTGTCCCTGTTCTATGTCGAGGCTGTGGCGAGCGGAAGGCATCATGCTATATGAAGGGTCGGAACCGCGCTCATTTTCCAAGGATTGACGCCATGCAGACCCAATACCGCTTCTTCGACGACCTTGCCCGCCTGGCTAACGGTGCCGCCGGGACGATTGCGGGCGCGCGTTCGGAGGTGGAGACTCTGATCAAACAACGCATGGAATCTGCCCTCGCTGATATGGACGTGGTCCCGCGGGAAGAGTTTGAGGTGGTGCGCGAGATGGCGCGAACGGCGCGCGAAGAGAACGAAGCACTGAAAAAACGGCTTGATGCGCTGGAAGAAAAACTTTCAGAAAAAGACGCGAAGTGACGCGCCTTAATTGATCGCCGAATTCACTGGTTTTTTTGCGCTTATCCCCAAGCATAGTTTGGATTCATTGGATTTTTAGCCATCGCTCCACAGAGCCTGTGCGCAAATTATTATGCGTCCGCTCTAGACTTCGACTCGACGATTTGAGATACAAAGGACGATATCCATCGCATAACGCTTCCTCATAGCTAGGAAGTATTTGTGGATTTACAGCCTAAACGCAGCAAAGCGCGGCTGTTATCCACAGCTGTGGATAATGCCTTTGGGGTGCCGTTAGAACGAGAGTTGTTGGGGAGCTAAATCGATGGCGTTTTCACGCATGGATTTCGCGCGCGAAGAGATCCTGAACCCGATCGATGCGCTCGAAGACATGCTCTCTGGCGAGAGCGATTGGTCGATTGCTCGTCCCAGTGAGTCCGAACTCGTCATTGCCTGCCCCGGCCAGTGGGCCACCTACCAGCTGCACTGCTTCTGGCAAGGTGAGGTTCAGGCGCTGCACACCACCTGTATGCTTGAGATGCGCGCGCCCGCGCGACTCAATCAGGAAATCAACACCTTGCTCGCCGAAGTGAATTCCCGCCTGTGGGTCGGTCACTTTGAGCTGTCCAAGGAAGAATCTTCGCTGATGTTCCGTCATACCCTGCTGCTGCGCGGCATTGGCGGTGTCAGCCACGAGCAGATCGAGGATCTGGTCGATGTGGCCGTGGGCGAGTGTGATCGCTTCTACCCGGCGTTCCAGTTCGTCATCTGGGGCGGCCGCGACCCACAGGATGCGCTCGCTGCGTCCCTGCTGGAAACCCAGGGCGAAGCTTAGGCCTTTTCCCCGCCCCTTCAGTCTGGCATGTCCAAGGGCATGACTGATTTATCTGCTTTCCGTTCCGATCGTCCCCTTATCCTCGCTGGCTGCGGCAATATGGGTGGCGCGCTGCTAGATGGCTGGCTGCGTTCCGGCTTGTCGCCTGACGCGGTTCTGATTGTTGACCCGGTGATGGCCGAGGCGGGCAGTGCGCCGGCTGGCGTTGCCTGTCTCGCGTCCGTTGAGGCCCTGCCCTCTGGCTGTGCGCCAGCGATGGTCATGCTGGCGGTCAAGCCTCAGATCATGGCCGGCGTCGCGGCTGATTACATCGACATCGTGCAAAGCGCAGGCTCCGCCGTGATCTCCATCGCTGCGGGTGTGGGGGTGGCGTCCTATGAGGCCTGGTTTGGCACGGAAACGCCGATCATCCGGGTCATGCCAAACACACCAGCCGCGGTTGGAGCGGGGATGAGCCTGCTGCTCGCCAACGGCGCGGTCGATGCTGACCTCGCGCGCTTGGGTGAAGTCATGCTTGAAGCGGTGGGTGAGGCGATTTGGGTTGAGACCGAGGCGCAGATCGACGCGCTGGTCGGCGTGACAGGCAGCGGGCCAGCCTATGTCTTCCTGCTGATCGAGTGCATTGCGGCGGCGGCGGAGAAAACCGGCCTGTCACCCGAACACGCCAAACTGGCAGCCCGGCAGACAGTGCTGGGTGCCGCGCAATTGGCCAGCCAACAGCCCGATGTAGACCCCGCAGAGTTGCGCCGTCGAGTGACGAGCCCTGGCGGTGTGACGCAGGCTGCGCTGGACGTGCTCATGGCACCGAGCCGTGGGCTTCCAGACCTCTTCCCGGAGGCCATGGAAGCGGGCGAAGTGCGGAACGCAGAGCTTTCGGGAAAGTAGGCTTAGCCCTCTTTCTTGTCACCACCGCCAAAGCTGATCTTCGGCTCCGTACCATCGATGATGCGGACGATGTTGGCGCGGTGTTTGTAGAAGACGATCGCCGCGATGGCGAAACCCAGAATGATGAACCAGTACGGCAGCGGCACGTTTGCGGCATCCGCGCGGGCGCTGAAGATCCCGGTTAGCAGCGGTAGGACGGCAAAAGAAGCGAGCGCGCCCATGGACGAACGGCGGAACAGAAACGCCCCAGCCAGCCACGCCAGCGCCATGCCGATAAAGATGGGCCAAGAGATCGCGAGAAAGGTTCCAAGCCCCGTCGCCACGCCTTTTCCGCCCTTGAACCGCAGCCAAACGGGGTAGAGATGACCGATGAAGGCGGCGCTACCGGCGACCACGCCAAACTCCCACCCCACAAGCGCCCAGGCAATCGCCACCGCAATCGCACCCTTGCCCGCGTCGAGAATGAGAACAGCCAGTGCCAGCGGCTTGTTTCCCGTGCGGAGAACGTTGGTCGCGCCAATGTTGCCCGAGCCGATCTTGCGAATATCGCCATAGCCTGCAAGCTGCGCCAGAACGAGGCCAAAGGGGATTGACCCCAGCAAATAACCCCCGGCTGCCACCAGAACCCAAGTCAGAAGTATCATGCGGTTCACCCTCGCTTTTTGGCCTGAAATAGTCTTAGACCGGGACCACCACTTTCCAAAGCCCCCATGAGACCCAGCGCGGAGAAACCCGTCATGACCCTGATCAGCTTTGATGACTTTCTGGCCGTCGATATCCGCGTGGGGACCGTTACCCGCGCCGAGCCCTTTCCCGAGGCGCGCCGCCCGGCAATCAAACTTTGGGTCGATTTTGGTGGTGAGATCGGGGAACGGAAATCGAGCGCGCAGATCACGCAACACTATGAGCCTGAAGCGCTTGTCGGGCGGCAAGTTATTGCCGTGGTCAACTTCCCGGCCAAGCAAATCGGCCCGTTCATGAGCGAATTTCTGACCCTCGGCTTGCACGACGACGACGGCAACGTCGTACTGGTCGCGCCGGATAAACCCGTCCCTAATGGCGCACGATTGGCTTAGGTTCAGGCTTCGTCGCTGTCCTTCTCAAACGACATCACCACCCCGTTCATGCAGTAACGCAGGCCCGTCGGCGCCGGGCCGTCCGGGAACACGTGGCCCAAGTGGCTTTCACAGCGGGCGCAATGGACTTCGGTACGGGTCATAAAGAAACTACGATCAGTCTTCTCCCCCACCACATCCTCGGCCAAAGGCTGGGTAAACGACGGCCAGCCACTGCCTGAATCGAACTTGTCGGCTGAGGTGAACAACGGCTGACCGCAGGCGGCACAGGCGTAGGTGCCGTCATCCTTCAGATCGTTGAACGGCGAGGTAAAGGGTCGCTCAGTCCCGTGTTTGCGCGCGACACGAAACTGTTCGTCAGTGAGGCGCTGCTTCCAGTCGGCATCGGTGAGGGCTTTGAAGTCGGTCATCGCAAGGGCCTTCTTGTTTCAGGGATCGAGATCTTCAGGAGAGATATGGGCGTTTTCTTGCGCGAGCCAATCTGCGCGCCACAATCGATGACGCCGCAGCAGAACCTGTTCCTCGCGCGGGCGGTTCCAGCTGAGCGGTGCTGAAGCATATTCGTCTTCGTGGTAGGCAAAACCCAGCCCAAGCAGCAGCTCGGTCGAAGCGTCGTTGCCTTCGATCACTGCGGCTTCGATGGCGGTCAGAAACTCGTCGCGCTCGAACAGGAAGCTGAGCAACAATCGCAGGGCCTGCCGCGCCCGTCCCTGCCGCTGAAACGCTGGCGCGATCCAGTAGGCCAATTCCGGCGGGCGAGTGGGGTCGCCAATGAAGGCTGCAGAGCACGCGCCGACCATAGGCCGCGTGGGCAAGTCTTCGGCAATGATGGCGAAATGGAAGCCCTCCTGCCGCGCCATGTCGCGGCGCGCCTGCATCACCCGATGCCGCGCCAACCAGCGCGGCCAAGGCACAGGGAAGCTAATCATCCAATGCGCAACAGAAGGATCACTCCCTTGGGCCTGAATGGTGCTAACATCTGATTTTTCAAACGGCCGCAGAGAGATGTGCCCCTTACGGAACCCCTCAACCGGCGATGCCGGCAGCGGCAATAGCCACAAATTAATCACATTTCACTTCAGCATCAGTATGCAAGTCTCTGATAACTTTACTTTCTGGTTGGTTTATGAGAAATCACAATCAAATGGGCAATCCAACGATGTGCCCGCGGCTCTGAAACGGAACTTCCACGAATGATCGACTATCGCATTGGTCTCCTCTCAACTGTGCTGGCTTTTGGCTTAACCGGGTGCGCTGGCGGGTTTGTCCCGAGCATTAGCTTTAACCTTGGCCGTACGGATAAGGACTTTCACCAAATCGTTTTAGACGCTTCGGCACGCGGACAGCAAACTTATGACCGAGACGGGCGCTTAATCGCAGTCGAAGGTCCACTGAACCGGGGGGATGACAGCGATCTGCCGCTGGAGATTCAAGCAATTGATGAGCCAATTGAACTGGCCGCCTCGCTGGCAACCCTGCCGATCCCGGCAATCCGTCCGCAGATCGAGCTGGCGCGCTATGACGAGATCAAACCGATTGAGCCGAACACCTCGGCCCTGATCGACAGCAACCGCACGACCTCTGAAGTCGCGTCGACGGCCGTGGTCCAACCCGCGCCGTCGCCGGATCTGCAAGACCTGCTCGCTGCTGAGCCCGAGCGGGCGGTGGTTCGCGATGCTGCCTCGGTTCCAGCAGCCTATCAGGACAGCGACCCGGCTGCAGGTCTCCCACTGCTTTCCACCAATCGCGACGAAGACCAGAGCGCGCGCTCGACCCCAAGCACAGGCACAACCACCCGTAGCACCACGATCCCAGCAGGAACGGGTGACCTGTCCTCTGACATCCTCAGCATGAGCGATGAGGAGATCGACATTCTGCTGGTTCAGCTGGAAAGCGACTCAAGCGGTCTGGAGCGGGTGCGCAAGATGACGCCGGAAGAGAAAGCCAAGCTGCGCAAGCAGTACGAGCGCCGCTCTTTCCTCGGCCACTTTGCCAAGATGGACCGGGGTAATGACGGTGCGCTGACACGAGAAGAAATGATGGCCTACTTCACCATCATGCACGCTGCCTTTGACGCTGATTACGATGACGTTGTGACCCGCGCAGAAGCGCCGACGCTTTTGCTGCGGATCAAGCTGCTCGGGCGGGGCTTCCCGGCTGAGGGCCTGACGCTCGAAGAGTTGCGCGCGCGGCTGGAGGAAACCTTTGTCTTCCTCGACAAGAACAACAACGACAAGCTGGGCTGGCCCGAACTGCTCTAGGGCTTGCGGACCAGTTAGCGACGACGGCGCGGGGACTTGCGAGGCCCCGCGACTTTAGACAAGGGGTCCAGTGCGGCCCCTTTTGTTTTGGTGAAGTCCTTTTCCGCCTCACGGCGAGCGCGGTTGCGACCGGCGGTCTTGCCCTCTGACTTGCCGTCGCGCGCGGCGGCAGCAGACTTGACTGAAACAGCACCGCCCAGTCCCAGATCGGCAGCTTCCAACCGCTTGAGTTCGTCGCGCAGGCGAGCCGCTTCCTCGAATTCGAGGTTCGCGGCAGCGTCCTTCATCCGGTTTTCCAGATCGGCCATGATCTCCTTGAGGTCTTTGCCGCCTGTTGTCACAAGGTCTTCATCGCCGGTGCCGACAGTGACGTGGTCTTTTTCATAGACGGAATTGATGATGTCGCCGATCTGCTTCTTGATCGTCGCTGGCGTGATGCCGTGCTCTTCGTTGTAGGCGACTTGCTTGATGCGCCGGCGCTCGGTCTCGTCGAGTGCGGCTTGCATGGAATTGGTGATTTTGTCGGCGTAAAGGATGACCCGCCCGTCCACGTTCCGAGCGGCCCGGCCAATGGTCTGGATCAGCGAGGTCGTCGAGCGGAGATAGCCCTCCTTGTCCGCGTCAAGAATCCCGACCAGCGCGCATTCAGGGATATCGAGGCCCTCGCGTAGCAGGTTGATGCCCACCAGCACGTCATAGACCCCCAACCTCAGATCACGGATGATCTCGATCCGCTCCAACGTGTCAACGTCAGCGTGGATATAGCGCACCTTCAGGCCCGCTTCGTTGAGGTAATCGGTCAGGTCTTCGGCCATGCGCTTGGTCAGGGTCGTAACCAGCACGCGGTAACCCGCCTGCACCGTTTCCTGACACTCGGCGATGAGGTCATCGACTTGGTTTTCGGTCGGACGGATGATGCAGGGCGGATCCAGCAGGCCGGTCGGTCGGATCACCTGCTCCGCAAAGACCCCGCCCGTCCGCTCCAACTCCCACTTGTTCGGCGTCGCGGAGACGTAGACGGTCTGCGGGCGCATGGCGTCCCATTCTTCGAACTTCAGCGGGCGGTTGTCCTGACAGGACGGGAGGCGGAAACCATAGTCGCTGAGCGTCACCTTGCGGGCGCGGTCGCCCTTGAACATGGCCCCAATCTGGGGGACGGAAACGTGGCTCTCATCCACCATCAGCAAGGCATCTTCGGGCAGGTATTCGAACAGGGTCGGGGGCGGCTCCCCCGGCGCGCGGCCCGTGAGATAGCGGCTGTAGTTCTCGATCCCCGCGCAGACGCCGGTGGCTTCCATCATCTCAAGATCAAAGGTGCAGCGCTGCTGCAGGCGCTGCGCTTCGAGCAGCTTGCCTTCGCCTTCCAGCTCTTCGAGCCTAAGTCCCAGCTCGGACTTAATCTTTTGGATTGCCTGCATGATCGTGGGCTTGGGCGTGACGTGGTGGGAGTTGGCGTAGAGCCGAACCTTTTCCAGCTCGGTCGTTTTCTCACCGGTCAGGGGATCAAACTCCCAGATGCCTTCGATCTCATCGCCGAACAGCGACAAGCGCCAGGCGCGGTCTTCGAGGTGAGCCGGGAAGATCTCGATCGAATCACCGCGCACGCGGAACATGCCGCGCTGAAAGGCAACGTCGTTGCGCTTGTATTGCAGCTCAACAAAGCGGCGCAGCATTTCCTTCTGCGGAATCTCTGCACCGACTTCGAGCATCATGGTCATGGACGCGTAAGTCTCGGGTGCGCCCATACCGTAGATGCAGGACACCGACGCCACGATGATCACGTCCCGCCGCTCAAACAGTGCGCGGGTTGCGGAGTGGCGCATGCGGTCGATCTGCTCATTGATCGTCGCTTCCTTGTCCACGTAGGTATCAGAGCGCGGCACGTAGGCTTCAGGCTGGTAATAGTCGTAGTAGGAAACGAAGTACTCCACCGCGTTGTTTGGAAAGAACTCCTTCATTTCCTGATAGAGCTGCGCGGCGAGGGTCTTGTTGTGCGCCATGATGAGCGTCGGGCGCTGCAGCGACTGGATCACGTGGGCCATGGTGAAGGTCTTGCCCGACCCCGTGACACCAAGCAGCACGTTGTCCCGCTCTCCACCCTGTAGCCCATCAAGAAGATCGTTAATGGCTTGGGGCTGGTCCCCTGCCGGGGTGTATTCGGAGACGATTTCCAGCGGCACGTCATTGGCCAGCGGGGTGCCATCTACAGGGTGCAGGCGCACCGCCGACTGTGCTGCTTGAACCAGCGTTTCTGGGTCAATCTGTATGGACACCCGAGCTTCCCCGTCTGAATAAATCCGCGACTCTTCTATCTAGGCCTTCTTAGCGCGGACGCAACGCAGCTTCCCTCGGTTAATTTTTGGTAGGACCACTTGAACCAAACCCGTGCAAGCCAAGATTTCATCAGTATAAGTGCACGCGGTGTCCCTGTGTCGCCAATCCACCGCCCACCCTTGCAACACGCCCAACACAAGGACGTATTTTCTTTTGGACCTGTTGATCCCATCACTCCTGTTGATCGCCGGACTGGCCGCGTTGAGTTTTGGGGCAGACTTCATGATCCGAGGGGCCGTCTCGGTCTCACGGTTGATCGGCATCTCTCCCTTTATCATCGGCCTGACCGTCGTCGCCTGGGGCACCAGCGCGCCAGAGGTCGTTGTGACCGTGGGTGCAGCGCTCTCCGGAGTACCGGACGTCGCCGTTGGTAACGTAATTGGTTCGAACATCACGAACGTGCTGCTGATCGGTGGTGTTACGGCCCTGCTTCTGCCGCTTTGCTGCGCACCGGCCACTGTGCGCCGCGACGGATCGATCCTTGTGGTAGCGACGCTTGTGGTTCTGGTGCTGGCTTATGGACTGGAGTTTCTACCCCGATGGTTCGGCGCTTTGCTGCTGCTGGCCATGGTGGTCCACGCGGTTGTGATCTTCCGCACCGGTCGCGACAGCTCGACGGTCGAAGAGGCCCCCGACGTCGCCTGGGGCTGGGGGCTGGCAAGCCTTTCGCTGTTTGGCGGATTGCTGGTGCTGATCTTGGGCGGACAGAGCTTCATTTACGGCGCCGTTGAACTCGCTGAAGCCCTCCACATCCCTGAAGCCGTCATCGGCGCGACCGTTGTTGCCATCGGGACCAGTCTACCCGAGCTGTTCGCCTCCATCGCTGCAGCGCGGCAAGGACACCGGGAAGTGGTTATTGGCAATATCGTCGGGTCCAATCTGACGAACATTATGCTGGTTTTGGGTTTGGTGGCCTTTATCTCACCGGTCTCAATTCCCGGCGAGCTCTACCACGGCAGCCTGATCCTTTTCGGCGTCTCATCGATCGCGCTCGTTGGTTTGTTGGTTGCAGGGCGAAGCATCGGTCGCTGGCTGGGTCTGGCTTTCCTCGGCGTCTTTGCAGCCTATTTCTATTTCAGCTTTTCCTAAACTCAAGGGGCTGGACCCGTGGCTTCAACCTCCAATGCAGTTCTGATCACCGGCGCAGCCCAGCGCATCGGCGCCGCCATGGCCGAGCACTTGGGCGCACAGGGATGGGCTGTCGCCCTGCACTACCGAGCCAGCGCGTCCGGCGCGGAACAAACCGCACAGGCCATAGAAGCGGCAGGCGGCCGCGCCGCACTGGTTAAGGCAGATCTGAGCGCCGAGGCTGAGGTCAGTGATTTGGTCGCCCACGCTAGCGCGCAACTGGATGCGCCGCTCACCGCCCTGATCAACAACGCTTCAGCCTTTCAGTACGACTCCATCGACACCGCTGACCGTGCTTCTTGGGACAGCCACATGGAGCCGAACCTGCGCGCGCCGTTGGTGTTGAGCCAAGCGCTGGCCCGGCAGTTCCCCGAAAACGCCAACGGCGGCGCGATCATTAACATGATCGACCAACGGGTCTGGAACCTGACGGAGCACTTCATCTCCTACACCGCGTCCAAGTACGCGCTGTGGGGCTTAACCAAGCAGCTCGCCCTCGCCCTTGCCCCGCGCGGCATCCGCGTCAACGGCATCGGCCCTGGCCCCACTCTGCCGTCACCACGCCAAAGTCAGGAACATTTCGACGAACAAGTTCAGGACACCCCCCTGAAGGTCGCCACCCCTCTGGCGGACATCTGCCACGCGGTTGACTTCATCCTCGGCGCACAGTCTATGACGGGGCAAATGATCGCTTTGGATGGCGGTCAGCACCTAAACTGGGCCGCACCTGCACCAGACCGGCCTGTCCCCATCGAATAGGCCTTTCGAATGATCATTCGAGAACGCAGCATTTCCGTCGATAACCTGCTGGTGTCGGCCAATATCGGCATTTACCCCCACGAGCACGAAGCCCCCCAGCGGGTGCGGCTTTCGTTTCAAGCGGACGTGGATCTGCCCGAGCGCCTGTCTGACGACTTCAGTAAGGTGCTGAGCTACGAAGTCTTCGTCGAGACGGCACGGACCATGGTCACCGAGGGACACTTCAACTTGCTGGAAACGCTGGTGGATGAGTTGGCCAACCGCTTGTTCGACGATCCGCGGATGATCACTCTGGAAGTTCGCGGCGAAAAACTGGACGTTTTCGACGACGCTGAGTGCGCTTCGGTCACGGTGCGCTTGCGTCGCAACTGATTTTTTTGTCTCACACCGAAAATTCGCAGGGATTCCAGCAGTTTCGGCGGATTTGGACCGGATTGTCTACAGTCCGGCCAAAAGTAAATTGCGACTCCGCATCAGGCCAAAAAAGCCAACAATATCAGTGAGCAAGGCTTTGTAGGGTCAAAAATTTCGATTTAATTTCAACACCTTAAATCACTAGGGTGGAAACTGCACAAGTTTTGGTCACCCCCTGCCAAAACACTGAAAACAGGGAAGAGTCGGTCAGGCGTGACAAATTATCGACAGGGTTATCCACAGAAACCGTGGTTAACTCATTCGTTCCTTTGGAAACCCAGAAAAGCAAGTTAAGTTTTCACATTATGCGACGCGCTAAAACCCTTCGGGAAAACGACAGCAGCGCCGGCGGCAAGCGCGCCGCGATGCCGGCGCATGAGTCTGTTGCTCTGACCCTGAACGAGGACGCTGCGGACTACGAGGACGCTGCCGCGGCCTCTCCCGGCGCACAGCCTACGTCTCCTGATGAAGTCGGTTCTGACCTTGCCATGGGCTTGCAAACGCTCCGGGATGGCGTGAAGACCCTGAGCAGCTCACCTGGCGTGTACCGAATGCTCGACCGCCGGGGTGACCCGATCTACGTGGGCAAGGCACGCAACCTGCGTCGCCGGGTTACCAACTACACCCAGCTGGAACGTCTACCCAACCGTCTGCGCCGGATGGTGGCTGAAACCAAGGGGCTGGAGATCGTGGTGACCAACAGCGAGGTCGAAGCCCTGCTGCTCGAGTCCAACCTGATCAAGCGCTTTCAGCCGCGCTACAACGTGCTGCTGCGGGACGACAAATCCTTTCCCTACATCCTGCTGACTGCCGACCACGCCTTTGCGCAGGTGACGAAGCACCGCGGCGCGCACCGGCGCAAGGGCGACTACTTCGGCCCCTTTGCCAGTGCCAAGTCGGTCAATCGGACTGTAACGGCACTGGAGAAAGCTTTCCTCCTGCGCTCGTGCTCGGATTCTGTGTTCGAGAACCGGACACGCCCCTGCTTGCTCTACCAGATCAAGCGTTGCTCCGCGCCGTGCGTCGGCAAGATCGATCAGGACGGCTACGACGCCTTGGTGGCAGAGGCGAAAGCCTTCCTCTTCGGTGAAAGCCGGCGCATTCAAGATGAGCTTGCCGTGACCATGCAGGAAGCAGCAGAGAACCTGCAGTTCGAGCGCGCCGCCATGCTGCGCGATCGCCTGCGCGCACTCAGCGCAGTACAGGCGCATCAGGACGTCAACCTGCAGGGGGAGATCGAAGACGCCGACGTCATCGCAGCCTTTAGCGCCAGTGGTCAGATTTGCGTGCAGGTGTTTTTCTACCGGGCTGGCCGCAACTACGGAAACCGCGCCTACTTCCCCCGTCACGACAAGAGCGACGAAATCCCCGACGTGCTGGCCAGCTTCATCGGACAGTTCTACGCGGACAAGCCGGTGCCAAGGCTGGTCCTGGTGAGCCACGACCCGGTGGAGTTCGACCTGCTGACAGAAGCCCTGTCCGCCAAGGCAGAACGCAAGGTGCAGCTGCTACGACCCCAGCGCGGGGTCAAGCGCGACGTCATGGCCAACGCAACCCGGAACGCGCGGGAAGCGCTGGAGCGGCGGCAGGCCGAATCCTCCACCCAGCGTCGCCTGCTCGATGGTGTTGCTGAAGCGTTTGGTCTGTCCGCGCCGCCTGAACGGATCGAGGTCTACGACAACTCGCACATTCAGGGCGCGAATGCCGTCGGCGCCATGGTGGTCGCCGGGCCGGAAGGCTTCATCAAGAACAGCTACCGCAAGTTCAACATCAAGTCTGATACCGCGCCAGGCGACGACTACGCCATGATGCGCGAGGTGTTCCACCGCCGCTTCTCTCGGGCGCTCAAGGAAGACCCCGACCGCGACCATGGACAGTGGCCGGATCTGGTGCTGATTGACGGTGGCAAGGGGCAGCTCTCGGCCGTGGTCGAGACTCTGACCGAGCTGGGCATCGATGACGTACCCCTGGTCGCCATTGCTAAAGGGCCTGACCGCAATGCCGGGCGAGAGCAATTCTTCATGCCCGACGCGCCCGCCTTTCAGATGCCCGAGCGCGATCCGGTGCTCTACTACCTTCAGCGTCTGCGCGATGAAGTTCACCGCTTCGCCATTGGCACGCACCGCGCGAAGCGCTCTGCTGCCATCAAAAAGAGCCCACTGGACGACGTACCAGGGATCGGTCCTCGGCGGAAAAAGGCGCTGCTGCTGCACTTCGGCTCCGCTCGCTCAGTCTCCCGAGCGAGCGTCACCGATCTCGAAGGCGTTGATGGTATTTCGGAGACGGTCGCGCAGAAAATCTACGACCACTTCCATCAGGAATAACGCCTCATGCAGCACATACCCAACACCCTGACCCTTCTCCGCCTGCTGCTCGCACCCGTGGTTGGCGTGTTGCTGGTGCTGGTGGCGCAGGGAACGGTTTCGGGCGCTGTAGGACTGCCCGTAGCCTTCGGGCTCTTTGCCATCGCATGCATGAGCGACGTGCTCGACGGCCTGCTGGCGCGGCGGCTGGGGCAGGAAAGCACACTGGGGGCTATTCTCGACCCCGTGGCCGACAAAGTTCTGATGCTGTGCGCGGGGGTCGGACTGGCGATCCTGGTGCCCACGCTGGCCGTGGTGGCGCCCGTACTGCTGCTGATCAGCCGCGATCTTCTCGTCGGCGGTCTGCGCGAAGCGGCGCTGGCGCAGAACTGGAGGCTGGACGTGCGCAGCCTGGGCAAGATGAAAACGGTGGTGCAGTGCATGGCTATGGCCATGGCGTTGGCAGACATCAGCTTTACTGCCTTGGGCCTGCGCCCTGCACCGACAACGCTGGCAAGCCCGCTGGTGGTCTGGCCGCTTTGGGTGGCAGTGGCGGCAAGCTGGCTCAGCGCTGCAGACTACGTCCGTGTATTTCTCTCAAAGCCGTAAAACCCCGCTCAAAGCGGAGCGTGTTGAGCGGGCATGATGTCGGTATACCGCTCTGGAGCCTGTGACTGACAGCGCCCGGCACGCAGGCCGAGCGTGTGGCCGCAGGCCACCCGAGGCTGGCAAAATGCCGGCGCGCGTAGCGCGCCGACCGCAGACACCCTGCCGCTAGCCGCGAACGTGGTGGTGGTAGTCCGTGAGCAGGTCGCGCGTCACTTCCCCGACCTGATAGTTAACGTCGCCGATCTGGTTGATGGGCGTAACTTCCGCCGCGGTGCCAACGATAAAGACTTCCTGCATCTCCACCAGCTCCTCGGGCAGGATGTGCCGCTCGATGACATCGATCCCCTTGGCCTTGGCCCGTTCGATCACCGTCTGCCGCGTGATCCCGTTCAAGAAGCAATCCGGCGTCGGCGTGTGCAGCGCACCGTCCTTGACGAAAAAGATGTTTGCCCCGGTGCATTCCGCCACGTACCCGCGCCAATCGACCATAAGCGCATCGTTGAAGCCCTGGGCCTCAGCTTCATGCTTGGAGACCGTGCAAATCATGTACAGCCCAGCAGCCTTAGCGTGAACGGGGGCACACTCGGGCGAAGGCCGCTTGTATTTGGCCCACTGCAGCTTGATCCCCGCCATCCGCGCTTCAGGATCGAAGTAGGATCCCATGTCCCAACAGATGACCGCAACGTGGGTCGTCGTTTGCTGGGCAGAAATCGCCATCATCTCCGACCCGCGCCAGGCAACAGCCCGAACATAAGCGTCTTCAAAGCCCTGCGCGTGCAGTGAGTCATAGCCCGCGTCATACAGTTCCTTGTTCGAGTAACCGATCTCCATGCCCAGGATTTCAGCCGACTTAAACAGTCGATCCGTGTGTTCCTGGTGCTTGAAAATCTTTCCCCCATAGGCGCGCTCGCCCTCAAAGACGCAGGAGCCATAGTGCAAACCGTGGCTCAGGATGTGCAGCTTGCCCTCATCCCAATCGACCACTTCGCCGTTGTACCAAAGTTTCCCACCGAGCTTATCAAACGGAACGGTTGCCATACTGCAGACTCCACCACGCGCAATTTTTGGAAAATTCCTCCCCTTCGCCACTAAAGGGGGGCTGGATTTATGTCAACACTCCTGACATATTTTCTTCACATCCTCAGCCAAGAGAAGACCCTGTGTCTGAAAAGCCAACCGCTCCATCCGAATCCCTTGATGCCGCCGCGCGCGAGGCTATCGAACTGATGTTCTTTGCCTATCGGGACTTTACCGACGTCGCCGACCGGATTCTGGAAGACCATGATCTGGGCCGCGCGCACCACCGAGCGCTCTACTTTATCGGCACGAACGGCGGCATCACCGTGGGTCATCTGCTGGAGATTCTGAACATCACTAAGCAGAGCCTCGCCCGAGTCCTGCGCCGGTTGATCGACAGCGGGCTGGTGAAACAGAAAGTCGGGGCGAGCGATCGTCGGCAGCGGCTGCTGTTGGTTTCCGAGCAGGGACAGGCCTTGCTCGACGAACTCATCGACGCACAGCGCACGCTTCTGGTCACAGCCTTCGAAGGCGCAGATCCGGCCAGCCTCTCGGGCTTCCGGCAAGTGATGCTGTCGATTATGACCGAAGAAGACCGCTTGCGGTTCGAACCGGTCCTGAAAGACCTGCAAACCCGCGCCGCCTAACGGCCCGCGCGGGTCGCCGTCTCTTGTTGGCTTAGCTGAGTTTAGCGCACGCCGCTTCGATCCGGTCGCAAGCTTCCTCCAGCGCCTCGGTTGACGTGGCGTAGGAAACGCGGAAATACGGCGCGAGGCCAAAGGCGCTGCCCGGCACCACCGCAACCTGCGCTTCGTCAAGCAGGAAGGCCGCAAAGTCCAGATCCGTCTCGATTGTCGTACCCGCTGGGGTCGTTTTGCCGATCGTCCCCGCACAAGAAGCAAAGACGTAGAACGCCCCCTCCGGCCGACGACAGGTCAGGCCTTTGCACATGTTCAGTCGATCAACAACGAGATCGCGCCGCTGCCGAAACACTGCCGCACGCTCGCCCAGAAACTCCTGCGGACCGTTTAGGGCTTCGATCGAGGCTTCTTGGGAGATCGTCCCCGCCCCCGACGTGGACTGCGAACGCACCTTGTTCATCGCCTTGATCAGCTCCGCCGGACCCGCGGCGTAGCCCACGCGCCAGCCGGTCATGGCATAGGCCTTGGAGACACCGTTCATGGTCAGCGTGCGCTCGAACAGCGATGGGGTCACTTGAGCGATGGTGGTGAACTCGAAGGAATCATAGACCAGATGTTCATACATATCGTCGGTCATGATCCAGACGTGCGGATGCCGCTCCAACACAGCGCCCAGCGCCGCCAGCTCGGCTCGGGTGTAAGCCGAGCCTGTCGGGTTGTTGGGCGAGTTGAGGATCAGCCACTTAGTCTTGGACGTGATTGCCGCGTCGAGCGCGTCAGGGGTGATCTTGAAGCCTGTCTCTTCGCCACCCTCAACAAACCGCGGTTCACCGCCAGCGAGAAGGGTCATGTCCGGGTAAGACACCCAGTAAGGGGTCGGGATCAGGACCTCGTCGCCTTCGTTGAGCGTTGCGACCATCGCGTCATAAATGATCTGCTTGCCGCCGTTGGCGATGGTGACGTTCGCGGCGTCATAGTCCAGACCATTCTCACGCTTAAACTTCTGCGCAATTGCTTCGCGCAGTGCAGGCAGACCGCCGACCGGCGCGTACTTAGTCTTCCCGGCATCCAGCGCCGCTTTCGCCGCGTCCTTGATGTTCTCCGGGGTGTCAAAGTCCGGCTCACCAGCACCGAGACCAATCACGTTGTGCCCGGCTGCGCGCATTTCCTGCGCCTTTTGAGTGACCGCCATGGTCGCGGATGGTTTGATGCGGCTCAAGCGGTCGGCGATAAGGCCCATGACGAAAAGTCCTCGGAGTTGGTCTGTCGGGTGGCACGGACTCGCGGCCCTGCGCCAAGGCAGCAAAAACCATACCCACCTCGCGCCACTCAGCAAGCCATCACAAATCGGGTCCAGCCCTGCAAGTTTGCCATCGCTGGCCCGGTTAAGGCGTTTGACAGGCCGGAGCGAGACTGTCATGGGAAGGGCTGTCTGGGGTGCCGTGCATCGGGTTGCGCGGCTGAGAACATACCCATCGAACCGGATCTGGATCATGCCAGCGGAGGGAGACCTGAACCCATGAAGTCATCGCGCCGAGACCTGCTCAAATCCGGCAGCTTGCTGGGCCTGTCCGCGGCAGCAGCAGCTGCAGCGGCTGTACCCCTTACGCTGACCACTCCTGCCATAGCCCAAGGTCGGCAGCGCTGGCGGATGGTTACCTCTTGGGCCAAGGGCAGCGCGGGACCGGGCACCACCGCTGACCGTCTGGGCGCCCGCATCACTGAAGCCACCGGCGGCAAGGTCGAGGTGCAAGTCCTCGGTGCCGGAGAGCTAACCTCACCCTTTGGCGTGCTCGATGCCGTAGCCGACGGCACCGCAGAAATGGCGCACACAGCGTCGTTTTTCTGGGCCGGCCGGGTTGCTGCAGCGGCGTACTTCACCACCATTCCCTTTGGCCTTGGTCCCGACGCGCATAACGCATGGGTGCGCTTTGGCGGGGGGCAGGCGCTATGGGACGAAGCCTATGCGCCGCTGGACATAAAGCCCCTGCTCGCGGGGAACTCCGGTGCCAATATGGCCGGTTGGTTCAAAACGCCGCTGAACAGCCTCCACGACCTGCAGGGCGTGCGCATCCGCACCGCTGGTTTGGGCGGTGAGATCTACCGCCAACTGGGCGCAGCAACCGTAACCCTACCGCCTTCCGAGATCTTTGGCGCGCTACAGTCCGGGGCGATTGATGCTGTGGAATTTCTCGGGCCTTTCTCTGACCGGGGGCTCGGATTCAACCAAGTCGCAGATCACTATTACTTCCCCGGCTTCAACAAGCCCAACGGCACCGCTGAAGCGCTGGTTAATGCAGCGCTTTGGAACGGCATGGACAGCGATCTGCGCGCGGCGGTCCAAAACGCCTGCGACGCCGAGAATGATGCGGGTTTGGCCGAGGCTACGTGGTTCAACGCACAGGCGCTTCGGGCCCTGCAGAGCGAAGGCTCCAGCGTCCAGCGCCTGCCCACTGAAATCGTCACCGCCGCACAGACCGCCGCAAAAGGCGTGCTCGCTGACTTCGCCGACACAAACGCCATGACCCGCAAGGTCGCCGCTTCCTATGCCGAGGCTGTGGCTGCGCTCTCGGCTTGGACCAACGTGCAAAGCTGATGTCGAGCGTCGGAACCCTCTTGCCGCTGCTTCAGGCGCGCCGCCCGCTGGTCCACTGCGTGACCAACCCTGTGACCATGGGGTTCGTTGCCGATGCACTCAATGCCATGGCCGCCCGGCCAATCATGGCGCGCGGACAGGCAGAAGTGGGCGCCATCGCGGGTGCCGCCGATGCCGTGCTGATTAACATCGGAGTGCCAGAGGGGACCGAGCCCTACGCCACCGCTGCAAAAGCGGCGAAGCGCTGGGTCTTTGACCCGGTTGGCGCTGGAGGCAGTGCGCTGCGGACCGAGATCGCCGAGACCCTGCTTGCGCTCCGCCCCGCCATCATTCGCGGCAACGCGGGTGAGATCCTTGCGCTGGGCGGTCAGGCTGGGGTGGTTGAAGGCGTGGACAGCCTTGCTTCGCCCGAAGAAGCCGCCGGGGTGGCACGCCTGCTCGCCGATAAGTTCAAAACCGTTGTCACCATGACCGGCGCGACTGATTACGTCGTCTCCGCCGACAGGGTTGTTCGCCTGACCGGGGGAGACGCGCTCATGGCGACTGTGACGGGAACCGGATGCGTTGCGGGCGGGGTCTGCGCGGCTTTCCTCGCGGTTGCAGAAGACCCCTTCGACGCCGCCGTCGCCGCCCTGCACCTGATGAGCGGCGCTGCCGACTACGCGGCCAAGACCGCCAAAGGACCGGGCAGTTTCAAAGTTGCCTTCCTCGATGCCCTCTACAGCGCCACGACTGCCTAAGCGCGCTCTGCGCCTTTACTTGGTGTTCGGCCCGCAAGACCTGCGCCCGAATGCCAGCGCCCCCGGTCTCATCAACGCTGCCGTCGAGGGCGGGGTGACGTGCGTGCAGTGGCGGGACATGACCGAGACAGCCGCTGCCCCCCTAGACACCCGCGTCGCCGCTGCGCAGCCGGCGTTCCGGGCGGCTCGAGCGCAAGGCGTTCCTTTCCTGATCAACGACGATGTCTCCCTTGCTGCCGCGTTGGGCGCCGATGGCGTGCATCTGGGGCAGGACGATCTGCCGCCAATAGAGGCGCGCGCGCAGCTGGGGCCGGACGCCGTGATTGGCTGGTCCGTCGGTACAGCGGAAGAACGCGCGCGGCTGGACCTCCTGCGGACGCAAGATCCCGCGCTGATCGACTACATCGGCGTCGGGCCAGCCTTCGCCACCGGCACCAAGGCGGACGCGGGGGTTGCGCTAGGTAGTGCCGGGATCAACGCGGTGATCGAAGGGCTGGACCCCGCCCTGCCCATCGTCGCGATTGGCGGGATCAGTCTTCAGACCCTGCCGCACCTGCGTGAAGCGCGGGTTGACGGTATCGCTGTGGTCAGCGCCCTGACCCGGAGCAGCGACCCCCGCGCCACCGCTCAGGCACTCCTCTCCACAGCTTGAGTGAGCGCCTGCCTGCGGCCGTCTTAAGTTGGGGGCGTTCACAACTCCAACAATCTGGCATTTTAGCCTTGGGTTTGGCTGGTAAGTGCTGCATGTAGAACCATATTGAGCGTGTAAGCACGTTGAATTCGGGATTATCGTATGACCAAGGCTCTCTCCCTTACCCGCCGTCAGGCTCTGATTTTGACCGGTTCGGGCCTCGTGTCTGCTGGTGCAGCGCCCGGTTTGATGCTGGCCTCTCCCGACGAAGACCCCGCCGCAATCATCACTGAAATTGCAGAGGGTGCCTTTGACCTGTTTGGCCAACTCAATGGAGTGAGCAACGATTGGTCTTCCCGCCGCCAGTGGGCGGAAGAAGTGACCAAGGCGCGGTTCGCGACCAATCTGATGGGGGAGAAAGCCGGGGGCGTTTTCCTGAACGATTTCAGCCGGTCCCGGCGGCACACGTTCAACGTACTGATCCAGAACGTTGTTTCTGAATTCATCCTCGACATTTTTGCGCTCTACGAGCCCAAGACCACCTTCGTCGTCGATCGTGTCAGGCCGAACCGGTCGCAAACCGCGATGATCATGGAAACGACCGTGGTCTCGCACGGTGACACCTACAAGGTGAAATGGACGGTGGTTGAGGAAGAAGGTGTGTCCAAAATCGGGGACGTATCGATCTTCGGGCTCAATTTGGTCTCTGATTTCCGCTCGGCGATCGAGCGTGCTTTCCGCGAGGACGGGTCGGCGGGCGTCCTCGCCATGCTGCAAACTCGAATTCGGCGCGGTGAGCGCAAGTACCCGGGCTAAAGCGCCACTTCCAGATAAACCGCGCCCGCCGCCGCCGCATCGGTGCTGTGATGGTCGGCATAGGGCGCGCACGGCTCAAACCCTGCTGCACGATAGAGCGCCAAAGCTGCATCTTGCTGCACGCTGGTCTCCAACCTCAAGCGTCTCAATTCGCGCCGCCGCGCCATGTCCAGCAAGTGGTCAAGCAGAGCTTTGGACAGTCCCTTGCCCCGCACGACTGGGCGCACGTACATGCGCTTGATCTCGCCCCAGTCGATGTCCTTGACCACCAGCGCGCCACAGGCGATGGGGTGCCCATGGAAGCGAGCGACAAGGAACTGCACGTAGTCCGCGCTCAGGTCTTCCGCGGTACTCAGATCACACAGGCTCAGGTCGGAGAGCGCCGCCATCTCAGCATCCAGCTCCTCAATCAGCACGCGCACATCCGGCGCGCGGGGGTCTTCGACCGCAAAGGCCGCGACGCCGGGCGTGCTGGGTTCCGTCATTACTCAACGCCTTCGGGTGGCGCGACCAATGGGGTTCGGTTCAGGCCTTTGGGTACAACTTCCCAGCCGGGGAACTCCGGCTCATCGTCAACCATGTCATCCGGGAAGCCGTCAGCGAGCACACTGATCCCCGCGGCGTCTTCCAAACGCTTGATGATGTTCGGCGACCACTCGCGCGGACCATAGCGCTCTTCGCCGTCGGCAAAGATGGCGTTGAGCAAGGGGGAGACTTCCAGATCCAGCCCGGCGCGCTCGGCAATCGACTGGAACAAGCCGATATCCTTGCGGACCAGATCCATGGTGAAGTTGATGTCCCGCGAACCGTTCAAAATCACCTGACTTTCGGTTTCATGGACAAAGGAATTACCGCTGGAAATACGGATTGCTTCATAGGTCGTGTTCAAGTCCATTCCGGCCAGCTTGCTGGTCACCAGTGCTTCACACAGGGTGACGAGGTTGGCAGTAGCGAGGTAGTTGGTCATGACCTTCAGCACCGATGCGCTGCCCAGCTCGCCCGTGTGCAAAATACGCCGTCCCAGCGAGCGCAGCACCGGGAAGGCGCGTTCAAAGGTCTCGCGGCTGCACCCGGCAAAGATCGAGATGTTGCCCGTCGCAGCGCGGTGACAGCCACCGGAAACCGGGCAGTCGATCGGCTCGCCACCCTTGGCCTGCACCAGCGCGCCCAAGCGGCGGACTTCGCTTTCGTCCGTGGTGGACATTTCAGCCCAGATCGTGCCGGGCTTGAGACCTGCGAGGATACCATCCTCAGCTTCCATCACCGCCGCACTGGCCGCTGGAGAGGGCAGGCACGTGATAACCATATCGACGGCCTCGGCCATGGCCTTGGGGCTATCCGCCCAATGCGCGCCCTTGTCGAGAGAAGGCTGTGCCGCGTCGCGGTCCAGATCGCGGACCGTCAAGTCAAATTCGTTGCGCAGAAGGCTGCCCGACAGCTTACCCCCGACATTGCCCAATCCGATAAATCCAACTTTCATTCCGGCTCCTCCTTCAAGCACGCGTTCCGGTCTGGAACTTTGGTTTTCGCCTAGCATGGTGAGCAAGCAGCGTCTTTCGTTTTGCGACACGATTTTGGTGCTTTCACGGGGTCAGGCGAGGACGGTGCAATCGCTGTGGTCAAGGATGCCTGTTCTACGGGGTCTGGGGCTGCGATGAGACAATCCACGCCATGACCTTCGCAACCATGAGGGCCCGGAAAATCCAGCCTTTACCAACCTCGGCAAAGGGGGCAAAAGGCCCCCATGTACGAGGCAATCACCCGCAACATCCGTGTCGTCGCTGAACCATTCTTTGTGGACAGCGAGTCTCGGCCTGATGAACACCACTACTTCTGGGCCTACCGCATTGAGCTGGAGAACCAGGGCGACGACCCCGTGCAGCTGATCTCCCGCTACTGGCAAATCACCGACGCGCGCGGGAATGTCGAGGAAGTCCGCGGCCCCGGCGTTGTTGGCGACCAGCCCGTGATCGCGCCGGGCGAGCGGTTCAGCTACGAAAGCGGCTGCCCGCTTTCGACGCCCAGTGGGATCATGCGCGGGCACTACAACTTCCGCTTTGCTGAAGACAGCGAAGAAGAGAAATTCATGGTCGCGATACCGGCCTTTTCACTCGACAGCGAGTACGAGCACAGCTCGGTCAACTAAGCAGCGGCGCGCGGCGTCAGTCGTCCAGTTCCAACCGCGCTCGGAGGTCGTCTTCGTCGAACGCTTCGACCACGGCGCGGCAAATGTCATAGCCAAACCCTCGCCGGGCCAGCGCGGCCATATCCTTGTCACGACGCTCAGTGCGGCGCGCTTCATCCGGGTTGAACACACCCAACCGCCGCCGCCGAGCAAACTCGAACCCCGCCGCCCGATCCATGGCACGCCGGTCTTCGCCATGGCCGAGTTCGTCAGAGGCCGCGTTCAGCGCATCGTCCAGCACTTCACCCCGAATGCCCTTACCGATCAGCGTTTGCGCGATGGCGCGCGACGATTTGCCCGACCGGTGCAGCGAAACCGCGCGTGTCTGAGCAAAGGCCGCATCGTCAATGAACCCCAGTCGCTTCATGTCCTTGACCAGCGCATCGACCCACTGGGGAATGTCGGGGTCAGGTTCATGAACCTTGGCCGACTTGCGGATGCGACGCTGGAGCACGGCACGCAGGGAGGCTTCCGTCGCCGTGTAGCGGTCGAGGTAGTGCAGCGCGACGCGGCGCAAATACTCTGGCGTGATCTTTTTGGGCTTGCGGGGTTGGCGACGCTTGGAGCGGTGCTTGTCAGGCTCGGACGCCTCGACGCGCGACTCCGACGCATAGTCGGGGTCTGAATCTGCAAAGGGGTCACTGCTTGACAAAGGACGGGCGCTCGGCACAACGTTGAAATCACTGGTTTCTCCCGCTGTTCGCGCAGCGGGTTTTTCTTTTCTACCCCTTGCCCACCGGTTCTGAAAGTCCTCGACACATGCCCGAAGGTTCCCTCGCCCCGTCGCCCTACATTGCCCCGACCTACGCCCGCGCGCCGATTGCCTTTGAACGCGGCGAAGGGTGTGAGCTGGTGAGCACGGACGGCCAACGATACCTGGACTTCGGCTCGGGCATCGCAGTGAACGCGCTGGGGCACTCGCACCCGGTGCTGGTCGAGGCGCTACAGGACCAAGCCGCAAAGCTCTGGCACACCTCGAACCTCTACGAGATTCCGCACCAGCGCACGCTGGCCCAGCGGCTGGTCGAGAACAGCTTTGCTGATCTGGTGTTCTTCGCCAATTCCGGCGCAGAAGCGCTGGAAGGCTGCATCAAGGCGGCGCGGCGCTATCATCACCTGCGCGGCAACCCGCAGAAGTATCGGATCGTTGGCGCCAACAGTGCCTTTCATGGCCGCACGCTGGCGACGATCTCTGCTGGCAACAACGCCAAGCATCTCGAAGGCTTTGGGCCGCGGGTAGAAGGCTTTGACCACGTGGCCTTCAACAACCTGAACGAACTGCGTGCGGCAATCACCGAAGAGACCGCCGCCGTGCTGGTTGAACCAATTCAGGGGGAAGGCGGCATCGCGCCGGCCGACCTCGCTTACCTCAAGGCCCTGCGCGAGACCTGCGACGAGTTCGGCATTCTGCTGATCTACGACGAGGTGCAATGCGGCGTGGGCCGGACCGGCCGGCTGTTTGCGCACCAATGGGCAGACGGCGCCGCTGACCCTGACCTGATCGCAGTGGCCAAAGGCATCGGCGGAGGCTTTCCGCTCGGCTGCTTCATGGGGACAACCGAAGCCATGGCAGGGATCAGCGCGGGCATGCACGGTACGACCTATGGAGGCAATCCACTGGCCAGTCGGATCGGCTGTGCCGTGCTCGACGTGATCCTCGAGCCGGGCTTTATGGCGCGCGTCTACGCCGCGTCGAACCGCCTTTGGGACGCTTTGGGCACCGTGGTGGAGGATAACCCCCACGCCTACAGCCTGCGCCGTGGCGCGGGTTTAATGCAGGGCGTGAAGGTCGCAGACCCCCACACGTGCGGTGAGGTCGTCAACCGCTTGCGCGACCACCACCACGTGCTCACCGTCCCCGCTGGTCAGAACGTTGTGCGCGTGCTTCCGCCCCTGATTGTCAGCGATGCGGAGATTGACCGCGCCGTGGATGCTTTCCGCGCTGTTGCTGCTGACTTGCGTGCTTAAGACTTCAGCCAAGCCAAGCCAAACGAACCGAAACGACCCAACGAAAAAGGGCATGACATGACCCGCCATTTCCTCGACCTCAAGGATGTCGACGCCACCGAGCTCCGTTCCATCATTCAGGGCGCAAAGACCATCAAGGCCGCCCGTGCGGCTGGCTCTGAGAAGCGACCGCTGGCCGGCAAAACGCTGGCGATGATTTTCGAGAAGCCTTCCACCCGGACGCGCGTATCCTTTGAGTGCGCGATCAAGCAGCTGGGCGGTGAAGCCGTGGTGCTCAACGCCAATGACATGCAGATCGGGCGCGGTGAAAGCGTGCACGACACGGCCAAGGTGCTATCCCGCTACGTCGATGCCATCATGATCCGCTGCTTCTCGCACGACATGCTGCTGGACCTCGCCGAGCATGCGACTGTGCCCGTGATCAACGGCCTGACCGACCGCTCGCATCCCTGTCAGCTCATGGCCGACGTCATGACCTATGAGGAGCACAAGGGCGATATTGCCGGGTCTACTTTGGCCTGGGTCGGGGATGGCAACAACGTAGCGGTGTCGCTGATGGAAGCGGCGCGGCAGTTCGGCTTTCACGCCCGCATCGGCACACCCCCGGAGCTGACCCCTCCCGCCGAATCTGTCGCTTACGCTGGCGATGCTGTGACGCTGACGACCAGCGCGGAAGACGCCGTGCGCGGCGCGGATGCTGTCTTTGCCGACACGTGGGTCAGTATGGGCGACACCGACGCAGAAAACCGCCACAACATGCTCGCCCCGTTTCAGGTCAACGATGCACTGATGGCGCAGGCGGACCCAAAGGCGATCTTCATGCACTGTCTGCCGGCCCACCGGGAAGAAGAGGTGACCTCTGCGGTCATGGATGGTCCGCAATCGGTGGTCTTTGATGAGGCGGAAAACCGCTTACATGCACAGAAAGCTGTTCTCGCCTGGTGTATGGGCGCGCTCGGCTAGCGCCCCTAACGCACGCACTGACAAGCAAGCAGGAAAGCCCCATGACCTCCATCAGCCTGGACCCGCACGCCAGCCTGGCCGACAACATGGCCTTGCCCTACATGGTCCACGGCACGGACATCTCTGGCCGGGTTGTACGGCTGGGGACCACCGTGGACGGCATCGCGTCGGTGCACAACTACCCAGCCCCGATTGCGGCGCTGCTGGCCGAAGCGGCGGCCTTGGCGGCGGCCATGGCGTCCTCGCTGAAGTTTGACGGCAAGCTGATCTTGCAGACTCAGTCCAACGGACCCGTTGGCATGCTGGTCGCTGACGTGACAACCGACGGTGACTTGCGTGGCTATGCGCAGTTCGATGAAGAGGCCTACGCCGCGCTGAGCATGCACGATTTCCGCTCGCTGGTCGGCACCGGCTACATCGCCTTCACCGTTGATCAGGGCCAGTATACCGAGCGCTATCAAGGGATCGTAGACCTCAGCGGCGACACCCTCGCCGCGTGCATCCAGCACTATTTTGCCCAATCCGATCAAGTTGACATGATCGTTCGTGTTGCGGCTGATCAGGATCCGGCCGGACAGTGGCGCGCCGGAGCAATCCTCGCCCAGCGCTTGCCCGAGATCGGCGGCGAAGGGGAACTGGCGGATGGCGAAGCGGCGCGCGAAGCGTGGGACCGGGCGCTGGCCTTTATCGGCTCCGTCAAACGGGAGGAGCTGACGGACCCGAACCTGCCAGCCGAAACCCTGCTCTACCGCCTGTTCCACGAAGACGGCGTGCGGGTGTCAGAGACGCAAGCTCTACGGCACAGTTGCCAGTGTTCAGAGGATCGTTTGAAGACGGTTTTGCTGTCGCTGAGCGCGGAAGAGCTGGCGGATTGCTTTGTCGATGGTGCGGTGCGCTCCACGTGCGAGTTCTGCAACACCACCTACGCCTTCACGCCCGACGACCTCGACGTCACGCTGCAGTAAGCCGCTACTCGCGCCAGAAGCTTGGGACCAGCAGGACAAGCACCGAGAACAGCTCCAACCGCCCCAGCAGCATGCCCGCTGCCATCAGCCATTTCGCACCTTCGGGCAGCCCAGCAAAGGTCGAGGACGGGCCAACCATTGGGCCCAGTCCGGGACCGACGTTCGCAACGGCGGTTGCGGCCGAAGAAATCGCCGTCACCATATCCAGCCCCATGAATCCCAAGGCGGCAGCCAGCACGCCAAAAGTCAGAATAAACAGGAAGAAGAACACCTGCACGGACTCAGCGACTTCGTCGGTGAGCGGCTTACGGTTGTAGTAGGTCACCCGGACCCGGCGCGGCTCAGCCAGACGGCGGACCTGGGCGACGGAGGTGATGTAGAGCACTTGGAACCGGAAAATCTTGATCCCGCAAGACGTGGACCCGGCACAGCCGCCGATGAACATGGCCACGAGCAGCAGGGCATTCGGGAACGCGCCCCAGGCGGAGTAGTCGGCACTGGCATAGCCCGTGCCGGTGATGATCGATGTGGTGTTAAAGGCGGCGTGACGCAGAGCCTGCGGCAGCGGTGCGGTCGAGGTGATAACCTGCCAAAGCGTCAGCAGCGCAACCCCCACGGCGACCAGCGCAAAGAAGGTCCAGATCTGGCTGTCCCCGCGCAGAGCACCCAGCTCCCGTCTTGAAAGCCGGATGTAGAGCAGGAAGGGCAGCGAGCCCATCAACATGAACACAATCGCTGCGCCCTCGATGGCCGCGCTCTCAAAGTGCGCGAAACTGCTGTCATGATTGCTGAAACCCCCGGTGGCGATCGACGTCATGGCGTGCACGGCGGCGTCAAAGGGCGACATGCCCAAGATGGCGTAGGTCACTCCGGCCAGCACAGTCAGGAAGACGTACACCTGAATAATTTTGAGCGACAGTTCACCCGCCCGCGGCAGTAGCTTTTCCGTCTGCTCAAACGACTCCGTTCGGAACAGCTGCATGCCGCCGATCTGCAGCGCAGGGAGCAGGCTCATTGCTGTGACAACGATACCGACCCCACCCAGCCACTGAAGCAGAGCGCGCCACAGCAGGAAACCGGGTGAGAGCAGGTCCAGACCCGTCATCACCGTCGAACCGGTTGTGGTAATCCCGGACGTGGACTCAAACACCGCCTCGCCCAGTGTCAGCCCCAGATCGCCAAAGACAAAGGGCAGAGCCCCGAACAAGCAGACCGCCGCCCACGCCACAGTCGTAAAGACAAAGGCATGGCGGACCGAGAATACGGGGGCTTTGGTGCGGGTGGTCAGGCTCAGCGTGATGCCGGCAAAACCGGTGATCGCCGCTGATATGACAAAGGAGGTCCAATTCGGACTGCCTTGCACGAGTTCGTAGCCGGCAGGAACCAGCATGGCGAACGCGAGAATACCGAGCAGATAGCCGACGATATTGGCAACGGATCTCAGATCCAAAGTGGCGCTCCCGGCCCGTTAGACACGGGCCGGACATTAGAGTCGGATGGAGCGGAGGGCAACCTTAACGCAGCGCGTCGAAGAACTCGCGGCGCAGATTGCTGTCTTCCCGGAACACGCCGGAAAGGTGCTTGGTGTGCATCACCGTGTCATGGGTGTGAATCCCGCGCGTGGTCATGCAGTGATGCTCAGCTTCAATTACCACAGCCACACCCAGCGGTTCCAACACACGCTCGATTGTCTTAGCGACTTCTTCGGTCATGCGTTCCTGGATCTGGAAGCGACGGGCAAAGGCGTCCACGACGCGCGCCAACTTGGAAATACCAACAACCCGGCCCTTGGGCATGTAGGCAACGTGCGCCTTACCCACGATTGGGGCCATGTGGTGCTCGCAGTGGCTGTGGAATGGGATGTCACGCAACAAAACCATGTCCTGGTAGCCCTCGACCTCGTCAAAAGTCTTGGACAGGAGCCCATCGGCATCGATTTTGTAGCCGCCAAACCACTCGTCGAAAGCTTTAACCACCCGCTTGGGTGTTTCGAGCACACCCGCCCGGTCAGCATTCTCGCCGGTGTAAGAAATCAGCGTTTTCACCGCCGCTTCAGCTTCGGTACGGCCCGGTTGTGACGGGGATGAGAGCGGAACAACATTGTGCGCTTCGCCGGTATCGCTGATGTCATCAACGATTTCCAAATCATGGTCGTACAGAGCTGCACTTTCGTGAGGTGCCATTTCCTGAGGCCCCTATTTTGTTCGTGGAGGTCTGACAGTCAGGGGCCGCTTGGCATCCTGTGTCTGCGATCTCACTCGGGATCATCCTTGAAGTGGTATAGAGAAAAACGAAGTAAAGGCGTTGATTTTCGGCAATCTGGCGCCAAAAGACGCCACTTTCAAAGAATCAGGCTGCAGCTTTCTTGCTCGGAAGCTGCAATTTCAGGGTCTTGATCAGCGAATCGCGGGTTTTTTGTGCCAGCCCAGGAAAGGCCTCAACATCGCGCTTCGCCGCGTCAAATTCACGGTCATCACAAGCAACCTCGATTCTTTTCGCTGCTTTTGAGAGTGCTGCCGCGCCAAAGGTCGCAGCGGAACCCTTAATGGTATGGGCTTCATGACGCAGCTCGGTCCAATTCTCGGCTTCACACAGCTCCGACACCTTGGGCAAGCGGTCGCTGAGTTCTTCGAGGAAGGACGTTACCAGCATGCTGACAATGTCGTCGCCCGTGTCTGCGCGCATCTGGTCGAGCACGGCTTCGTCGATAAGCATCTCAGCAGCAGACTCAGGCGTGCCGGCGCCGTCGCTGGCTGTGGCGTGGGTCAGGCTCGCCGCGATTGCACGCTCGGCACGGGCGCGGATTTCAAGGTCGTAACCGTCATTATTAGACGGCTTACCCGCTTCCATCTCCCCGCGAGCCTCGGCGGGGTCTGCCTCTTCCACCCCATCGCTCGCTGTCTCTTCCAACGCATCCCAACCGCCGCGGTCAGCGGGAACGGGCGCCGTCGGCTCGTCGCTCTGATCCTCGTCCAGCGCCAGCCATTGCGAGACCAGCCGCACCAGCGCATCAAGCTTCAGAGGTTTAGCCAAGTAGTCGTTCATTCCAGCGGCAAGGCACCGGTCCCGGTCGCTCGCCATGGCATTCGCGGTCAACGCGACGATCGGCGTTTTACCGGACTGGCCCGGCAGTTTGCGAATTTCTTGAGCCGCCGTCAGACCGTCCATAACCGGCATGGCCATGTCCATCAGGATCAGATCGTAGACCGTCTCGGCCGCCTTCTCGAGACCCTCCTTGCCGTTCTCGGCCATGTCCAACTCGATCGGCAGACCTTCGAGGAAGGCTTCAACAACGCTGCGATTTGTGGGGCTGTCTTCGACGAGGAGAACGCGGTTTAGCCCAGGTGCTGCGTCCCTTGGCTTAGCGGCCATTGCGGTAGGCTGAACGCTGGTGGTTGAGCGGGCAGCGGACTTGAGATGGTCGTGCTCGCCCTCGGCTACCGCTGTGATCGTTTCGCCGGTGGCCGCGTCGAATTCCAAGCGGAACCAGAACGTCGCGCCCTTACCCTCTTCGGACGCAACACCGATCTCACCACCCATGGCATCGACCAATCGTCGGCAGATCGCCAGACCCAGCCCGGTCCCGCCAAAGCGGCGGCTGACGGTTTCATCCGCCTGAGTGAAGGGCACAAAGAGCCGGTCTTGCTGCTCGCGCGAGATCCCAATTCCGGTGTCGATCACTTCAACAAAGGTTCCAATGCGACCGGTTTCAGCCGGGGTCTCCTGACTGATCCGCAGGGTGACATTGCCCTCTTCAGTGAACTTGATCGCGTTACCAAGCAGGTTCAGCAGCAGCTGCCGCACCCGCGTCGGATCGCCTTTGACCCGCGGGTGGGATAGGTCGTGCCAGTCGCCATGAACCGCCAGGCCCTTTTCATCCGCATGCGAGGAAAGCAACTCCATCACGCCGCGCGCCAGCTCGGGCAGGTCGAAGTTCGCTTCTTCGAAGTTCAGCTTGCCGGCTTCGAGCTTGGAGAGATCGAGCAGGTCGTTGAGGATGACCAGCAAGCCTTCCGCTGAATCTTGCGCCGTGGCTGCAAAGGCTTTCTGCTGAGGGTCGAGGTCCGACTTCATCAGCATGGTGGTCATGCCCATGATGGCATTCATCGGCGTTCGAATTTCGTGGCTCATCATGGCCAGGAAGTCCGATTTCGCGCGTGACCCAGCCTCGGCAGCGTCCTTCGCAGCGCGCATTTCGGTTTCTGCCTGCTTGCGCTCGGAGATATCGCGGATGGAGAAGACGATCTCTGACCCATCTTCACCCTGCATAATCGTGCGAGAGGACAGTTCGACGTTAAAGACGTGCCCGTCGCGGTGCTTGGCGAGCGTCTCCCGCGTGCGTAAGGCCTCGTTGTCCAGTGCGGTGTTCCAGACCTCTTCAGCGCCGGGCGCAAAAAGAATGTCAATCACTTCCCCCTGCAGCGCCGACGGCTCCCAGCCGAAAATATCGCTGACATGGTCGTTAAAGCGGCTAATCCGGCGGTCTTCAACGACGACAATCCCATCAAAAGACGCTTCGGCAAGCTGGCGGAAGCGCAGGGTGGATTCCTCCAGCTCAAACTCGCGACGCTTTAGCTGGGTGATGTCCGTGGCAATCGAGACGACCTCTCCCCGCCGCGTCCGGCGCTCTGCGATTTGCAGCCAACGATCGCGCATGAAGGGTTCTTCGAAAGGAGCGGTTGGATTGGTGTGTCGAGCGACACGCTTGTTGAGCCACGCCTGACCGTTGTCAGCGGCAGCGGGGAACCGCTGAGCGGCCAGATCGCGCTTGAGCAACGCGGTGAAGGCCGGACCGCTTTGCGCCTCATCCAACGTCATGCCGTGATTCTGCCGAAAGCGCTGGTTGGACAGCACAAGGCGGTCTTCCGCGTCGTAGAGCGCGAAGGCATCAGGCATGGTCTCGATCGCGGTAGCCAGATAGTTCTGCGTCTCGATCGCCAGACTGCGTTCGCGGAAAACGAAAAAGGCGATGATGCCGCCCGTCGCGACAATGAAGAGAAAGATGATGGCCAGTAGGTTGTAGGTATTCCGCACCTTGCGCTGCACGTCGGTGATCAACCGCTCCTGCACCGCCATAGCCTCTCTTGGATAGCCGCTGAACTCCCAAGCGAACCCGTTCATGGACTCGCGCACGGCCTTGATCTGTCCGCCCGTGAGGCCGTTGGCGGCGAGGAGCTCCATTTGCGGCTGCAAGTTAATCAGCTCACCATAGAGCGCGTTCAAAGAAGTCGCCGCGCCGTCGATCTCAGCGACCGCGCGCATGTTCTCGGCGTTTTGGAACAGGGAGACGCGGCTGAGCAGGACTTCGTAGGAGTCCACCACCGCGACCGGGGAGCTTTCCGGGTCAAGCGAGCGATAGAGATCCATAGCGTTGATGTAGCGCAAGAGAGCGGTTTCGACCTCGCCGATGCGCCAGAAAGGCGAGTTGTTACCCCCGGTCTGGATGTTCTTGTTGTGGCGGTTTAGTTCTGCAAAAGCCCAAAACAACAGAGCAAACAGGAAGAGCAAAGCCCCCAAGGCCAGCGCATACCGCCGCCATCCGCTCCAAAAACCGAGCGAACTATCCAAACGCGATTCAGTCAAAACCGTCTCCTGTCGCAATTAGTCGCATAATTTAAAGCATTTAGCCGATTCGAGCGACCAAAAATCGCAGAGTCGGGGATTAATTTTCCCGTCCCTTGGACTTGGCAAATGCAAGCAGAGCGTTCATCCAAGGCAGACAGAAGCAGCAGAGACGCGCACCATGCCTTTTTCGACCATTGACACGTGGGTCTTCGACCTCGACGACACGCTCTATCCCGCGAGTTCGAATTTCTTCCCGCAGATCGCAGAGCGCATGGGCCTCTATGTGGCGGAGACCATGGATATCCCGCTGGCTGACGCAAAGCTGGAGCAGCGGCGCTTGTTCCTCGAATACGGGACCACGCTGTCGGGACTGGTGGCCGAGTGCGGGATCGACGTGGACGCTTACGCGCGGTTTCTGATGCAGGTCGACTACGGCCGCATTCCGCATAGCCCCGCGCTCGTCGACGCTGTGGACCGACTGCCGGGCCGCGTGCTGGTGTTTACCAATGGTTTCAAGGAACACGCGGAGGCCTGTCTCGACCAACTCGGCTTCAAGCCCGATGCCTTTGAAGCCATCGCAGACATCCGAACCATCGACTTTAAGCCCAAGCCGCGCCCGATCGCCTTTGAGACTTTCTTTGCGGAGCACGAGGTCGATCCGACCCGCTCGATCTTCTTTGAAGACAGCCCCAAGAACCTGCGGACGGCAAAGACACTGGGCATGGCGACCGCCCACATTGTGACCGATACGGCTTGGGGGAACATGGGCCTTGAGGATGGGGATGGCTTCATTGACCATTCTGTATTGGACCTGACGGCGTTTCTGAACGACACCGTGCATTCAAGTCTCTAACGCACAGACCTCAACTTTATCTTTTTTGGCCTCAGGAGAACGTCATGGATCTCGCTCGTCTGGAAACCCTGATCGAAGCTGCCTTCGATGACCGCGACAACATCAACGCCTCGACCCAAGGTGAAGTGCGGGACGCTGTAAACGCGACGCTCGACGCGCTGGACAATGGGACGCTCCGGGTTGCGGAGAAGCAGGCCGTGGGCCAGTGGACCGTGAATCAGTGGGCGAAGAAAGCCGTTCTGCTTGGCTTCCGCCTGAATGACATGGCCGTCATGGACGGCGCTTGCGGCGGTGCACCGGGGTGGGACAAGGTTGCGCTCAAGTTCGGCGATTGGGGCCCGGAGCAGTTCGCTGCCGCCGGTTTCCGTGCCGTTCCGGGCGCGGTGGTTCGCCGCTCTGCGCACATCGCCAAGGGTGTGGTGCTGATGCCATCTTTCGTGAACCTGGGCGCTTACGTGGACGAAGGCACCATGGTTGACACCTGGGCGACCGTCGGCTCTTGCGCACAGATCGGCAAGAACTGCCACATCTCCGGCGGTGCGGGGATCGGTGGGGTTCTGGAGCCATTGCAGGCGGGTCCGGTGATCATCGAAGACAACTGCTTCATCGGCGCGCGCTCAGAAGTGGCCGAAGGCGTGGTCGTCGAAGAAGGCGCGGTTCTTTCCATGGGTGTTTACATCGGAGCGTCGACCAAGATCGTCGATCGCGCGACCGGCGAAGTGCACATGGGCCGCGTGCCGTCTTACTCGGTTGTCGTGCCGGGCGCGCTGCCGTCCAAGACGGGCGACGGTCCGTCGCTGTACTGCGCGGTCATCGTCAAGCGGGTTGACGCGCAGACGCGCTCGAAGACCGGCATCAACGAACTGCTGCGGGACTGATCGACCCATGTCCAGCCCTGCCCTCGACCACGCCCGCGCCCTGATCCAATGCCCGTCGGTGACGCCGGTAGAAGGCGGGGCGCTGGCTTACATCGCGGCGTGGGCGGAGCGGCTGGGCGGCTGGTCCGAGCGGGTTGACCGCAACGGCACGCCCAATCTTTTCGTCAAGTTCGGCAACCGCGGTGCCAGCAATGGCCGACACTTTGCCTTTGCCGGTCACACGGACGTCGTGCCGGTCGGCGATGAAGCGGCCTGGACCCACCCGCCTTTTGGCGCGGACGTGGTCGATGGCGTGCTCTATGGGCGCGGCGCGGTGGACATGAAGTCTGGCGTGGCGTGCTTCATGGGAGCCGTCGAACAAGTCCTCGCCGCACGCGCCGAGGGCGACGCGATCTCCCTGATCATCACCGGCGACGAAGAGGGCCCAGCCACGGACGGCACCCGCGCCCTGCTCGACTGGATGGCCGAAGTAGGCGAGCGGCCTGACGTCTGCATCGTAGGCGAACCCACCAACCCTTCCGTGCTGGGTGAGTCGATCAAGATCGGACGGCGTGGCTCCGTCACCGCGTACTTTGAGAGCGTTGGCACGCAGGGCCACGTCGCCTATCCACATCTGGCCGACAACCCTGTGCACCCGCTGCTAAGCGTGCTTTCTGCGCTGACCGCTGAGCCGCTGGACAGCGGGACTGAGCACTTTCAGGCATCTTCCGCGCAGGTTGTCACCTTTGATGTCGGCAACAGTGCAGACAACCTCATCCCCGCAAAGGCCAGCGCGACGGTCAACTTCCGTTTCAACGATGAGCACAGCAGCGACAGCCTGCGCGCTCGGATTGACGCGGCGGTGGAGCCGTTCAAAGCGAACGTTTCCTACCGCTACAGAATTTCGGGGGAGAGCTTCATCTATCCGCCCGAAGCCTTTGGCGCACTGATCGCGGATGTGGTGGAAGAGTGCACGGGCCGTCGTCCAGAATACTCGACCGCAGGCGGCACCTCCGACGCGCGCTTCATCAAGGACATTTGCCCCGTCGCTGAGTTCGGGTTGGTCGGGCAGACCATGCACAAAGTCGATGAGCGCGTGGACGTCGCCGACCTTGATGCGCTGACCGGGATCTACGCCTCACTGCTCCAGCGGTACTTTTCCGGGTAAACTGCGCGGAGAAAATAGAGCCCGCAGGCCGGTGCCTTGGGGCCGCTGACCTGCCGATTGCGCGCTTCCAGCACCTCTTGCACCCACTCAACCGGCTTTCGCCCTGCGCCGACCTCGACCAGCGTGCCGACCATGTTGCGCACCTGATTGTGCAGGAAGGACCGAGCAGCGGTTTCGACAATGACGCGCTCGCCGGTACGCCAAACGCGCAGAGAGTCCAGCGTCTTCACCGGCGATTTTGCCTGACACAGAATGGCGCGGAACGACGTGAAATCGTGGTTGCCGATCAGCGCCTGCGCCGCTTCGTCCATGGCGTCAGCATCCAGCCGCGACTTAACCAGCCAAGCCCGGTCTCGGTCCAGCGTCAGCCCCGGTCGACGGTTCACGATGACATAGCGATAAGCGCGGCCGATGCAGGAAAACCGGGCGTGGAACGCCTCATCCACCTCCATCACCTCCAGCGCTGCCACGGGATGCGGGCGCAAGCAGCCGTTGAGGGCTTCGCGCACCCGATTGGCGTCAAAGCGGTCGCTGGCGATGTCCACGTGGATCACCTGCCCCAGCGCATGCACCCCGGCATCGGTGCGACCGCTGGCGTAAATCGTCAGGTCTTCGCCGGTAAACGCGCGGAACGCGTCCATAACCACGCCTTGGGCTGAGGGACCATGCTCCTGATACTGCCAGCCCATGAATGGTGTGCCGTCGTATTCCAGCTTGATCGCGAAGCGGGGCATCAGGCGAGGACCGTGCCGGGGGCAAGTGGATTGCCGCGCAGGAAGTCTTCGGCAGACCCGGCTTTCTTGCCCGCGCGTTGCACAGTCAGCAGCCGCACGACCCCTTCGCCGCAAGCGACGATTAGACCGTCGCCCGCCAGCACTTCCCCCGGTTCGCCCGAGCCATTGGCAGGCTCTGCCTGCAACGCCTTGACCCGCTCCCCGCCCAACTCGAACCACGCGCCGGGAAAGGGGCTGAAGGCATTGATGCGGCGCGCAACCGTGGATGCGGCATCGGCCCAGAGGATGCGTGTCTCTGCCTTGTCGATCTTGTGGGCGTAGCTAGCGCCCGTCTCGGGCTGCGGTGCAGGGATCAGAGTCTCGAGCTGGGCCAGCGCGGACACGATCAACCGCCCGCCCAGCGCAGCAAGGCGGTCGTGCAGCTGCCCTGTCGTCTCGCTCGCCCCGATGCTCAGCCGCTCCTCGAGCAGCACCGGACCCGTGTCCAGGCCCGCTTCCATCTGCATGATCCCCACTCCTGTTTCAGCGTCACCCGCCTCGATCGCGCGGTGAATTGGCGCGGCGCCGCGCCAACGGGGGAGAAGGCTGGCGTGGATGTTCAGACAGCCGCGAGCCGGCGCGTCCAGGACCGCTTGAGGCAGGATGAGACCGTAAGCAACAACCACCGCAACGTCTGCGTCGAGCGCTGCAAAGGCGTCCCGCTCTGCTGGATCTCGGAAAGATAGTGGCGTGCGAACGGGCAGACCATTGGCCTCAGCGTGAGCGTGAACGGGGCTCGGTCGCTCCTTTTGCCCGCGCTTTGCGGGTCGGGGCGGCTGGGAATAAACGCAGGCGATCTCGTGCCCTGCATCGATCAGCGCTTGCAGGGCAACAACGGAAAACTCGGGCGTTCCCATAAAGACCAGACGCACCGCCCTACCCCTTCGCTTCAAAGCCTTGTGGCAGGTATTCGGGCCAGAATTCGTGGCCGTGCGCGAACTGCTGCGCGGCGAATTTGTTGAAGAAAGCTTCGGGCGGCTCAAAGGCCTCTGCAAAGCTTTCGTGCGCAGCTTCGGAGAAAAAAGCGACGGCGTATTCGACCATGCCGTTCCCGAGGCGCACCGCGACCAGCGACCCGCCATCACCCGGAATTGCACTGATCAATGCGGTTTCCATCTCAGCCAACCCAGCTTCCAGTTCAGGCGACGGTCCGCCTGCGCCCATGAGTGCGTCTTCTTCGAAGCGCCAGAAGAACGTCACACAGTCCTGCACGCTCGCCCGCACAGCGGCATCGAGAAAGCCGGTGTTGTAGCGCAGGGAGATCGGGACGACACGGCCGAAGGCATCGGTGATCTCGAGGCTATCGTGAGCCCAGCGCGCGGCGGCTTCAGTCGTCATGCTCGACGCCTTCCTCGCGTTCCTTCACCAGCTTTTTGAGTTTCTTCATCAGCATGTTGCGCTTGAGGTTACTCAAGTGATCGACGAACAGGATACCGTCGAGGTGGTCGATCTCATGCTGCACGCAGGTCGCTTCCAGTCCAGTAAAGACTTGCTCCTGCGTTGCACCGGTTTCGTCGAGGTACTTCACCCGTACCGCAGCAGGTCGCTCCACGTCGGCGTATTGCTCGGGGATGCTCAGGCAGCCTTCCTCATAGGTCGAAAGCTCCTCAGAGACGCCGGTGATCACAGGGTTGATGATCTTGATCGGGCGCGGCGCCTCGTCGTCTTCCCGTGAGCCGCAGTCCATGACAAGCACACGCTCAAGCGAGCCGATCTGATTCGCGGCCAACCCGATACCGGGGGCGTCGTACATGGTTTCCAACATGTCATCGAGCAGGGTGCGGAGGGTGTCGTTCACCTCCTTGACCGGCTTGGCTTTGGCTTTGAGCGTCGGGTGTGGCGCGATGAGAATGGGCAGAACCGCCATGGTCGCCTCTTTTTGTCAGAAAAATAACGATGTGCTGCCATAGGTATCGCCGCGCATCGGCCCTGACAACCGGCGTCAGGCGAGGGGCGGAACCCCTTGCGGACTCGCCTTTGGGTTCACATATCTGTTATGCGCAAGGCTTAGCGTCAATGCGTGTCAAAATCAGCGGAAAAGAAGGGACTAAACAATGGAATTGTTCGGCGTTTTCATGAGCTTCGGCTCGATCGTCATTATTGCCGTCTTCCTCGTCATCGTGTTCCTCGTCACCGGGGCGGTTAAGGCCGTGCCGCAGGGGAACGAGTGGACGGTTGAGCGGTTCGGCAAGTTCACCCGCCTGCTCGATCCGGGCTTGCACATCATCGTCCCGTTCTTTGACCGCGTTGGCATCAGAATGAACGTGATGGAGCAAGTGCTCGACATCCCGAGCCAAGAAGTGATCTCCAAAGACAACGCGATGGTTACCGTGGACGGCGTTGTCTTCTACCAGGTCGTTGATACCCCGCGCGCCTCCTATCAGGTCCGCAACCTCACGCGGGCGATCGTCAACCTAACCATGACCAACATCCGTACGGTTGTCGGCTCCATGGATCTGGATGAAATACTGTCCAACCGTGACCGGATCAACGAGTCGCTCATGCGCGTGATAGACGACGCATCCGACCCTTGGGGCGTGAAAATAACCCGTGTGGAAATCAAGGACATCACCCCACCGCGCGATCTGGTCGACGCCATGGCACGGCAGATGAAGGCTGAGCGGGAAAAGCGGGCGAATATTCTGGAGGCTGAAGGCTTCCGGGCGGCAGAGATCCTGAAGTCCGAGGGTGAGAAGCAGTCCCTCATCCTTGAAGCCGAAGGCCGCCGCGAAGCCGCTTTCCGCGATGCAGAAGCACGCGAGCGTGAAGCTGAAGCAGAAGCGCGCGCAACTGAAATGGTCTCTAAGGCGATTGCCGAAGGGGACGTGCAGGCCGTGAATTACTTCGTCGCCAACAACTACATCACTGCGCTGAAGGACATCGCAGCGTCGAACAACGGCAAGTTGGTGTTCATGCCGCTGGAAGCGTCCAGTGTGATCGGTGCCATTGGTGGCATTTCCGAGCTGGCCAAAGCATCGCTCGATCAGAGCAGCAAGTAAGGGAGGGCCTGACCCGATGGGATTCTTTGAACTCTTCGCCGCCCCGTGGTTCTGGCTGGCTCTGGGCTTCGGATTTTTGCTGCTGGAACTGACGGTGCCGGGGACGGTGCTGCTGTGGTTTGGGATCGGGGGCATTCTGACCGCCGGGCTGGCGTGGGCGCTGCCCGGTGACTTCCCGATGATGAACCTGTTGCTGTTTGGCGTGTCATCGCTGGTTGGCTTGATCGTTGGCCGAAACCTGTGGAAACGCTTCCTCAGTTCGAGTGAAGACAACGACCTGAACGATCGCGGCGCGTCGATGATCGGGCAGGTGGTTGAAGTTCATCGTCCCGTACGGGCCGGGGTCTCCGGCTCGGTTCGTATTGGCGACACCGTTTGGCGGGCCAAATCGGACGAGACCTTTGATGTCGGAACGTTTGCCAAAGTGGTGGACGTGGACAGCACCACGGTTGTTCTGGCCAAAGCCGACACGGCGAGCGGCGCGTCCTAGACAGACCGCCGCGCGTTCATCGCGGCCAATAGCGTGCCGTCGTCAAGGTACTCAAGCGACCCGCCGACCGGCACGCCCTGCGCCACCGCGCTGACTTCCGCACCAAGCTCGCGCAGACGTTCGGCGAGGTAGTGGGAGGTCGTCTGACCGTCCACCGTCGCCGACAGCGCAAGGATCACTTCCTTCGCTTCCCCGCGCCGAACCCGCTCCATCAGCGAGCCGACCCGCAACTGATCCGGCCCCCGCCCGTCGAGCGCTGACAGGGTGCCGCCGAGGACGTGGTACCGCCCCTTGAAGCTGCCTGAGCGTTCCAGCGCCCAAAGATCGCTGACACTTTCCACCACACACAGCACCGCCCGACCCTGCTCATCAGCGCGGCTGGGCGACTGGCAGATGCGGCAAGGGCTTTGCGTGTCGAGATTGCCGCACGTGTCACAGGCCCGGACCGCGTCGGCGGTCTCGCTGAGCGCGTGGGCCAGCGGGCGCATGAGCGAATCCTTGTTCTGGATCAACTCCAACGCTAGCCGCCGAGCAGAGCGCGGCCCCACACCCGGCAAGCGCCCCAGCAGCTTCAGCAGCGGTTCGAGGTCGCCGAGGATCATCTTAGAACGGCATCTTCATGCCGGGAGGCAGTTGCAGGCCGCCGGTAACAGCCTTCATCTCCTCGGCCATCATCTCTTCGGACTTGGCCTTGGCGTCATTGTGCGCAGCGATAATCAGGTCTTCGAGCACTTCCGCGTCGTCCGGGTCGATCAGGTTGGGGTCGATGGTGAGCCCCTTCATCTCGCCCTTACCCGTGAGCACGACCTTAACCATACCGCCGCCAGAGGCGCCTTCGACCGTCATCTGCTCCAGCCGTGCCTGAGCTTCGGCCATCTTGGCCTGCATGGCCTGAGCCTGCTTCATCATGTTTCCGAGGTTCTTCATCGCGGGCCTACTCCTGAGGTGTTGCGTTGGGTTTGTAGCGTACATCCTGCACTTTTGCGCTTGGGAAAGCCTGCAAGGCAGCCTGCACGGTGGGGTGTTTTGCGGCTTGGTCGAGTTCGTGCTGTCGCGCGCGGCGGCGGGCTTCTGCGACAGGCAATTCACCTTCCTCGTCCGAAATCGCAACCGTCAGCGTTTCGCCGGTCAGGCGCAGCACGGCGTCTTGTAACTGGCGCGGTAAATCGCGGGGTGCGCGGGAGGTCAGGCGAAGTTCCAGCCGGGGCGGCTGGAAGCGCACGAGGTGCACGTCTTCGGACATCTGCGCACCTAGAAGCGGGGAAGCGTTCTCAGCCACCAGATCAATCAGCCCTTCGAACCCAGCGGGCAAGGTCAGCACTTCCGGCTCCGCATCGGGTTGAATGTCGCCATCGCTGTCCATGGTGAGAGCGTCGATCGCCAGGCCATCGTCATCGGGCAGCGGAATGTCGCCCCAGTCCGGGCCTTCCATCGGTTCAGCAAGAGGCGGTTCCGGGGGAAGTTCATCGGAAACCGGCGGGGCCTTGACCTGCGCAGCATCCACAATCGGTGTGGGCGTTGACGCGGCAGCAGCGCGCGCGTCAGGGGTTCTTGGTGCTGGGTCTGACGCTGACACGGGGGCACCGGAAGGCGCCAGCGCTACTCGCGGGCTGGTGTCGCCCCCGGGGGCGCCCGAAGGCGGTGGCGGCGTTTCGGGTGGAGCCTGCGCCGCACCGGCGTCGCGTATCTGCGTAACCAGTTGTCCCGGATCGGGCAGGAGTGCGAGGTGGCTCAACCGGATCAGCACCATTTCAGCCGCCATCGAAGGCTGGAAGGCAGACTGAACCTCAGCCAGACCTGTCAGTGAGGCCTGCCAAAACCGGCTCAGTTGGGGCACAGAGAGACCCCGCGCAAGCGCCAGAATGGCCTCCCGATTGGCTTCACCAGCCCCCAGATCCGCGTCGCCCTTGGTGACGTGCAGGCGGGTTAGGTCGTGGGTGAACTCTGCGATCGAACGGATGACGGCGGCAGGGTCTGCACCGTCGGTGTAGAGGCCGTCGAACACGGCAAGAGCAGCATCGGGCTGCCCTCCGGCGATGGCTTTGAACAGGTCGATGATTCGGCTCTGGTCCGATAGCCCCAGCATGGCGCGCACGTCTTCAACGCCGACGCTGCCCTGACTGAGCGCAATCGCTTGATCGAGCAGGGACAAACCATCCCGGGCCGACCCGTCCGCCGCCCGCGCGATCAGGCGCAGAGCCTCGTCCTCGACGCTCACGCCTTCCTTTTCGGCTAACGTGGCAAAGTACGTGACCAGATCATCAGCCGAGATCCGGCGCAGATCAAAGCGCTGGCAGCGGCTGCGCACCGTAATCGGCACGCGATCCGCTTCAGTCGTGGCAAACAGAAATTTGACGTGCGCAGGTGGCTCCTCAAGCGTCTTCAGCAGCGCGTTGAACGCGCCTTTAGAGAGCATGTGCACTTCGTCGATGATGTAGATTTTGTAGCGTGAGGAAACCGGCGCGTATTTCACCCCGTCAAGGATGTCGCGGATGTTTTCCACGCCCGTATGACTGGCGGCGTCGATCTCGAGGACGTCTACGCTGCGGTCTTCACTGATCGCGCGACACGAATCGCAGGTGCCGCAGGGGTCTGCGGCGGGGGTCGTGCGCCCGTCTTCCTGACAGTTCAGCGCGCGTGCGACAATCCGCGCGGTCGTCGTCTTGCCGACCCCGCGAACGCCCGACAGCAGGAAAGCATGGGCGAGGCGGCCTGTCTCGAAGGCATTCCGCAAGGTCCGCACCAGCGCGTCTTGGCCAACCATGGTCGAGAAGTCGCGCGGACGATACTTGCGCGCCAAAACGACGTATTCGCCGTGGTCCTGAGCCTGACTATCGGGTGGGGAGAGGTCCATTCGCCACTTTATCCACGTTCTCGCCGTGGCTGCGCAATGCTCTGGAGGACATTTTACGCTACACAGGGGAGCAGAATGATATTCAAGGGAAGATTGGAACGACCCGAGCCGACCTCGTTGCGGCTGCTTCCTTTCGGACCTGACCGGGTTGGCGAGAGGCACGTCCGCCCCAACCTTCAAACCTTATATGGAACACAGCCGAGCGGCTTGCAAGATAACGCATGAACTCAGACGACGAAGTCAGACCCCTTTCGCCCGCGCATCTTGACCGCGACGACCCCTCTCCCAGCTCGGTTCCGCGCCGCGCTCAGCTGGGGGATCAGACGCCGCGAGCGTTTCAGGACGCGTCCCGTGACCTGTCCGGATCCCGTCTGCCCTATACCTTTGAGGGGCTGGAGCGTGATGGCCTGGATCGCCGGGACGATGACGCGATTGCTCAAGCGCTGCGCAGCGATAACGCCGTGATCATGCCGGTCTGGCGGCGTCGAGTGTTGATGAGTGCGGACGGGGAGAGCCTGCTCAACTGGCCTAACAGCGCGCTGACAGAGCGCGATACGGTGGTGTTCCTCGGCCTCAAGGACGGCGTGCCGTACTTTGCCGCTGACATCTCCAGCCAGCAGAGCGCCGACGGCGAGGCGCCCGATGTGGCGGGGCCGGTGCAGGGCAGCTTTATCGATCCGTGGATGACCGGACCGAACCTTGACCCCTTCCGCGTCGGCGTCGGCGCCTATGGCCGCCACCTGCTGGCTTGGCACCGCTCGCACAAGTTCTGCGGGCGTTGCGGCAGCGAGACGACGCTGGCCAAGGCCGGGCTGGAGCGGCGGTGTACCAGCGAGGCTTGTGGCGAGTTTCTGTTTCCCCGCATCAATCCCGCGACGATCATGCTGGTCCAAGACCCCAGCGGGGAGCGCTGCGTCATGGCCAGAAACCATAACTTCCCGCCCACGATTCACTCCATCCTTGCAGGCTATGTCGATGCCGGGGAAACGCTGGAACAGACGGTTGTGCGAGAGGTCGAGGAAGAAGTCGGCCTGTCCGTGGGAAAAGTGCGCTACGCGGCGTCCCAGCCTTGGGCCTTCAGCAATTCATTGATGATCGGCTTTTTCGCCTGGGCGGAAGATACAACACTGGCGGTTAACTTTGACGAGCTGGAGCGGGCCGACTGGTACACGCGGGATCAGATCAACGACCTGCGCGGCTCCGACGATTTCCGCCTGCCACGCAAGGACTCGATTGCACGCTTTATGATCGAGACGTGGCTAAAATCCTCACCGGAGACCCTTTAGCCTTTGCGCTTTAGTCTGCCGGATCAGCTGCCGCGAAAGGAGCTGGCGGGGTAAGAGCCGAGGATCAGCACGGTCTCGCTGAAGTACTCCAGATCCTGCAGCGCCAGTGCGACCGTGGGATCGGTCGCTGCCCCGTCAATGTCCGCATAGAACTGCGCCACAGCAAAGCTCGCATCGACGATGTAGCTTTCCAGCTTGGTGATGTTGACGCCATTGGTCGCAAAGCCGGTCAGGGCCTTGTAGAGCGCGGCAGGGACGGAACGGGTTTTGAATACCAGCGACGTTACCATCGAAGGCTCAGCCCCGGTGATTTCGTAGGGCTCAGGGGCCAGCACGACAAAGCGCGTGGTGTTGTCCTCGTTGTCACTCACGTCGGCTTGCAGGATGTCGAGGCCGTAGAGCTCAGCGGCCAGCGCCGGCGCCAGCGCGACCTGCGACGGATCGCCAGCCTCCGCGATCATTTTGGCAGCTCCAGCGGTGTCGTGCACCGTCACAGACTCATAGCCATATTTCCGAATGACTGAGCGGCATTGCCCGTGCGCGTGAACGTGGCTGAGCACTTGCCGGGCGTCTTCAGCCCGGGTGCCGGGCAAGCCCATGAGTTGGAACCGGATGGGCAGGAAGTGTTCACCGACGATGTGCAAACCGCTCTTCGGCAACAGGTGATGCACGTCCGCAACGCGGCCGTTGGATGAGTTGTCGATCGGAATCATCGCCGCGTCAGCCTGGCCGCTCGGCACAGCATTGAAGGCGTCGTCAAAGGTGCGGCAAGGCAGCGTTTCTACGGCCTGATCAGCAAAGAACTGCAAAACAGCTGTGTGTGAGTTCGAACCCAGTTCGCCCTGAAATGCGACCTTCATGTATTCCATCCCAATGATTTAAGGCTTCGCTTGCATAAACCGTGACCCTGCACCGGCGTTCGCGGACCCCGATTGAGGTGTCGCAGCCCTTGCGTTTTCCGGCCCCTTGGGCCATCCAACACACCGTATTCCAGTCTCTCATCTTCCTTTGGGGGATTAGAGCCAATTAGTCCACAGCAGGTCTCGCCGATGAGCAATTCCTTTCTGATCTTTGCGTCGATCCTTTTCGCCGCTTTCCTGGGTCTGACTTTCGTTCAGATCACCAAGACTTACGACCCCGAACACCACGGCGACCACCACGGAAAAGTCGCTTACGGGTTCCCGGTTCCTGAGTCTGTCTCGGCAGATACAGAAGAAGAATTCATCACGCCGATTGCCGTTCGTCTGGCGTCCGCAAACCCGGCTCTGGGCCCAAAGAATGCGGCCAAGTGCACCACCTGCCACGCTTTTGAAAAGGGCGGCGCGGTGAAGCTGGGTCCGGCACTTTGGAACATTGTCGGCACGGACATCGCAGCTGCTGAAGGCTTCGCCTACTCCGGCGCGCTTTCCGGGATCGAAGGCGCATGGACCGCGGAAGCGCTCGACGGCTTCCTGCTCAAGCCAAAGGCATGGGCACCCGGCACTAAAATGGGTTTCGCCGGCCTCAAGGACGATGAAGACCGCGCCAACCTGATCGCATGGATGTTCCAGCAAGCAGACGCACCGATGGCTCTTCCAGAGCCGACAGCAGAAGATCTCGCTGCGGTTGAAGCGCATGAGGCTTCTGGCGCAGATTAAGCGAAAAGCCGATCATAAACACGAGAGGGGCCACCGGACATATGACCGCGTGGCCTTTTTTGTCTGTTGATTTGCCCCATTTTGACGCTAGCAGATCTTCTAAACGCCCGCCCGTTCAGGCGAGGTGAATTCACAACAAACTGGGAAACGACCATGACCTCTTTGTTCAAAAATGGCGCACTGGCCGTGGCTGCTTTGAGCCTGACCGTTGGCGGTATTGTGGGAGCGCAAGACGAGTCTGACGCTCCGATCCAGCACTTCATCAACAAATTCGACGGCGACGCCAAATACCCGGCTGACCTTGAGTCCTACCCTTACCTGAACCCGAACGCGCCGATCTACGGTGAGTACGTATCGGGCGTGATCGGCGGGTTTAACGACTTCAACGACCTCAACGGTCGTGGTGACGATGCGTCGGGCCTGGGGCTGCTCTATGACAGCATGCTCGGCGGCGTTGCGGACGAGCTGGACACCTCCTACGGCATTCTTGCGGAGTCCATCCAGATGCCGAAGGACCGGGCTTGGGTCATCTACAAGCTGCGCAACGAAGCGCGCTGGGCCAATGGCACGCCGGTAACAGCAGACGACGTCAAGTTCACTTTTGACTACCAGATCGAGAAGGGCTGGCCGGGCTTCAAGGACGCCTTTGCTATGGTCGAGAGCATCGAAGTGCTCGACGGCAACCGCGTGAAGTTCTCCTTCACTGAAGACAACACAGACCGGAACGCGCCCTTTACCATCGGCGGCGAACCGATCATCCCGCGCTACTTCTGGGAAGACCGCGACCCGCAGGAGATCTTCCTCGACGTCTACCCAGAAGGCTCGGGCGAGTACCGGATCAAGGAGCACAAAGACGAGGATTACATCGTCTATGAGCGCCGCATGGACTACTGGGGCAACGACTTCCCGTGGGCCAAGGGTGCCGCGAACTTCCAAACACTGCGCTACCGCTACTACAACGACGTAACCACGTTGCGGAACGCGATCAAAGTCGGCGAGATCGACATGCGCGCGGAAAACCAGATGAAGGCATGGGTCAACGACTACAAGGCCGAAGACCTGCCCGCGATTGCTGAAGGCCTGTTGATCAAGAAGGAATTCGACGACAACAACATTCAGAACACACAGGCCATGTTCTTCAACCTGCAAAAGGAAAAGTTCCAAGACCGTCGCGTGCGTGAAGCCATCGGCTTGGCCTTTGACTTTGAGTTCACCAACAAGCAGCTGTTCTATGGCCGCTACATCCGCCAGAACTCGCACCTTGAAAACTCCCAGCTGGAAGCAACTGGTGTCGCAACCGGGCGCGAGCTGGAGATCCTCCAGGAACTCGATGCCAAGTACCCTGGACAGCTGCCTGCGACGGTATTTGGTGAGCAGTACAGCTACCCCGAGACCGACGGCTCCGGGAACAACCGCGACAATCTCCGTGCGGCGCTGAACCTGTTTTCTGAGGCCGGCTGGAACCTCGAAGACGGCAAGCTGGTCAACGCGGACGGTGAGCAGTTTGCGCTTGAAATCGTGGACAGCTCCCCTGACTCCGAGCGCTATATCCTGCCATGGGTGGAGAACCTCGAACGTTTGGGCATCGACGCGGAATTCCGCCTGCTCGATCCAACGCAGTGGATCGAGAAGATCAGAACCCGCGACTTCGACATGACCGACTACGTATACCGCGCGTCCTACACGCCGGGCACGCAGATGCGCTACTACTGGTCTTCTGAACTGGCTGCAACGCCGGGCTCGATTGCCTTCCACGGCTATGAGAGTGAAGTGCTGGACGACCTGATCGCGCAGCTCACCAGTGCGGATAACCGGGAAGAACTGAACCAGGTCTCAAAGGCGCTCGACCGCGTCCTGACGAGCGAGCATCTGGTGGTGTTGGAGTGGTACTACAATAAGAGCCGCATGCTCTATTGGGACAAGTTCGGCACCATCGATCACAGCGGTGATGAAGACTTCCTTGGCGGTCCGACGACCGGCTGGTGGATCGACGAAGCGCTGGACGTCACGCTCGACGAACGTCGCGACGCACTTTAAGCCGCCAGAACGGAGGCTCAAGGGTCCATGCTCGCCTATATCATTCGGCGCTTGTTGCTGATCCCCATCACCCTGACGGGGATCTTCCTGACGAGTTTCCTGATCATCAACTTCTCCCCGGGAGGTCCGCTCGAAGCGCTGATTGCAGAGCTTCAGGGCATTTCGACCGACTTGGGCGACCGGATGATCGGGGCTGCCGGTGATGTGGGCGAGGCGACAGAAGAAGGCGGTGAGATCGCCGTCGGGAAAGGGGTCAATGACATCGAGGGCTATAATGGCCGCGAGGGCATGGACCCCCAGACCTTCGAACGCTACCGCGTGATGTTTGGGCTGGATCGACCTTGGTACGTCCGGCTCGGTGACTACTTCGTGAGCTTCCTGCGCTTCGACTTCAAGGAGTCCCTGCGCTACGGCCGTCCTGTTCTGGACGTCATCGTTGAGCGCATGCCCGTGACCATGGGTTTGGGCATCATCGGCGCGCTCTTCACCTACATGATCTGCATCCCGCTGGGCATCGCTAAGGCGCGGCAGGATGGCAGCCGTTTTGACTGGGCGACGACCACGGGGGTCGTGGGTATCGACGCCATTCCGAACTTTGTACTGGCCATCGCCCTGATCGCGATATTCGCCGTGAACCTGCAGTGGTTCCCGCTCGAAGGGCTGTTCAGTGACAATGTCGATGAGATGACCTTCATCGAGAAAGTGGGCGATTACCTCTGGCATATGGCTTTGCCGGCGGTGGTGATTCTGGTCGGTGGTTACGCCGGTCTGATGATGCTGACCAAGAACAGCTTTATGGACCATCTGGGCCAACAATACGTGACGACCGCACGGGCCAAGGGTTTGAGCGAAAGCCGGATCATGTACGGCCACGTTTTTCGCAATGCGATGATCCTTGTCCTCTCCGGCCTGCCGGGACTGTTCGTTGGGCTGCTGTTTACCGGGTCTGTGCTGATCGAGCGGATCTTTAACCTCAACGGGCTGGGCCTGCTGGGGCTGGAAAGCCTGTCGAACCGGGATTACCCGGTGCTCTACGCCAATATCTGGATCGGAGGGCTGCTGGGGCTGACCCTGCATCTGGTGTCGGACATTTCCTACACCCTGATTGACCCTCGAATCAGCTTTGAGGCGCGCAAGGTATGAAGCTCAAGCCTTACAAGATCCTCGGTCTTATCCCCGCGACGGAAATTGCCTATCGCCGCTGGCTGCGCTTTCTCGCGGACAAGCGGGCGCTGTTCTCACTGGTGATGGTGGTGCTGATCTTTGGAACGAGCCTGCTCGCCAACCTGATCGCCAACGACCGGCCACTCTATGTCAGCTACAAGGGCAAGTCCTACTTTCCCATGGTGGTCGAATACCCGGAGAGCGAATTTAACGGCTTCGCAGGACCGACCAATTACTACGACCCCTTCATCGCCGAAGAGATCGAAGACAATGGCTTCATGGTTTGGCCGGTGGTGCCCTATCACTATCGGCGCGTGGTCAAAGATGCCGGGTCCGAGTTTCCCAGTCCGCCTGACGGCAACCACTGGCTGGGCACCGACGACAAGGGCCGCGACGTGGTCGCGCGTCTCATATACGGCATCCGAATAAGCTTTCTGTTTGGCTTCATGTACGTCGCCATTACAGCCGTGGTTGGGATCGCAGCAGGGGCGGTCATGGGGTATTTCGGCGGCTGGGTCGATTTGGTCTTCCAGCGGATATTAGAGATCTACGGCTCCTTGCCGACCCTGTTCATCATCATCGCCATCGCGGGCGTGGTGCAGCCGAATTTCTGGCTGCTGTTGGGGCTGTTATCCGTCTTCGGGTGGACAGGCTACGTGGGCACAATCCGCGCAGAGTTCCTCAAAGCCCGCAACTACCAGTACATCACCGCTGCACGAGCGCTGGGCGTGAGCAATGCGCTGGTGATGTGGCGACACGTGTTTCCCAACGCCATGGTTGGCACGATCACTTTCATGCCCTTCGCACTGGCCGGGTCCGTAACGGTTCTCTCTGGTCTCGACTTCCTCGGCTTCGGCATGCCGCCGGGTTCGCCTTCGCTGGGTGAGATGACGCGTCAGGGTTTGGCCAACATCACCAAATGGTGGCTCGTCTACCCCATCTTCGCCGGACTGGGGACGATCACCATGCTCATGGTCTTCATCGGTGAGGGCGTGCGCAACGCCATGGACCCGCGCAAGGCCATCCGCATCAAACTGCCCAAGAAGAACGCCACGGCCACACAGCCTGTAGCAGAGACGGAGGCTTCAGCATGAGTGGTTTGCTGACCGTCAACCGGCTGGACGTTTTCTTTGACACGCCAGACGGCCGCATCGTGGGTGCGCAGGACATCGCCTTTTCTGTGCAGGCCGGTCGGACGACCGCGCTGGTTGGTGAATCTGGTTCAGGTAAGACCGTTTCGGCTATGTCGATCCTGCAGCTGCTGCCCTACCCCGTCGCAGGTCACAGTCCGGACAGCGAAGTGCTGTGGAAGGGCCAGAACCTGCTCCATAGCAAGGCCCGCACCCTGCGTGGCATCCGCGGCAACGAAATCTCGATGATCTTTCAGGAGCCACAGACCAGCCTGAACCCGGTCCAGCGGATCGATCGGCAGGTGGCGGAGATCATGGTGCAGCATGCGGGTCTGGACTGGCGTACGGCACGTGAACGGGTGCCGGAGCTGCTTGCCGACGTAGGCCTGCGAGATGCAGGCAGGCAGGCGCGTGCCTTCCCCCACCAGCTCAGCGGCGGACAGCGCCAGCGCGTGATGATTGCCATGGCGCTGGCCAAAGAACCGGACCTGCTGATCGCGGACGAGCCGACCACCGCGCTCGACGTGACAGTGCAGGCGCAGATCCTCGAACTGCTGCGCGAGAAACAGCGGGAGCGGAACATGGCCATGCTGCTGATCACCCACGACCTCGACGTGGTCCAGGCCATGGCAGACGACGTGGTGGTCATGGAGAAGGGCCACGTGGTCGAAACTGGCACCGCTGAGCGCGTGCTCAACGACCCCAGCCACCCGTACACTCGCATGCTGATCGACAGCCAGCCCAGCGGCGCGCCTGCGCCTGTACCGGCGGCAGCAAAGACGGTCATGGAGACCACAGACCTGCGCGTCCACTTCCCCATTCTCGCTGGCGTGCTCAAGACGCAGGTGGGGGCGGTCAAGGCGGTGGATGGCGTATCGCTGTCGATCCGCGAGGGCGAAACCCTCGGCGTGGTTGGGGAGTCTGGGTCGGGCAAGTCCACGCTCGGTCTGGCGCTCCTGCGACTGCTGTCCTCAGAAGGTCCCATCGCCTATCTGGGTGAGTCGATCGAAGCCGCCCGCCCGGCCGACATGGTGTCCCTGCGCCAGCAGATGCAGGTCGTCTTTCAGGATCCTTTCTCCAGCCTTTCGCCCCGCATGACGGTCGGGGAAATCGTCGGTGAAGGTCTGGGCGTGCACTTCAGAGACATGGGCGCCGATGACGTTGAACGTCGGGTCATCGAAGCGCTGGAGATGGTTGGACTCGACGCCGCCGCGCGTCATCGCTTTCCCCACGAGTTCAGCGGCGGACAACGCCAGCGCGTCGCGGTCGCCCGCGCCCTGATCCTCTCGCCCAAGCTGATTATCCTCGATGAACCGACCTCAGCGCTCGACATGACCGTGCAGTCACAGCTTGTCGATCTACTGCGTCAGTTGCAGGCCGATCTGGGGCTGGCCTACCTGTTCATCTCCCACGACCTCAAGGTCGTGCGGGCTATGGCACACCGCGTTCTGGTGATGCGCAACGGCAAAGTGGTGGAGAGCGGTGAGGCTGACGCCCTGTTCGACGCTCCGCAAGACGCCTACACCAAGGCACTTCTGCGCGCGGCAACAGAATTGGCGGTAGACGAGGCCGCAGCCGTCCGCCAATAGTCTCACCGCAGCGGTGCATCTTCACCGCTGGCTGTTGAGTGTGTGCGGGAGGACGCAGGATGAAGTTGCTGCTGAAAACAGATCGCTACCTGATCGGACGCTGGAAAGATGCGCTCTATCAGCGTGTCCCGGGTGTGGACGTCGTGACCTTTCCCTTTGTCGGCGACCCCGATGACATCGATATCGTCGTGGCGTGGGAACCGCCGCAAGGCATGCTCGCTTCCATGTCCAATCTGAAGCTGGTGATCTCGACTGGTGCGGGTGTAGATCACATGCTCAAAGACCCGACCTTTCCTAAGGACGTACCACTGGTGCGGATGGTGGATCCGGGGCTGACGCAGGGGATGGTCGAATACGTTGTCATGGCGACCCTTCTCTGTTCCCGCAAAATGCACCGCTTCTTCGCCAACCATGGCCGCAAGGTCTGGGAGCCTGAGTCTGCGCCACTGGCCAGTGAAATGACCGTGGGCGTCATGGGTCTGGGCGTGCTTGGGCGGGCTTGCGCTGGGGCGCTGCGCGGCATGGGCTTCAACGTCATCGGCTGGTCGCGAACACCGAAAACGTTCGACGAGGTGCAGACGTTCGACGGGCTCGATGGTCTGGAAAAGTTTCTACCGCGGACACAAATCCTGATCTGCCTGCTGCCGCTGACGGAAGAAACCGAAGGCATCCTTGGCCGCGGCACCTTCAACCGGCTTGCACCCGGCGCGGCGGTCATCAACGTCGGACGCGGCGGGCACATGGTCGAAGCCGACCTGATCACCGCCCTCGATAAGGGCAAAGTTGAAGTGGCCGTGCTTGACGTGTTCCGGGAAGAGCCACTGCCAGTCGACAACCCGCTCTGGGATCATCCACGCGTGTTCATCACCCCGCACATCGCCTCGGTTACCACGCCGGAGACTGCTGTGCTCGCCGTGTCGGATGCGGTTGAGGAGTTGCGCAAGGGCTTGCCTTACTCGAACCTCGTAGACCCAGAGCTGGGATACTAGCGCCCGGACTTCTTCGCCGGCTTCCAACTCTTCAGAAAGTTTATGGCCGCGCGCACGGCGTGCGCTTCCCCGCCTGCGGGTCGGCCGGGACGCGAAGACGGGTTCCAGCAGAACACGTCGAGGTGCGCCCAGGGAACATCCTTGGGCACAAAGCGCTCAAGAAACAGCCCCGCCGTGATTGACCCGGCAAAGGGAAAGCCCTCGGTGATGTTGCCCATGTCAGCGATCGAGCTGCGCAGGTGCTGACCGTAAGGCATGTGCATCGGCATAGGCCAAAGCGGGTCGCCAATCGCCTCCCCTGCGGCAGCCAAAGCCGTCGACAGCGCCCGATCACGCGCCATCACTGGCGGCAGATCCGGCCCCAGCGCGACCCGCGCCGCACCAGTCAACGTGGCAAAATCGAGGATCAAATCCGGCTCCTGCTCTCCAGCAAAGGTCA
>CBFHUI010000001.1:0-89981 GCA_965658725.1 Alphaproteobacteria bacterium | reverse complement strand
CCGCTTGGGCACTGGCGAGAAGCTTGGTCACCACTGTTGCTACGCCGCCGAAAAAGTGCGGACGGTGAGCGCCCTCGAGGGTCTCCGACAGCGGGCCGGGGACTGCGACGCGGGTGACTTCACCGACGGGGTACATGGTCGCGACCTCCGGCACAAACACCACGTCACAGCCCGCCGCTTCGAGGGCTTCGAGGTCGGCTTCGAGGGTGCGCGGGTAGGTGGCGAGGTCCTCGGTGGGCGCGAACTGGGTCGGATTGACGAAGATGGTCGCGGCCACGCGCGAGGCATGCTGCTGCGCGACCCGGACCAGCGAGAGGTGCCCGGCGTGCAGCGCGCCCATGGTCGGAACCAAGCCGCTGCGCCGCTTCCACGAACGCCCACGAAGGCTCCAGCGGAGGTCTTTGACTGTGGCTACGAGGTCCATAGGGGCTTAAAGGTCCAGTACAGAGAGGTAGCGCCGCTGCTTTGGCGCGCAATGGCCCCTCTTAACATCGAACCACGGAGCACCGGAACTGATGAAAACGCTGCACTACTATTTCGCCCTGATCTCTCCCTTCGCTTACCTCGGCCACGATGCCTTGGCGCGGATCGCGGAGCGGGACGATGTGAAAGTGGTCTGCCACCCCACGCGGATCGGCGCCGTCTTTGCGGCCACCGGTGGTCTGCCCCCGGCCAAGCGTTCGCCCCAGCGTCAAGCCTACCGCTTCGCCGAGCTGCGCCGCTGGTCCGCGCGCAAAGCGCTGCCTCTGACCCTCGAACCCAAGCACTTCCCCGTCGATGAAAGCCTTGCTGCGCAGTGCGTGCTTGCGCTGCAGGACGCAGGGGTTTCGCCGATGGGTTTCATCGGGCGTGCGCACAGGGCGACGTGGGCCGAAGAGCGTGATCTGTCTGATCCAGCGGTGGTTGTGGACGTGTTGCGTGCCGATGGACAGGACGCCGAGGTCATCGTAGCTCGCGCGCAGGACCCTGCGACGGTCAAAGCCTACGACGATGGCACACAGGCCGCGATCGACGCAGGGGTCTTCGGCTCGCCCACTTACATCATCGATGGAGAGGTCTTCTGGGGTCAGGATCGGCTGGATTGGGTCGAAGCGCACCTGAACGACTGATTGCAGTCACGAGGTAGCCCCGGCAGGGAACCAAGAATGGGGGGGGGATGGTTTCTACCGAGGCTACACGAGACCTTTACCCCGGCAAAGTTGGAGTTAAGGATCTGGAAAACAGACGCATGCCCTCAAGACACCTGCTGCTTGGAGAGAGATGCAGGCTGCGCGCGAACTGTTTCATGTCAGTGTCATTCAGCGAGGGCCTTGCCCTTACCAGACGCATAACATCGCGAGTATGTTAAAGGAATTCAACTAGCGCAAGGTGAATTATATCTTTGATTGGGTTTTTTTGGATTTTTTCTCCAAAAGAGAGTAAAAATCGCCGACGAATAAGAGTGGTAGGGAGCCTTCAGGCAGGGGTTCCATACTCTCCCCATTGATTTATATAAAATTAGATGTAAAAAGAGGCCTGAGGTAGAAGAGATGCGATTGCTGCAAAACTTTGGATTTGCAGTTTTCTGGCACAAGTCACTTTACAGACGGCATGAAGCCAGATGATTGCCAGCTTTTTGGTCGTATTAGCGCTACAAAGGCACCAGAAACTTACGCGGGAGCATTCACGCATGTGCAGCAGCAAAGCCATTTCAGCGCCGTCGCGAGGCGGGTTCAAAGCAGGCTCGGCCTTGGCCCTGATTGGGGGGCTGGCAGCACTGGCCTTTCTCGCACCAACCGCCGCAACGGCCCAGACCGCCAGCGGGTTGTGCAAGGGGGGCGATGGCAACCGCTTTACCCGCTTTATCGGCTCGTCCTACGTCGCGCAGAACCAGTATTGCGGACTAGAGGCAGAACTGACGGCGGAGCGTGAAGCGTTGAACCGTGCGGAAGTGCGCATTGGCAAGCTGTCGAGCGAGCGCGATATGGGTCTGGCCCGGATCGCTGATCTGAATTCAGCGCTGGCATCGGTCAGTGCGTGTCGGGAGAACGATCTGGAAGCCGCGCTTGTCGTTGCGCGCGCGGAAAACGCGGACTTGCTGGACAGCCAAGACAACCTGACTTCGCAGATCGCGGGACTTGACCTGCAAATCGAACAGCTGCGCGGTAAACTTGCGAGCCAGAGCGCGAAGCTCGATGCTGCGCGGTCCGGCGAAGTCGATCTCAGCGGTGAAGTCAGCGACCTTGAGGCTGCGCTTAAAGCAGCGGAGACCGAAGCGCTGGCCATCCGTACGGAGCGTGACAAGCTGCAGGCAAGCTATGAGGCACTGGGTGAAGAGCGTCGGGCCGATGCGAGCCGTTTGGGCGCAGACCTCGAAGTTGCCGCAGCCAATTTGAGCGCCTGTCGAGCGGACTTTGATGCGTTCAAGGCGTCCGCCTCTGAAACCGCTAACGCGTCCGGCGACCTGAGCAGCCAACTGGCCCTCGCGCGGGCGGAGATTGCCGAGCTGCGTAAGAACACAAAGGCCATGAGCGACGCTGAAATGGACCTGCGCAACCAGCTCGCAGCCGCAAAGGCAGAGCTGACGGCCGTCACCACGACAGCAAAGCAACTGCCCGAGACCAACGCCGCGCTCGCTCAGGCCGAAGCGACGGTTGTTGCGCTGGAAGCCGAGTTGACCGAAACCCGAGATGCCGCGCGTGTCGCGCAGCAGGGGCTGAGTGCAGACTTGAGCGCTGCACAGGCTGAAATCACCGATCGCGACGCGACCATCGCCGCGCTGCAGGCGCAGATCAACGGCTTCCGTGCAGAACGTGATGCCGACGTTGCTTCGCTGCAGGCCCGGCTGTCTGACCTCAGCGCCGAGGCCAGTCAGGTGCCGGGGCTTGTGGCTGGCGTGAAGAGCCGCGACAGCCGCATTCTCGAACTGGAAAGCGCACTCGCAGACGCCCGCGCGGCTACGGGTAACGGCAATGGGCAAGTGGCGGCGCTGCAGGCCCTCATCGGAAAGCGCAGCGCTGACTTTGACCGCACACAAGCTGCCTTGACCGCCGCGCTTTCAAGCAAAGCGGCGCTCGAAGCCAAGCTCGGCATGGCGCAGTCTGAAAGCGCGCGCGCTGGTGAGCTTTCCGCGCAACTGGCCGCTGCCAATGTTGAAATCGAGCAACTGCGCGCCGACGCCATGGCCGCGCGTCCAAGCGCCTCGTCTGGCGAACTGAACGCCACGCTCCGCCGTTGGCTGGAGCAGAACCGCAACGCAGATAGCGAGTCCGGTGCCGCCCTCTACCTCGACAATGACAAGCTGGTGCTCTCCAGCGGTGCCACGCTGTTCCAGCCCGGCAGTGCGCGGCTGAGCGACGGCGGCAAAGCCCTGCTCGATAGCATGGCGGGCGAGCTCACCAGCGTGATCAGTACGCTGCCAGGCGATGAAGACTGGCAACTGCACGTCCTCGGTCATGCCGACGCGACCCCGGCAGGAAGTCGCTGGCCATCGAACTGGGAGCTTTCGTCTTTCCGCGCGGCTGCTGTTGTGCGGACGCTGGTGGACGCGGGCCTGCCGGCTGAGCGCCTATCTGCGGTCGGAAAGGGCGAGTTCCACCCGCTGATCGACGATACCACGCCCGAGGCCTACGCCAAGAACCGCCGCATTGAGCTGCAGTTTCGCTAGGCGCTGAACCAATCATCAATCGGGTCCGCACTCCCCCAGCGGCCCTTCCTACACGACCCTTTTTCTGTTGAAAGGAAACACAAATGAACTGGAGACGCATTGTTGCCGTCATCCTCGGGATCGCAGCGTTGATCAGCCTGCTATCCCAACTCGGCCTTCTGCGCGCCTTTGGCCTGTCCGAATATCCGTGGTGGCTGATTTGGCCGCTGACGATTTCTGGTCTGGTTGGCGCGGTCATGCTGTGGCTCTTGGGGGGGCTCGACGAGAGCAAGAGCACGGCAACTTCGACCGCAACGAGCGAAGCGGCCTCTGGCCTTGACCTGTCGGGCGAATTGGCTGATCGCAACGCGCGCATCGCAACGCTCGAAGCCCGGCTGGCTGAGGCGCAAATGGCAGCGCAGGACGCGGGCGCTTCTGGCGGCGACAGCGGTGATGCGGCTGCTCTGCGCACCGAAAACGCCGCCCTCCGGTCTAAAGTGGCTGCGCTCAAGGACGAGATTGGCGAAACCGCCCAGACCGTTCACGCGACCGAACGTGTCGAGTTCCGGGGCAAGTCGCAGGACGACCTGAACACCATGTTTGGCGGGGACTTCATCGACGGCGCGATGGCACGGCACTTCCACATTGACTACGTGGACTCGAAGGGCCAGCCCTCCCAGCGCGAGATCCTTGTCTATGCGCTGGTACACCGAAAGGGCAATCTGAACCTCGATAGCTTCCCGACCGATGGCTACTCCTGTCTGACCTTCCGCGCTGATCGGATTCAGAAGCTCAAGGACATGCAGACCGGTGACGTGGTTTCCAGCGATATTGGCGACTGGATCGTGCGTACATCCCGCGAGCGGGCGGCGAACTAGACAGACCAGCGCGCGGTTCACAGCGCCTGAGCCTACGAAAAAGGGGGGAGCCAACCGGTTCCCCCTTTTTTTGCGTTCTTTAGTGAGCTTAGGGTTCGATGACGACTTTGCCCACTGACTTCCGTGTCGCCAGCGCCTCCAACCCGCGCGTCGCGTCTTCCAGCGGAACAATATCAGACACGTGCGGCTTCAGCTTGCCGTCCTTGAGCCAGCCCATAAGTTTGACCAGCGAGCCCATCATCACGCCCGGATTGTTCCGCGCATAGCTACCCCAGTACACCCCAACGACGGAGATGTTTTTCACCAGCAGCAGGTTCGCCGGCACCTTCGGGATTTCGCCTGATGCGTAGCCGACAGTCAGCAGCCGACCTTCGAATTTCATGCAGCGCAGCATGGTGTTGAAGGAGTCCCCGCCAATAACGTCGTAGCCAACGTCTACGCCGCCAAGCGCCTTCACCTTGTCCCGCAGCTCGGGGTCTGCGACGTCGAACACGTGGTCTGCGCCCCGGCTTCGGACCAGCTCGCGCTTTTCTTCTGTGCTTGCCAGACCGATGACCGTCGCCCCCATCTGCTTGCCAATTTCCACAGCTGTCAGTCCAACGCCGCCCGACGCGCCATTAATCATCAGCGTTTCACCAGCAGAAAGCTGCGCGCGGGTTTCCAGCGCAACGTGCGAGGTGCCGTAAGCGATGGTAAAGGCTGCCGCGTCGGTAAAGGCGATGCCGTCGGGAAGAGGGATGAGCGTGGCCGCGTTGCCCAGTGCCACTTCTGCAAAGCCGCCCGTGGAGACCAGTGCAATCACCCGCTGGCCGACTTCAACACCCTTGACGCCTTCGCCAAGCGCCAGCACTTCGCCCGCAACTTCTGCGCCGGGGACAAAGGGGGTCTCCGGGCGCTCTTGATACAGCCCTTGGACGATCAGCGTGTCAGCAAAGTTGACGCCGCACGCGCGAACGCGGATTGCGACCTGCCCCTTGCCGGGGGTTGGTTCGTCGATGTCCTTGACGGTATGGGTGTTAATCGGACCGAGGGTCTCACAGACCAAAGCGCGCATGTTTGTGCCTCCCAAAGCGTGCAGCAGCGGCACGCCGGATCAAGGGTGCAGGCCGCTGCTCAGTTGAACGTATATTGGCAGGCCATGGTCATGCGCTGCAAGCCATCGCTGGCCTTGACTGGTTCAGAAAGCGGAAAAGCGTAATTCGGTGGGCTGCCTGGACAGTTCTTCTGACTGTGAAAGAGAGCGCCGTCCGTTGAAATCACGTTCGGATTGTAGACCACGTAGAAGGTCGGGCCCTCGATCTCGATAAAGGCGACGGGGTTTTGCTTGGTCAGCGTCTCGGCGCTAGGCATGGCGTTTGACACGTCAGCGGCCTCGTCCGTGCTCACCGGATCTGTCGCGTCGCAGGCAACGAGGCAGAGGGCAAGCAGGCTGACAAGCAGGCTCATCCGCGCCGCCACGTGGTGCCTCCCGCGCCATCTTCGAGCACGATGCCGGCTTGCGTGAGCTGATCGCGGATCTCGTCGGCACGTACGAAGTTTTTGGCCTTCTTGGCGTCTGCGCGTTCAACAATCAGTGCGTCGATGGCGTCCCCGCTCAACCCGTCTTCGCTGCCTCCCCCTTGGAACCACGCCTCTGTCGTTTGGTTGAGCAGGCCGAGGAACTGTGCGGCAGCGGCGAGTTGCTCGGGCTGGCCCTTGAGCGCGTCGATCTCAGCGAAAGCCTGCGGGGTGTTGAGGTCATCGCGGACCGCGCGGAGCACGGGATCTGGCACGGCCTCAGCCGGGGCTGCGCCGTTCCAAGCGCGGTACCAGCTGTCCAGCCGGTTCTTGGCCTCGACCAGTTTGGCTTGCGTGAAGTCCAGCGGCGCGCGGTAGTGACCGGAGAGCAGCGACAGGCGCAGGGTCTCCCCATGATGCCCTTCGCCGAGCAGATCGCGAACGGTAAAGAAATTGCCCAGTGACTTGGACATCTTCTGCCCCTCGACCATGAGCATGCCGTTGTGCAGCCACGTTCGCGCCATGTGCGCGCTGTCGTTCGCGCATCGGCTCTGTGCGATTTCATTTTCGTGGTGGGGGAAGATCAGGTCATTCCCGCCGGCGTGAATGTCGAAGACGTCGCCAAGGATCGACTTGGACATAGCCGAACATTCGATATGCCAACCCGGTCGTCCCAAACCCCAAGGGCTGTCAAAAGCGGCGCTGTCAGGCTCTTCGGGCTTCTTTGGCTTCCATAGGACGAAGTCGGAGGGGTCTTTCTTCGCCGAGCTGACCTCAACCCGCGCACCGGCGATGATGTCGTCCTGACTGCGTCGGGATAGCTGGCCGTAGTCGGGCATCGAGGGGACGTGAAACAGCACGTTTCCATCGTTGGCGACATAGGCGTTGCCCTTGGCGATCAGCACTTCGATCATCGCGATCATTTCAGCGATGTACTCCGTCGCGCGCGGCATGTCCGTCACGGGCAGCACGCCGAGTGCGTCGAGGTCGTCGAGATAATCCTGTGTCGACGATGCGGTCAGTGCGCCGATCGGCTCGCCGGTTTCGATTGCACGGGCGATGATCTTGTCGTCAACATCGGTGATGTTGCGCACGAATCGGACATTCTCGACGCCGAAGTCGTGACGCAGCACCCGGTGCAGCATGTCGAAATTCACCGCGGAGCGCGCGTTTCCGAGGTGGGCGAGGTCATAGACGGTCGGGCCACAGAGGTACACCCCAACCTGCCCCGCAACCATGGGCTCAAACGTTTCCAACTGGCGCGTTAGCGTGTTTGTCAGCCGAATCTCGCTCATGCAGAGGATGCCTTCAAGAGGGGTTAAGCGGTTTGTCCGTTCAGACGCGCAATGATCTTGGCACGATCAATGAGTGGTAGCAAAACCGCCATCTCAGGTCCACGTGGCTGACCCGTGAGCGCCAGACGCAGGGGCATGAAAAGGGTCTTGCCCTTGGCTCCGGTGGCGTCTTTGACCGCGTCGGTCCACGCTTTCCATGAGTCCCCGTCCAGCGGGCCTTCAGGCAGCAGCGCTGCGGCCTGTGCGGTAAAGGCAGCGTCTTCGATCTCCGGGGTGACAGGGCCGTCAATGAGGCTCAGCCAATCATTCACATCGCCAAGCTTTTCAAGGTTCGGCTGGATCGCCGCCCATTGCGCTTCAGTCATACCGCTAAACCGGTCGGTGACGGCGCTAAAGGGCAGTTGTCGGACGATTTTACCGTTGAGCGGGGCGAGTTCTTCGGGATCCATGCGCGGGCCAGAGCGACCAAAGCGCTCGATGCCAAAGCCCGCGGCCAGTTCCCCGATGTCAGAGACGGGCTGAGGGCCGCTGGGCGTGCCCAGGCGACTGAGAAAGGCGACAATGGTCAGCGGTTCAAGCCCGCCTTCTTCACGCAGATCACGGATCGACAGCGCGCCGTTGGACTTGGACAGCTTGGACCCATCTGCCCCACTGACCAGCGGCATGTGCGCAAAGCGCGGCATCTGGAAGTCGCTCAGGCCCTTCATCTCGGCCAGCGCGTCAAACAGCTGGATTTGCGTGGCGGTGTTGGAGGTATGGTCTTCACCCCGGATGATGTCGGTCATGCCCAGATCAATGTCATCGAGCACGGAACACAGGGTGTAGAGGTAGGAACCATCACCCCTGATGAGGACGGGGTCAGAGAGGTTCTCGGCCATAAAGCTGGTCTCGCCGCGCGCCAGATCGTCCCATTTAATCTCACCGGGCTTGAGTGCAAACCTCCAGTGCGCCTGCCGGCCCTCGGCTTTAAACGCTGCTTCGTCTTCTGCCGAGAGCGGGTAGGTCGCGCGGTTGTAGATGAAGGGCTTACCCTGAATCGACGTGGTCTTGCGCATCAACTCCAGCTCCGGCCCGGTCTCGTAGCAGGCATAGAGCCGGCCGCTGGCCATCAGGCCATCGCGCGCCGCGTCATAGTCGGCGAAGCGGTCGGACTGCTTGGCATAGGCGTCCCAAGTCAGGCCCAGCCAGGTCATGTCTTCTTCGATCCCCTGACGGAATTCTTCAGTGCTGCGCTCGACGTCCGTGTCATCGATCCGCAGCAGGAATTCACCGCCCGCTTGCCGGGCGTGCATCCAGTTGATGACAGCCGTACGGATGTTGCCCAAGTGCAGCCAGCCGGTCGGCGAAGGAGCAAAACGAACGCGAAGGGTCACGATGGTATCCTAAAGGTCAGACGGGAGACGGTAGCGGTTGGTCAGGGGGTAGGCACGGTCGCCAACCAGTGCGCGCTGGCTCAGGCGGAGCACGACGGGCGCGGCACGGCGCTTGTATTCGGAAACTGACATCTTCTTCCAAAGATCAATGCAGGCTTCGAGCCGGTAACCTTCGTCTTCGAGGCCATCGATGCACAGCTCGTCTTCGATCAGCGCTTTGAGTTGGCGGTCTGTTTCGGTGTTGCCCACCGGTGGCGCGTCTTCGCCCATGGCTTCAGCCAGCGAGGACAGGTCGGAGCTGTACACGTCGCCAAAGGGCGCAATACGCGGGCCATCGATGCCGTGGCGGTTCTCAAACTCTCCCAGCGCAAGCTCGGTCTTGGACCAAGGCAGCAAGGTCAGGGTATTGCCCGTCTTCCACTCTACCGTTGGCACCAGTGTTTTCAGCAGGCCGGTTGCCGGGTGGGACACGTCTGCGACTTCCACAGACAAGCGGTTCTTCCGTGCGAAATCCTCGACGCCCAGTCGGATGATTTTGGCGACGGCTTCCCAGTTGGACTCGGGCTCTTCCTTGGGCGCAGAGACGCAACGCCAGCTGCCTTCGACCCGCATCCAGCGCGTGGCATGCACGTCGGTCTCGGCGAGCGGAAAGCATCCGGCGAAATCGCCGCCGGGGTTGATGCAGAAACCTGCGCCGTCAAAGACCATCCCGTCCTGACCGCCGACCAGATTGGTGTAAATCACCGGGTAGCCGTGGATCTGCGACAGCCGCGACATAGCCGCGTGGCGCTGGTCCATCATGTCGGCGGTGAAGCCCGAAGCGTTTAGGGCGATCAGAAGGTCAGTCCCGGTTTCCTCAAGCGTTTCCGGGCCATCTTCACGCCAAGCATCATCACAGATTTGCAGGCCGATTTTCGCGCCGCGGAACATGATCGGCCCTTGCAGTGGCCCCGGCTCAAACCAGCGCGCCTCGTCAAAAGGGCCAAAGGTGGGCAGAGAGCGCTTGTAGCGCTTGCCGATGACTTCGCCGCCTTCCGCCATCAGTGCGGCGTTGAAGGTCTGGCCCTTCATCCGGCGGTGCTTGGCGGCATAGGCATAGAAGGGCGGTTCGATTTCTTCGTCTACCGCAACCGTACCGAACAGGATCCCGGGACGGCCTTCGCCCTCGGTCAGTTCAACAAGCCGGTCGTTTGCGCGCAGGCAATCTTTCAGGAACTGCTCGTGCAGCACCAGATCGCCAATTGGGTATCCAGTCAGCGAGCCTTCAGCAAAAACCACCAGATCGGCGGTTTCGGCGGCCTCTTCGTAAGCGGCGATGTGGAGGTCGAGATTGTGCGAAATGTCCCCGGCCGTGGGGTTAATCTGCGCCACCGCAATGCGGAGTTGGTCCATTCAGACGGGCTCTACAGCTGTGAACGGGGCGGCGGAAACCCCACAACGATCATCTCGCCAAAGTAGCCCGCTGTTTAGCCGGATTCTGCGGTGAAGCAAAGTCATGCGTGCCTTGTGCATGCGCGTACCCCTAAGAAAAACCCGGCCAAAAGGAGACTCTTGGCCGGGCTGGAATGATCTGCAATGACGCGGCAGGGCGTTAGGCTTCGTACTTGAGCAACAAGTCCTTGGCATCGACCTGATCGCCGGCCCGGATGAAGACTTCTTCGACTTTTCCATCCTGATCGGCGTAGACGCTGGTTTCCATTTTCATGGCTTCGAGCGAGAGCAGGACGTCGCCTTTTTTGACTTCATCACCGACCGTGACGTTGACGGTCACAATAGCGCCCGGCATCGGAGCAGCGACTTCGCCCGGCGCGCCGGTTGCGACGGGGCGGGCCGTGCTGTCCGCTGCGGCGTGGGCGTCCTGAACGACGACGTTGCGGGGTTGACCGTTGAGCTCAAAGAACACCGTCCGGCGGCCCTTGGCATCCGGGTCAGAGACTGCGAGAAGGCGGATGATCAGACGCTTGCCTGCGTCAATCTCAACCGACAGTTCTTCGCCAACTTCCGGCCCGTAGAAGAACACGGGCGTGGGCAGCAGAGAGGTATCGCCGAAGTCGCGGCGGTGGCTGGCGAAGTCGAGGAAGACTTTCGGATACAGCACGTAAGCCGCGATATCCTGATCGCTCACATCCTCGGGCTTGCGGCCAAAGGTCTCGGCCAGTTCCGTGCGGATTTTGGCGAAATTCACGGGCGGCAGAGATGCTCCCGGACGCTCGGACAGCGGGGCTTCGCCGCGCAGGACTTTGGTCTGGAGTTTCTCCGGGAGGCCGCCAACCGGCTGGCCCAGATCACCGCGGAAGAAGGAGACGACCGAATCAGGGAAGGCGACTTCCTTATCCGGGTCCACCACGTCTTCGGGCGTGAGATTGTGAGATACCATGAACAGCGCCATGTCGCCGACGACCTTGGAGGACGGCGTGACTTTGACAATGTTGCCAAACAGGCGGTTGACCTCGGCGTAACGCTTCACCACCTCGGGCCAGCGGTGCTCGATGCCAAGGCTGCGCGCTTGCTGGCGCAGGTTGGTGTACTGCCCGCCCGGCATGGCGTGCTCGAAGACATCCGAGGAACCCGCGCGCATGTCGGCCTCGAAAGCAGCGTAGTGACGCCGCGCGCCTTCCCAGTAATGGGCGACTTTGTCCAATGTATCGCGGGGCAGGCCCGTGTCCCGCTCCAGCCCGCGCAGGGATTCGACAATGGTGCCGAGGTTCGGCTGGGACGTGAGCCCGGAGAGAGGGTCCATGGCGGCATCGACGATGTCCACGCCGGCCGCACTGGCCGCGAGCACCGAAGCAACCTGACCGCCCGAGGTATCGTGCGTGTGGAAGTGGATCGGAAGGCCGACTTCGCCCTTGAGCGTTTCGACCAGCTTGGCCGCCGCTGCGGGACGAGCGACCCCGGCCATATCCTTGATCGCCAGCGTGTGTGCGCCAGCGGCTTCGAATTGCTTGGCCATTTCGACGTAGTAGCTCAGCGTGTACTTGTCTTCCGCAGGGTTGAGCAGGTCGCCGGAGTAGCAGATCGTTGCTTCGCAGATCGCGCCCGCGTCAATAACAGCGTCAATCGCTACGCGCATGTTCTCGACCCAGTTCAGGCTGTCAAAGACGCGGAACACATCCACGCCACGCCCGCTGTCAAAGGCCCGGTTCACGAAGTCTTTGACCACGTTGTCGGGATAGTTGGTGTAGCCTACGGCATTCGAGCCACGCAGCAGCATTTGGAACAGATGGCTTGGCGCCGCTTCGCGCATCTGCGCCAGCCGCTTCCAAGGGTCTTCTTTGAGGAACCGATACGCCACATCAAAAGTCGCCCCGCCCCAGACTTCGAGGCTGAACAGACCGCGCAGCCCGTTCTCGTATGCCTGCATTGGCGCGACGAGGTCGGCGGTCCGCATGCGGGTGGCGAGCAGGGATTGATGCGCGTCGCGGAAAGTCGTGTCCGTGACCAGCAGGCGGTCTTGAGCTTTGATCCAAGAAACCAGGCCGTCCGCGCCGTCGCGGTCAAAAACAGTCTTGGCCGTTTCACGGTTGTGCGTGTCTGCATCAACCAGCGGCAGGCGCTGCAGCGGCGCCCGTGCTACGGCCGGGCGGCCTTCCATTTCCGGGTTGCCGTTGACGACGACCTCGCCAAGGAAGCGGAGCAGCTTGGACGCGCGGTCGCGACGGGTTGGGAAGTGGAACAACTCCGGCGTGTCATCAATGAATCGCGTCGTCAGAACGCCTGTGCGGAAATCATCGTGACGGATTACGCGCTGGAGGAAGGGGAGGTTGGTCTTAATGCCCCGGATGCGGAACTCGGCGAGCGCGCGGTTCATCCGGGCGATACCCTGATCCCGATCCGGCGCGGTTACCGTCACTTTGGCCAGCAACGAGTCATAGTGAGGCGTTACAACAGCCCCGGCAAAGGCCGTCCCGCCATCCAGACGCACGCCAAAACCGGCGGGCGAGCGGTAGGCAACGATCTTGCCATAGTCGGGTACAAAGGCGTTTTCCGGGTCTTCAGTGGTGACACGGCACTGGATCGCGACGCCGCGCGGGCGGCGGGCTTCTTCATCAGCGGGAATGCCCGCTTCTTCCAGCGTTGCGCCGCCTGCGATGAGCAACTGAGCTTTAACGATATCGACCGAGGTGACTTCCTCGGTCACCGTGTGCTCCACCTGAATGCGGGGGTTCACTTCGATGAAGTAGAAGGCGCCGTCGTTCACGTCGTAGAGGAATTCGACCGTACCGGCGTTCTGGTAACCAGACTCCTTCGCCAGCCGCACAGCGGCTTGACACATGCCTTGCCGAACGTCTTCGTCCAGCCAGGTCGCCGGGGCCATCTCGACCACTTTCTGGTTGCGTCGCTGGACGGAACAGTCGCGCTCGAACAGGTGGGTAACGTTGCCATGGGTATCGCCGAAGACCTGAATTTCTACGTGGCGCGCGCGCTCGATCAGCTTTTCGAGGTAGACGTCGTCCTTGCCAAAGGCAGCGGCGGCCTCGCGCTTGGCGGCTGCGACTTCGTCGGCGAGCTTGTCGGCGTCATAGACACGGCGCATGCCGCGACCGCCGCCGCCCCAACTGGCTTTGACCATCACCGGCAAGCCAACGCGCTTGCCAGCTTCGTTCGCCGCGTCTGCGCCATCGGGCAGGGCGTCGGTTGCGGGCACCGTGGGTACGTCGGCAGCGTCAGCGAGCTTGCGCGAGGCAACCTTGTCGCCCAGATCGATCAGCGTCTGAGTCTTCGGCCCGACAAAAATGATCCCGGCCTCCTCAGCCGCAGCAGCCAGTTCGGGCGACTCAGACAGGAAGCCGTAGCCGGGGTGGATGGCGTCTGCGCCGGAGAGCAAGGCAACGCGGATGATTTCTTCGACCGACAGATACGCCGCGATTGGTTCCATCCCGACACCGATTTCGTAAGCTTCATCGGCTTTGAAGCGGTGAAGGGCAAAGCGGTCCTCGTGGGCGTAAACCGCGACGGTCTGGATGCCCAGTTCTGTTGCGCCGCGAAAGACGCGGATGGCAATTTCGGAACGGTTCGCGACAAGCAGCTTGCGAATGGGGCGTGGGGCCATGGTGGGTGGTCCTCGTCGGCATTACGTGTTTCGATTGCGACATTAATGATGGATTTGTTACGACGGGCAACGGCCAGAGACTCGCAGGGGCCATGCATTAGCAACGATTGGAGTAAGCCAATGTTACTGGACAAGGGGCAGATGGTTAGCGCGACGCTGGTTCAGCGGTACAAGCGCTTCCTTTCTGACCATCGGCTTGCTGATGGCTCGGTCATAACCGCCTCCTGCCCCAACACCGGAACGATGATGGGTCTGACCGCGCCGGGGAGCGCGACGGTGCTCGTGCATGACCCCGGACCATCGCGGAAGTACGACTATCGGTGGGAGATGATCGAAGACGAAGGCACTTGGGTCGGGATCAACACGGGGCGGCCTAACGCGCTGATCGAAGAAGCCATTCGCGAAGGCGTGATTACCGAGCTTCAGGACTATGAGGGCCTGCGCCGTGAGGTGAAGTACGGCATCAACAGCCGCATCGACCTACTGCTCGAAGACAGCGCCCGGCCTCCTGCTTACGTCGAGGTCAAGAACTGCCACCTACGCCGCACCGATCGCCTCGCCGAGTTCCCGGACTCGGTAACGACGCGCGGGGCCAAGCACCTCGACGAGTTGGCGGAGCAGGTGGCGCAAGGGAATCGCGCTGTGATGGTGTTCTGCGTTCAGCGGGACGACTGCGATGCCTTTGACGTCGCTGCTGACATTGATCCGGGCTACGCCGAAGCCTTTGACCGTGCGTGCAAAGCGGGGGTGGAAGCCTACGCCTACGTGTGCCATGTCTCTGCGCAAGAAATCCGGGTCACGCACCCCATCCCGATCAAGGACTAGACCGCACTTATGCTTCCCGCTCAACGCCAGCTCTACGACCACCCGGACAGCTCCGGCCCTATCACGCTGCACACGGCTGAAGACTTCGACGGCATGCGCGCAGCGGGGCGGCTGGCGGCGGAGACGTTGGATATGATCACTGAGTTCGTGGTTGCGGGCGTGACCACGGCAGAACTCGACAAGCGGATTCAGGACTTTGTCGAAGGCGCCGGCGCGGTCAGCGCAACCATCGGCTATCGCGGCTACCAGCACGCTTCCTGCATATCCATCAACGAAGTCGTCTGTCACGGTATTCCGGCTGATGATGTGGTGCTTGAAGATCGGGATATCTTGAACATTGATGTCACTGTCATCGTCGATGGCTGGCACGGCGATACCTCGCGCATGTACATTGTCGGCGGCTCCACCTTTCCCACGCGGGAAAAGCTGGTGCGCGTGACGTACGAATGCCTGTGGAAGGGTATCAACACGGTAAAGCCCGGCGCGACGCTGGGCGATGTTGGTGCGGCGATCCAGAAGCATGGTGAGAAAGCAGGCTTTTCAATCGTGCGCCAGTTCGTCGGCCACGGGCTTGGTGAAAGTTTTCACATGGCCCCGAACATCTTCCACTTTGGTAAGCCGGGGAAGGGCATCGAGCTGGTGCCGGGGATGCTCTTCACCATCGAACCCATGCTGAACGTTGGAACCTACAAGGTCGATATCGACGAAGAAGACGGCTGGACCGCTCGCACCCGCGACCGCAAGTCATCCGCTCAGTTCGAGCACTCGGTGGGGGTTACAGCGGACGGGTTTGAGATCTTTACAAACTCGCCCAAGGGTTTCGAACAACCGCCTTACCTCTAAGGGCGGGAGCGAGGCTGAATTTGTCCGCTCGCATAAATCATTTAAATTGCAATAATATGACAAAATTGCACTATAAGTAGAATTCAGGCCGCGAGTTCTGGGGGCCTACGTCCATTCTTTCCTACTTTGGTGGTCCATTTGCTTCACGACTCTCACGCGCCTTCACCCGCTCCAGAAACTGCTTCTGCTTCAGACACGCTGGGCCATCGCCATCGCCTTCGTGCGCGGCTGATAGAGGGAGGGACGGAAGCGATGGCGGATTATGAAGTGCTCGAAGTCCTTCTGTTCGCAGCGCGCCCGCGCGGCGACACCAAACCTTTGGCCAAGAACCTTATCCACCATTTCGGAACGCTTGGCTCGGTCCTCTCCGCGAGTACTGATGAGCTCAAGCGCGTTGATGGGGTGGGTGAGGCAGCGATTGCCGCGATTGCAGTGGTCCGGGAAGGCGCGCGGCGGCTGGCGGCTGCAAACATTGCGGACCGACCGCTGCTGTCGTCCTTCGACGCTTTGCTTGAATTCTGCCGCGTCCAACTCAGCCATGCGCGGATTGAAGAGTTTCACATCCTCTTCCTCGACACCAAGAACCGCTTGCTGAAGCACGAGCGTCAGGGGGTCGGAACGGTCGATCAGGCGCCGGTTTACGTACGCGAAGTGCTCCGGCGGGCTTTGGAGTTGGGGGCTTCTGCATTGATATTGCTGCACAATCACCCCTCCGGTGATCCCACGCCGTCGCAAGCAGACATCACCATAACCAACCGCATCATCGAAGCGGGTCAACCGTTGGGCGTAAAGGTGCATGACCATCTGATCATTGGTAAGTCGGGCCACGTCTCTTTAAAGAGCAAGGGACTCATCTAAGAAACACGGTCCGAGGCCCGCCCCATGATCCCCCGCTACTCCCGTCCTGATATGGTTGCCATCTGGGAACCGGCGAACAAGTTTCGCATCTGGTACCTCATCGAAGCCCACGCCACTCAAGCTCAGGCTGACCTTGGCGTCGTGCCGCAAAGCGCGGCGGCGGCCATTTGGAAGGTCCGCGCGCAGATGGAAGCTCGTGACATCGACGTGCCCGCGATCGACGCCATTGAGGCCGAGGTCAAACACGACGTCATTGCCTTCCTGACCTACCTCGCCGGTTTGGTGGGGGATGAGAGCAGGTTTGTACACCAGGGCATGACCTCCTCCGACGTGCTCGACACCACGCTGGCCGTGCAACTCAAGGAAGCGGGCGACCTGCTGCTTGCCGGTTCAAACCGTTTGCTCGAAGCCCTCAAGACCCGCGCGCATGAGTTGAAGGACGTCCCGACCATCGGCCGCTCCCACGCGATCCATGCGGAGCCGACGACCTTCGGGCTGAAGCTTGCGGGCTACTTCGCCATGATCAAGCGCTGTCATGAACGTCTCGCCACGGCGATCGACGAGGTTTCCACCTGCGCCATTTCTGGCGCGGTTGGCACCTTTGCCAACATCGACCCGGCGGTTGAAACGCACGTTGCCAGCGAGCTGGGCCTGACGGTTGAGCCGCATTCAACGCAAGTTATTCCGCGCGATCGCCACGCGAACTTCTTCAACGCCTGCGCCCTCATGGCTTCAGCGCTGGAGAACATTGCCGTGGAAATCCGACACTTGCAGCGTTCGGAAGTGCGTGAGGCAGAAGAGTTCTTCTCCAAAGGTCAGAAGGGTTCATCGGCCATGCCGCACAAACGCAACCCCGTGCTGACCGAAAACCTCACTGGTCTTGCGCGCTACGTCCGCGCCCAAGCGCTGCCAGCGATGGAGAACGTCGCGCTTTGGCATGAGCGTGATATCTCGCATTCGTCGGTCGAGCGCATGATCGCGCCCGACGTGACCATCACCCTCGATTTCGCCTTGCACCGCTTGGCCGGGGTGATCGAAAAGCTGGTGGTCTACCCGGAACGGATGATGGCCAACCTCGACGGCATGGGTGGTCTCGTGCACAGCCAGCGCATCCTCCTCGCGTTGACGCAAGCTGGTGTGAGCCGGGAAGACGCTTATCGGATCGTGCAGGCGAACGCGATGGATACCTGGCACAACGGCGGTCAACTGCTCGACCGCTTGCTGGAGGATGAGCAAGTCGTTGACGCGCTTGGTGAAGAAGCCCTGCGTGGGTTCTTTGACCTCGATTACCACTTCAAGCACGTCGATACGATTTTCGCTCGGGTGTTTGCCTAAGCCCTTTAACCCCTAAGCCCTTCAGCCGGTCGGGCTCAGCCATGCAAGCGCATAAGCGTCTTTGCGGTTGAGTCTTGCGGGCGGGGGCTTATACCCACGCTCGACTGTCCAAGACCGCAGGTGAGTCGTCACGACTCTTAATTACCGCCCGCGCAGACGAGTAAGAACACTGCCAAGCCGCCTGGGGCGTTTCAGACGCCAGCGACAGGGGGCAAGCCGTTTTTCTCCGAAAACTTGTTGTCCAGTCGTAACCACGAACCGGTTGGCCTGCGCGCTTGCGTGCGAGCCGGCTCAACAATGAAGGAGGCGTTCCCTTGGATCGTTCTGAAAAGGAAGCCCTCGTCGCCGAGCTTAAGTCGGCCTTCGAAGAAAGCGCTATCGTACTGGTCTCTCGCCAGTCCGGTATGACCGTAACTGAAGCTCAGAACCTGCGTGCGCGGATGCGTGAAGCGGGTGCCAAGCACCGTGTCGTCAAGAACCGTCTGGTAAAGCTCGCTGCTGAAGGCGGCGCTTTCGATGACATTCGTGACTTGCTGACCGGCCCAACCTCGATCTCGTACTCTGACGAGCCGGTGGGTCCAGCAAAGGCGCTTTCTGAGTTTGCTAAGGATCTCGACAAGATTGAAATCCTTGGCGGTGCGATGGACGGCAAAGTGCTGTCTGCTGCTGAGATCGAACAGCTGGCCAAGCTGCCATCGCTCGATCAGCTGCGCGCTCAGCTCATTGGTCTGCTGAATGCACCTGCATCCAAGATCGTAGGCGTTGTGGACGCTCCAGCTGCAAAGCTGGCTCGCGTGTTCGCAGCCTATGGCGCGAAGGAAGACGCCTAGTCTGGCGGCTCTCAACTGAACTCAATTCTCGTAATATCCCGATAGATTGGAACTAAAGAAAATGGCTGATCTCGACGCTCTCGTAGCCGAACTTGGCAAGCTCACCGTTCTGGAAGCTGCTGAACTCGCAACCAAGCTTGAAGAAGAGTGGGGCGTATCCGCTGCTGCTCCTGCTGGTGGCATGATGATGATGGCACCTGGTGCTGACGCTGGCGCTGCTGCTGGTGAAGAACAGACTGAATTTGACGTGATCCTCAAAGCCGCTGGCGAAAAGAAGATCAACGTGATTAAGGAAGTCCGCGGCATCACCGGTCTGGGCCTGAAGGAAGCGAAGGACCTCGTTGAAGGTGCTCCGAAGCCTGTTAAGGAAGGCGCGTCCAAGGACGAAGCTGAAGAAATCAAAAAGAAGCTGGAAGAAGCAGGCGCAGAAGTCGAACTCAAGTAAGACGCGTCCCTGTTTTCAGTGGATTTTTCCAAAAGAAGGCGCTGCATCACACGATGCAGCGCCTTCTTTTTTGTCTGCGATCGCACTCTGAAGGCTGGTAAAGCGTGGCGGAGCCGTTAGGCTTTATCGACAAAAATTGGAGGAGGCCGCGCGGTGCTGGCAGGACTTTTGACCCCATGGCGTGCCGTCTCTGCGATGTTCGTGCTCAACGGCGCGTTGCTCGGCATCTGGGCCAGCCGCATTCCCACCATCCGCGAAAATCAGAGTCTCGATAAAGGTCAGTTCGGCATCTTGCTGCTCGTAATGGCGGTCGGAGCGCTGGCAAGTTTTCCTCTTGCGGGGCGCTTTGCCGACCGCTTTGGCGCGGCCCGTATGACGCGGCTGATCGCGGCAGTCTATGGTCTGTCGCTGGTCCTGATAGCTCTGACGCCGGTTTCGGTGGTGATGCTGGGCGCCACAATGTTCCTGTTCGGCGCGGCGCACGGCTCCATGGATGTGAGCATGAACGCGTGGGCCACCGAAGTCGAAAAGCGCGCGCCACGGCCAATCATGTCGTCGTTCCACGCCATGTTTTCACTGGGTACAGGGCTAGGTGCTTTGAGTGGCTATGTTGCGGGCAGCATGGGGCTGGGGACCACGCTGCATTTCTTCTTGGCTGCGGTTGTGTTTTCCGCACTGTGCCTGCCGTTCGGCGCGATCCCTTGGGCCTCAGAGCGCGCGGAAGCCAACCCGGATGCGCCCTTGTTCACCCTGCCGCGTGGCATGCTGATCCTTGTCGGTTTGGTGGCATTTTGCACGACCGTTGGCGAAGGCGGAATGGTGGATTGGAGCGCGACTTTCCTGATCGAAGCCGCGCAGGTTGATGAAGCACGGGCGGCGCTGGGCTATACGGCGTTTTCCGTGATGATGGTCGTCACGCGCCTGCTTGGCGACCGAATCATCGCTCGGCTCGGGCCCGTTTTGATGACGCGCATCAGCGGTGTAATTGCGGCCATGGGCGCGCTGATTGCAGTGGTGGCGGGATCGTATTGGCTCGGCTTGCTGGGCTTTGCACTCATGGGCATCGGCTACGCCACAATTGTCCCAATGGCTTTCACCCGCGCAGCGTCGCAAAAGGATGTTTCCGCTGGAACAGCGATAGCGAGTGTCGCTACGTTGGGCTACGGGGGCATTCTGCTCGGCCCGCCCATTCTGGGTGGACTGGCAGAGCTGACGTCCATGCGGTTGGCGTTTCTGCTGCTGGTTGTCCTGGCCTTGGTCATGGCGGCGCTGGGCGGCGCGTTGCGTCCGCAGACGTCGGGTGATGCGAAATAACGTGAGCGTTTTGCTCAATAGTGACCTAGACTGGCGGGGATAAAGGGCGATCGCGCTGCGTATTGCCTCCCATAACCGAGCCAGTGGGCCCATGTCAGAAACCGACCCGAAAACCGCCTATCTTGCCGCTGCCGAGCGGCTCATGCACGAACTCGCCTCGGGCGGTCTGCGGATGGGCCTTTCCTATGCCATGTTGGAAAGCGCTCTGCGGGACGCGACGCTAGAGGCAGCTTTTCGTCAGTTCGAGCGCAGCGGGTCCAAAATCACCACGTCGTCGTTGCACGTCGCGACTGGCATCCATCGCCGTGAAGTGTCGCGTTGGCTGAGCGAGCGCGCAGATGCGGCGGGCGGCGCAACGAGTCCGGTGGCGCGGGCGAGTCATGATAGCCCTTCGGCGCGCGTAGTGGCGCGCTGGTCTACACATGAAAGCTACCAGCACGCCGATGGCCGACCCATACCCCTGCCACTATCCATGCGGGGTGAAGGAGGGCAGAGCTTTGCCGGACTGGTCGAGGAAATCGGCCCTGAGGTTCGCGCTAAATCCGTGCTTGAAGGGCTGATCGCGGCCGGACTGGTCGAAGCGCTGCAGGACGGCACTTTTCAGCTGACCGCCGCTGCTTACCTGCCCGAAGCCAATTCCACCGAGAGCATAGGCTTCCTCGCCGCCAACGTCGGCGATCACTTGAGCGCAGCCGTGCATAACATTTCGGCGGCGCCTGAAGATCGCTTCTTTGAACGCGCTATGTTCAGCCCAAGAGTTTCATCCACCCAAGCCGCTGCCCTGCGAGAGGCCATCGCGGCGAAGGGGATGTCACTGCTGCAGGATATGGCGGCTTTGGCGGCGTCAGAAGAGGACACAGGCGCTGACCCGAGAGGGGATGCAGCGGGCCAGCGGGTTCGTATAGGGGTGTACTTCTATCAAGACGAGGCAGATGAATGAGGCGGGATCGCCTGACGCGACGCAGTGCACTGACCCTGTTGGCTGGCTCCTCATTGACACTCGCCCGAGCTGGGTGGGGGCAGGCGGGGGCTGGCATCGGCGGCACTGGCATCGATGCGACCATTGACGCGGGCATCGGGGGAACCGGCATCGATGCCGGCATTGGTGGCACGGGGATCTTTGGCCTGATCGAAGGGTTTTCCTCGATCTGGGTCAACGACATGCGCGTTGAAATTCCTGAGACTGCTGTCATTACCCTGAATGGCCGACCGGCTCAGGAATCCGATCTCGCTCTTGGGCAGACGGTTGCCGTTGAGGCTGTAACCGACGCCGACGGGGCGCTACAGGCCACGCGGATCGACGCGACTTTCGCGCTTGTTGGTCCAGTCGAGGCCGTCGAAACCGGGCGTAGCCGCACCCTTTTGCGCGTTCTGGGCCAGCAGGTTGAACTTTCAGAACTCACCGATGCGAGTGGACTGCTGCCGCGTGCATGGGTCGTGGTGACCGGGCTGCGTGATCATCGCGGCACGATCCAGGCCGCCCATGTTGAGCCGACTGACGGACGGGACGCGGTCGTCACTGGCCCTGTTACCTCGGACGGTCGGGTGGCGGGGGTTCGGGTGGCGCTGACCGGTGATCAGGTTCTGCAGACCGGAACGCGCGCGACGGTGCAGGGGCCGCTGTTGATCGCAACCGACGGTGCGTCTGTGATTCAGGCACGCGACATCATCACCCGACCGCTGAGCGTTTTTGAGCCTGCGAGAGTGAATGATCTGGTGCTTGCTGGGTTGCCCGGCGGTGAAGATGGCGTGCTCATCATCGACGGTCATGCGGTGTCGGTGCCGGGCATAATCGGACAGGCGGAACCGGGCGAGCGAGGTTTGCGCGCGCGGCTCCATGGTCGGTTCGAGCGGCGCGGCGGTTTGTTCCAGATTTCAGGCCGCGTATTGCCGTCGAACAGTCCACGCGGGCCGTTCCGGGGACCAGGCCGCAAAGGGCTGGGCAAGGATCGCCCCCACAAGCATCCGCCCAAGGGCAAGCACGGGCATCGCAAACCGCCGCCGCCACTGTTCCCGCTGTTACGAAAGTAAGCACGTCCATGTCTCACGCCTACACCGCTGCTCGTGCCAAAGTCCCAGATGAGCACCAACCCCTTTACGACGCCCTCTATGAGCTGGTGAAGGAGGGGGTCGGCGCGCCGGCTCTGGACGAAAGCATCAAGTGGGGGCAGCTGATGTTTCACCGTGGGACGGAGAACCTGATCGCGCTGATTCCGCTTAAGGCGCGGGTTAATCTTCAGTTCTTTAACGGTGCACACTTGAGCAATCCAAAGGGGCTGCTGGAAGGAACGGGAAAGGACTTGCGGCACGTCAAATGCTCTTCCGTCGAGCTGATAGAGACATACCGCGAAAGCCTGCTCGCCATGGTCGCCGACTCTGTCGAGCGCGGCGCGGACGTGCGTTAGGGGTGCAAAAGGATGGGGCGATTGGGGCGAGGGGTACACCTCGGCGGCGAAAAAATCACACTTGACCCCCGGAACAGAGCGCTCTGACACACGGCTGCCTTGACAATTCGCAAAGCCTCGAAGTCTTGCGAAATTGGTCCCACCGGCGTATTTCTGCACGCTGACAGTGATGGTTGTCAGCACACACTCAATACAAAAAACCGGACGCTTCGGCTCCGAACAGGCAGTTCACGGTCTTTAGACCCCGAACTCAAGCGGCTTTTGTACCCTTTAACGCAGGGACAGCCCCCGACCATCCACGTTGTTGTGAGTGAAGACGTGCTGGCAGAAATGACCCAAAAAAGGGGGCCCTATATCCATGGGTAAGTCGTTTACCGAGCGGAAACGCATCCGGAAGTCCTTTGGCCGTATCCGCGAAGCGGTCCAGATGCCGAACCTGATTGAAGTGCAGCGCGCTTCTTACGACGGTTTCCTGCAGAAGCCTGACGCCGGTACTTCCGGTCTGGAAGAAGTGTTCAAGTCGGTTTTCCCGATCAAAGACTTCTCCGATCGTTCCGAGCTGCAGTTCGTCCGCTACGAACTTGAGTCGCCGAAGTACGACGAGGACGAGTGCATGTCGCGCGGCCTGACCTTTGCCGCGCCGCTGAAAGTGACGCTGCGGCTGGTGGTCTGGGACGTTGACGAAGACACCGGCTCTCGTTCGGTCCGCGACATCAAGGAGCAAGACGTCTACATGGGCGACATGCCGCTGATGACCGACCACGGTACCTTTATCGTGAACGGCACGGAGCGCGTGATCGTTTCCCAGATGCACCGCTCCCCCGGCGTGTTCTTTGACCACGACCGAGGCAAGTCGCATTCCTCGGGTAAGCTGCTGTTCTCCGCACGGGTGATCCCGTACCGCGGTTCCTGGCTGGACTTCGAATTCGATGCGAAAGACCTGCTGTACGTCCGCATCGACCGCCGACGGAAGCTGCCGGCCACGACCTTGCTGATGGCGCTGGATTCCAAGCACACCGCCGGTGAGCGTGCGGAAGCGGCGGCAGAAGGCAAGTCGCTGGCGCCGTTCCAAGCGACTGGCATGAGCCGCGAAGAAATCCTCGGCCTGATCTACGACCGCATTTCCTTTGAGGTTGCGGGCGACGGTCAGTTCCGCACAGCCTTTGACGCAACGCAATACTCCGGCAAGAAGCTGGTGGACGATCTGGTCAACGCCGCAGACGGTGAAGTCGTTGCGAAGGCGGGCGATAAGATCACCCCACGCAAAGCCAAGAAGCTGGCCGAGACCGTCACGCAGCTGCTCGTCAGCCGCGAAGACGTGATTGGCCGCTACCTCGCGTCCGATGCCTTTGACAAAAAGACCGGTCTGGTCTGGGCTGAGGCGGGCGACGAGTTGTCGGAAGCACTGCTCGAAGAGCTGCTGGAAAAAGGCGTTACCACGCTCGACACCCTCGACATCGATCACCTCAACCGCGGTGCTTACATTCGGAATACGCTGGCCGTTGACAAGAATGCGACCCGCGAAGAAGCACTGATCGACATCTACCGTGTCATGCGCCCGGGCGAGCCGCCAACGCTGGAAACCGCTGAAGCGCTGTTCTCTGGCCTGTTCTTCGATGAAGAGCGTTTTGACCTGTCGGCTGTTGGCCGGGTGAAAATGAACATGCGTCTGGCCGCGACCGCTCGCGATGCTGACCGTGAGCTGTTCGATACGGAAGACACCCTGCGCGTGCTGCGCAAGGAAGACGTCCTCGAAATCGTTCGCAACCTGTCTGAAATGAAAGACGGCCGCGGCGATATCGACGACATCGACAACCTCGGCAACCGCCGCGTGCGTTCTGTCGGTGAGCTGATGGAAAACCAGTACCGCGTCGGCTTGCTCCGCATGGAGCGCGCGATCAAGGAGCGTATGTCCTCGGTCGATATCGACACGGTGATGCCGCAGGACGTGATTAACGCCAAGCCCGCTGCGGCTGCGGTGCGTGAGTTCTTTGGCTCGTCCCAGCTCTCGCAGTTCATGGACCAGACCAACCCGCTTTCAGAGATTACGCACAAGCGTCGTTTGTCGGCGCTTGGGCCAGGCGGTCTGACGCGGGAGCGTGCGGGCTTTGAAGTCCGCGACGTGCACCCGACGCACTACGGCCGGATCTGCCCGATCGAAACCCCGGAAGGCCCGAACATTGGTCTCATCAACTCGCTGGCGACTTACGCCCGGGTGAACCAGTACGGTTTCATTGAGTCTCCTTACCGCAAAGTGTCCAAGGGTCAGGTCACCGACGAAGTGGTCTACCTCTCTGCGATGGAAGAGCAGCGCTATACCGTCGCTCAAGCCAACGCGCCGATCGATGCGAAGAATTTCCTGACCGAAGACCTTGTGACTGCACGGTCGAACGGTGAATTCGTGGTGGCCCTGCCGACTGACGTTGATCTGATCGACGTCTCGCCAAAGCAGCTGGTCTCCGTGGCAGCATCGCTGGTGCCATTCCTGCAGAACGACGATGCAAACCGTGCTCTGATGGGCTCGAACATGATGCGTCAGGCGGTTCCGCTTATCCGTGCAGAGGCTCCCTTCGTGGGAACCGGCATGGAAGCCACCGTTGCCCGGGATTCCGGCGCAACCGTGATCGCACGCCGCTCGGGTGTGATTGATCAGGTGGACGCGGGCCGTATCGTGATCCGGGAAATGGACTTCGCGACCGACACTGAGACTGGCGTTGAAATCTACCGCCTGTCCAAGTTCCAGCGCTCCAACCAGTCTACCTGTATCATCCAGCGTCCGCTGGTAAAGGTCGGCGATCGGGTGGAGAAGGGCGACATCATCGCTGATGGTCCGTCCACGCACCTTGGCGAACTGGCGCTGGGCCGGAACGTGCTCGTGGCCTTCATGCCGTGGCAGGGTTACAACTTCGAGGACTCCATCCTCATCAACGAGCGCATCGTGCGCGACGACGTTTTCACTTCGATCCACATCGATGAATACGAAGTCATGGCGCGTGATACCAAACTCGGCCCTGAAGAAATCACTCGCGACATTCCAAACGTCGGCGAAGACGCGCTGCGCAACCTCGATGAGGCTGGCATTGTGTACGTCGGTGCGGAAGTGCAGCCGGGCGACATTCTGATTGGTAAAGTGACGCCAAAGGGTGAGAGCCCGATGACGCCTGAAGAAAAGCTCCTGCGGGCGATCTTCGGTGAGAAAGCCTCTGACGTGCGCGACAGCTCGCTGCGCCTGCCTCCGGGTGCTGTTGGTACCATCGTTGACGTTCGCGTCTTCTCCCGCCGTGGCGTGGACAAGGATGAGCGTGCGTTGGCGATTGAGCGTCAGGAAATCGAAACCCTCGCCAAAGACCGCGACGACGAGCGCGCGATCATCGAGCGGTCCTTCTACTCCCGCCTGAAAGACGTGCTCATGGGGCAGGTCGTGCAGGACGGTCCGGAAGGCATCCAGAAGGGTGCAGCGATCGACGAAGGCATCTTGGGCCAATTCACGCCGGGTCAGTGGCGGCAGATTGCCGTTGAGAACGACGAGGCGATGAAGGTTCTGGAGAACCTGCGTCAGGAGTTCGACGACCAGGTGGACGTGATCCAGCGTTGGTTCGAAGACAAAGTCGAGAAGATCCAGCGCGGTGACGAACTGCCACCGGGCGTGCTGAAGATGGTCAAGGTCTACGTCGCGGTGAAGCGTAAGCTGCAGCCGGGCGACAAGATGGCCGGGCGTCACGGCAACAAGGGTGTGATCTCCAAGATCAATCCGTCCGAAGACATGCCGTTCCTTGAAGACGGTACGCCGGTTGACATCGTTCTGAACCCGCTGGGCGTTCCATCGCGGATGAACATTGGTCAGATCCTCGAAACCCACCTCGGCTGGGCCGCGCGGGGCATTGGTCGCCAAATTGGCGATGCGCTGCGGGCTTACAAGATGGGCCGCGAAGGGGCGATGGCTGAAATCAACCAGCGCCTGTCGGATGTCTACGACCCGGAGGAGCTCGAAGGCCTCGAAGAGAGCGACAAGCTCGAAATCGCGGGTAACGTGACCTCGGGTGTGCCGTTCGCAACGCCAGTGTTCGATGGTGCTAAAGAAACCGACATCGTGAAGATGCTGGAGTACGCGGGTCTTGATGGCTCGGGTCAGGTGCAGCTCTACGACGGCCGGACCGGCGATCCTTTCGACCGCCCTGTGACCGTGGGCTACAAGTACCTGCTCAAGCTGCATCACCTGGTGGACGACAAGATCCACGCGCGTTCGATCGGCCCCTACTCGCTGGTAACGCAGCAGCCACTGGGCGGTAAGGCCCAGTTCGGCGGTCAGCGTTTCGGTGAGATGGAGGTTTGGGCGCTCCAGGCCTACGGTGCCGCTTACACGCTGCAGGAAATGCTGACGGTGAAGTCGGATGACGTGGCGGGTCGTACCAAGGTGTACGAATCCATCGTCCGCGGCGACGACAACTTTGAAGCCGGTATCCCTGAATCCTTCAACGTTCTGATCAAGGAACTCCGTGCGCTGTGTCTGAACGTAGACTTGCGCCAGAGCAACGTGATCGAAAACGGTGCAGGCGGGGAAGAGCCGACGCTTCAGTCTGTCTTCGGCGAAGGCGCACGAGCGCCAAGCCAGCGCCCGGATGAAGAGATCAATCCGTTCGAATAAGCCGCGACCTCGTCGCCTAGCGGGATGGGGAGCGCACTTGAGCGCTCCTCAGTCACCCCGCCGCCCCTAACCGGGCACAGCCAGCAGAATTCACCCCTCTATGGGAGCCTGACATGAACGAAATCAGCAAAATCTTTGGCCAGGAATCCGGTCTGGAGTCCTTTGACAGCCTGAAGATCAGCATCGCCAGCCCTGAGCGCATCCGCTCTTGGTCCTTTGGCGAAGTGAAGAAGCCTGAGACCATCAACTACCGGACCTTCAAGCCGGAGCGCGATGGTCTGTTCTGTGCCAAGATTTTTGGCCCGGTGAAGGACTACGAGTGCCTGTGCGGCAAGTACAAGCGCATGAAGTACAAGGGCATTATCTGTGAGAAGTGCGGCGTTGAAGTCACGCTCTCCAAGGTTCGCCGCGAGCGCATGGGTCACATCGACCTCGCCGCTCCGGTTGCCCACATCTGGTTCCTGAAGTCCCTGCCGTCCCGCATCGGTCTGATCCTCGACATGACGCTCAAGGATCTGGAGCGGGTTCTGTACTTCGAAAGCTTCGTGGTTGTTGACCCCGGCGTCACCAACTTGACGATGCACCAGCTGCTGTCCGAAGAGCAGTACTATCAGGCGCAAGATGACTTCGGTGAAGACAGCTTCACTGCGAAGATCGGCGCTGAAGCACTCAAGCACCTGCTGATGGACCTCGACCTGCCGTTCGAGAAAGAGACCCTGCGCCATGAGCTGCGGGAAACCAACTCCGAAGCCAAGCGCAAGAAGCTGGTTAAGCGTCTGAAGCTGATCGAAAGCCTGGTTGAGTCCGGTTCCAAGCCTGAGTGGATGGTACTCGATGTCCTACCGGTCATCCCGCCAGAGCTGCGCCCGCTGGTGCCGCTGGACGGAGGCCGATTTGCGACGTCTGACCTGAACGACCTGTACCGTCGTGTGATCAACCGGAACAACCGCCTGAAGCGCCTCATCGAGCTGCGCGCGCCGGACATCATCATCCGCAACGAGAAGCGGATGCTGCAGGAGTCCGTCGATGCCCTGTTCGACAACGGTCGTCGTGGCCGCGTTATTACCGGAGCAAACAAGCGCCCGCTGAAGTCGCTGTCCGATATGCTCAAGGGTAAGCAGGGTCGCTTCCGTCAGAACCTGCTGGGCAAGCGCGTAGACTACTCTGGTCGTTCCGTGATCGTGGTAGGCCCGACGCTCAAGCTGCATCAGTGTGGCCTGCCAAAGAAAATGGCGCTGGAGCTGTTCAAGCCGTTCATTTACGCCAAGCTCGAGCTCTACGGCCTCGCTTCGACCATCAAGGCGGCAAAACGCATGGTGGAGAAAGAGCGTCCTGAAGTGTGGGATATCCTCGAAGAGGTTATCCGCGAGCACCCGGTCATGCTGAACCGCGCACCGACGCTGCACCGCTTGGGCATTCAGGCTTTTGAACCCGTACTGGTCGAAGGCAAGGCAATCAACCTGCACCCGCTGGTTTGTACCGCCTTTAACGCTGACTTCGATGGTGACCAGATGGCCGTGCACGTGCCGCTGTCGCTCGAAGCACAGCTTGAAGCACGTTGCCTGATGATGTCCACCAACAACATCCTCTCCCCCTCCAACGGCGAACCAATTATCGTACCGTCGCAGGATATCGTCCTCGGGATCTACTACCTGTCGATCGAGGGTGAGGAAGACGAAGTTGGCACCGGTTCGATCTATGGCTCTGCACAGGAAGTTCAGCACGCGCTAGCCGCTGGAGCCGTGTCCATGCACGCGCAAATCCGCGCGCGCGTTCCGGACCTCGATGAAAACGGCGAGCCCTGCCTGCGCGTGCGGGAAACTACGCCGGGCCGCGTTCTGCTGGCCGATGTACTGCCAAAGCCGATGGCGATCTCCTTCGATCTGGTCAACAAAGTTCTGACCAAGAAAGAGACGTCCAAGCTGATCAACGGCATCTACCGTGCGACCGGGCAGAAGGACACGGTTCTGTTTGCCGATGCGCTTATGAACCTGGGCTTCCAGCACGCTGCCTCTGCTGGCATCTCCTTCGGTAAGGATGATCTCGTGATTCCCGACAACAAGTGGGACATCGTGGGCGAGGCGCAGGATCAGATCAAAGACTTCGAGCAGCAGTATCAGGACGGCCTGATCACCTCTGGCGAGAAGTACAACAAGGTTGTTGACGTCTGGTCTCAGTGCACCGAGCGCGTAACCGAAGCCATGATGGCGGGCATTGCTCGCAAGAAGGGTAAGGAGATGAACTCGGTCTACATGATGGCGCACTCCGGTGCCCGTGGCTCGATCACGCAGATGCGTCAGTCTGCAGCGATGCGGGGCCTGCTGTCCAAGTCGGACGGTACCATCATCGAGACGCCAATTATCTCGAACTTCAAAGAGGGCCTGACCGCGCTGGAGTACTTCAACTCTGCAAACGGCGCGCGTAAGGGTCTGACCGATACGGCACTGAAAACCGCGAACTCGGGCTACTTGACCCGCCGTCTGGTGGACGTGGCGCAGGACGCGGTCATCATCGAAGACGATTGCGGCACGACTAATGGTCTGGCCAAGCGCGCCTTCGTTGAGGGTGGCGACGTTAAGGTGTCTCTGGGTGAGCAGATCCTTGGCCGTACGGCCATTGGTGACATCACCGTACCAGCCACCGGCGAAGTGCTGGTTCACGACGGTGAAATGGTTGTCGAAGCCGACGTCCACGCCATCGACAACTCGAAGATTGACGAAGTGGTCATCCGCTCCGTTCTGACCTGTGAGACCCGCAACGGCATCTGTGCCAAGTGTTACGGCCGAGACCTCGCACGCGGGGAAGCGGTCAACATGGGCGAAGCAGTCGGCGTGATCGCGGCGCAGTCCATTGGTGAGCCGGGTACCCAGCTGACCATGCGGACCTTCCACATTGGCGGCGCGGCGCAGGGTGGCTCTGAGCAGTCCACCATCGAAGCGCCGGTCGATGCGAAGATCGTGCTCAAGAACCCGAACGTCGTAAGCGACCGTGATGGCCGGCTGGTTGCCATGGGCCGAAACACCGAGCTGTCGCTGGTCGATGAAGACGGCCGCGAGCGCGCGAACTTCCGACTGGTTTACGGTTCCCGGATCGTGGTCAAGGAAGGCACCTCCGTTCGTGCTGGTGACAAGCTGGCCGAGTGGGATCCGTACACCGTTCCGATCATCACGGAGAAGCCGGGTAAAGTGAACTTCATGGATCTGGTCGAAGGCCTGTCCATGAAAGAAGTCACCGACGAGACCACGGGTATCTCCAGCCGCGTTGTAACCGACTGGAAGCAACAGCCGCGCGGCGAAAACCTGCGCCCTCGCGTGACTCTGCGCGATGATCAGGGCGAGGTGATCCAGCTGTCGAACGGCATGGAAGCGCGTTACTTCCTGTCTGTGGATGCAATCCTCTCGGTTGAGCCGGGTCAGGAGGTTAAGGCCGGGGACGTGCTCGCGCGTATCCCGAAAGAAGGCTCCAAGACCCGCGACATTACCGGTGGTCTGCCACGGGTGGCGGAACTGTTTGAGGCCCGCCGTCCAAAGGACCACGCCGTCATCGCGGAAATCGATGGTCGCGTCGAGTTTGGCCGGGACTACAAGGCCAAGCGCCGCGTGGTCATCCGTCCGGAAGAAGAAGGCGCGGATCCGTCCGAATACATGATCCCGAAGGGCAAGCACCTTGCCGTTCAGGAAGGCGACTTCGTGCGCAAGGGCGATCTCCTGCTCGAAGGCAACCCGGTGCCGCACGACATCCTTGAGGTGTTGGGCATCGAGGCGCTGGCAAACTACCTGATCAACGAGATTCAGGACGTTTACCGACTGCAGGGTGTGAAGATCAACGACAAGCACATCGAAGTGATGGTCCGCCAGATGCTTCAGAAAGTGGAGATCGTTGATCCCGGCGAAACCACATTGCTCGCGGGCGAACAGATCGACCGTGAGGAGTTTGAGGAAGAGAACGAAAAGGCGATGCGCGAAGGGCTCAAGCTGGCTTCGGCTAAGCCGGTCCTGCTGGGCATCACCAAAGCCTCGCTGCAGACCCGTTCCTTCATCTCCGCCGCGTCCTTCCAGGAGACCACGCGCGTTCTGACCGAGGCTGCGGTTTCGGGCAAGATGGACGGGCTGTCCGGTCTCAAGGAAAACGTGATCGTGGGTCGTTTGATCCCGGCGGGTACAGGCGCTTACGTCAACCGCATGCGTCAGGTGGCCAAGGAGAAGGATCGCGAAATGGAAGCGCTCGACGCGGCCAAGCGGGCCAAGGGCCGAGGTCCAGACCTCTCCTTTGGCGACGGCGAGCAGCCTGCGCTGCCGGGCGATCTGTCCTTTGGCGATGCGCCAACGGAAGAACCGCAGGAAGAGCGTCGGCCCATGTCGATCACCGAAGAACTGCTTCCCGGCACCGGTGAGCAGCCGGACTACTAAGCCAGCTTCTGGGCTTTCAACAGCCTCATGAAAAAAAGCTTCCCCGGACGTCTGGGGAGGCTTTTTTGTTGAGTGGGCGGCAGCAGGGCCCGTTCAGCAGCACAGAGACTGCCGCGAAAAGGAGAGAGCTTTAGGCTGCGCTTCTCAAGCGGCGCGCTCCTCTGTCAGCAGCAGAAGCAGCCCGGCCAATGCGAGCACCAGCCCTGCACGCAAGGGAAAGAACAACCGTCCATCCCACAGCCCTGCCTCGGCCAGTGCGTCGGTCATCAGCAGCAGGAAAAGCGCGTTGAGCGCCAGCAAACAGGCTGCGGTGATCTTCAGAACGGTGAATCGCTGACCATCAATGCTGAGCGCCAACGGCAGCATGAGCAGACCCACGGCAGCTAGTAGGACAGGATAGGACAGCCGGACGGCAAGCCCCTGGAGATTAATTATCGACGCCGTGGTGGATTCCACTGGTGAGGCCAGTTCCACTGTCAGGCTCAGGGTGTCAAAAGGAGTTACGGCGCTTCCATCGCTTTGCCATCCTTGACCCAGCCGAAGCGCATCGCCCTCAATGGGCGCAAGGACGATCGCTTCGATGACGTCACCTGCCTTGTTGAATAGATGAATCCTCTGCCCTGCTGCCGGCGCAGCCGACGGTGCGGACAACCATGCTTCAGGGCCATCGCTAATGTATATTCCTCCCTCAGAAGGCAGGTGGAGAACATCTTTTGGTTGAGCGATCTGCCAAAACGGGCCGGTGATGGTAGCGCCAAAGATCAAGCCGAGCAGCGCGGTTGCGCGTGCAAACGGCCAGACAGATGTCCCTGCCGCCCGCCAAATTCGCACCTCGCCAGACAAGCTTAGGCGCGAGAAAGTCACCAGCACTGTCAGCATGAACACCGTCGGCAGAAGGGTCATCCACAGCGACGGAAGGGGTGCCACCAGCTGACGCAGCATCGCGCCAAGACCCACGCTGGACGAAGACATTGCCAATCCAAGCCCTGGAATCAGCATAATCGCCGTGAATATCACAACCAGCAGGCTGAAGTATCCAAGCAATGACCAGAGCAGGCGACGCTGCAGCATAGTCTCGACCCCTCTTTCTTCGGCGATTGCGTTGGCGAGCGCGGCTTGAGCGCACCCGGTCTGAGAAAGAGTTTACGCCGCCCCCCTGCATTTCTCCACGACGTTTGCTCACACGCGTTGGTGACAGGCATCTGTTCGCATGGTATTCACTTCTCTAAAGAATTAGATGTAAATGGTAACTGAATCATAACTATCGTAATTGAATGCCCTTACCTGCGGTGTTACAGATGCGATAGACGGAGCAGGGAAGGCCACTATGGTACAAGCACGCCGCAGAGAAGATGGACTTGACGAGACGGATCGTCTGATTGTCGCTGAATTGCAGGAGAATGCGCGCATTTCCAACGTGGAGCTTGCCAAGCGCGTGAACCTCTCCCCGACGCCTTGTTACGAACGGGTGCGCAAGCTGGAGCGGACCGGCGTGGTTCTGGGCTATCACGCGCGGGTTGATCGTGGGGTGCTCGGCTATCGCCAGACGGCCTATGCAACGATCATGGTCAAAGGCAGCGATAAGGCCGATCTGGGCGACCTGATCACTCGTCTTTCTTCCAATCATCAAGTGCTCGAAATCGCCGAAATCGCGGGTCAGCCCAAGCTTCGGATGAAGGTGCTGGGCCAATCGATTGGCTCAATCTCCGACCTGCTGAAAACCCAACTGGGCAGCCACCCTGCTGTTGGCAGTTACGAGACTGAATTTGTCTCGAACGCTCACGTAGACCGCATGTAGCCATTTGTCCCACCGCGCGCGCTTGTCGAGCGCGCGGCGGGCGCTTACTTCTGGGTTCTGATCCTCGCAAACAAGGAACCCAACACCATGGCTGAAAAAGAAGCGATTTTCGCCGCTGGATGCTTCTGGAGCATCGAAGATACTTTCCGCAAAATGCCGGGCGTTAAGGACGCGATCAGCGGCTATACCGGGGGTACCACGGTCAACCCGACATACGGCCAAGTCTGCACCGGCGCGACTGGCCATGCGGAGGCAGTGCGGGTCGTCTTTGACGATGACAAGACCGACTTTGGCACGTTGCTCAACGCTTTCTTCGACATGCACGACCCAACTCAAGTCAACCGCCAGGGCCCGGACATCGGTACGCAGTATCGCTCCGGTGTTTTCTATAAGGACGAAGCGCAGCGCGACGCAGCGCAAGCAGCCTGCGAGGCTGTTGCCGTGCGCCGGGGAAAGGTTGCCACAGAAGTCACACCCGCCTCAGAATTCTACCCTGCAGAAGACTACCATCAGCGATACTTTGAAAAGCGCGGCTTTAGCCATTAAAGCTGTGGGCACCGTGCTCAGGTGCTGAGCCTTTTGAAAGCAGAGTGTCCATGACTGAAGATTTGACCCCAGACCCCGCCCTCGACCCCAATGCTGGTCAGGAGCAGCAGCGGCTGTTCCCCGAAGCGCCTTCGGACGAGCCGGTTTGGACTGTTGCGCATACAGTGATGGGCCAGACGATTTCCTTTGATGTCTGGCGAACCCTGATCAAGACCGAGATGGTTGACCAGTGCGACATCAAGTCGAGCCACCGGAAGGCCATTCTTCGCAAAACCGAGAAGACCTTGCAGCGGGCTGTGAAGCTGGGGCTGGGCAAGCTCAACGAAGATCAGATGGAGCAGACTCGCTGGAATGCCTTTATCGTTTTGGTAGATCGTGCACTGGGCAACAATCATCTCAAGGTGCGCGCTGACGATTCGCTTTGTGATAGTCTTATCGACCATTCCGGTGTTTTTGGGAAAAACGTCTAAATTTTCTCCGAAATACAACATTTTGAGTCGCGATTTCGAAGCGTAATGGGCTAGCTTTCCAGGGTTCATCGACCGAAGCCCCTGAAAAGCAATGGATTTGACCCGGCCAACAACCGCAGATTTCGAGATCACCGAGGACAGTTTCCTCGGCGGTGCTCTTACTGTATTGCAGCCAAAGGCCGGGTATCGCGCCGGTATGGATGCGGTTTTGCTGGGCGCGGCAATACCGGCGGTGGCCGGGCAAACAATTCTTGACGTTGGCTGTGGGGTCGGGACAGCGGGCCTGTGTTTGGCGCGGCGTGTGAGCGATGTCCGTGTGTGCGGGCTGGAGGTACAGCCCGCGATCCATGCGCTCGCAGAGGAGAATGCCTGTCGAAATGGTCTTTCCGACCGCGTGGAGTTCGTGCGGGGTGATGTCCGTGCCAAGGGCGGGGTTCTCGCCGCGCGCAGCTTTGACCACGTGATCAGCAACCCGCCTTATATTCCCGAAGATAAGGGTCGGGTCAGCGGTCTGGCGCATGCCGACAAGTCCAAGCGCGAGTCCGAAGTCGATTTGGCAGAATGGATCGACGCGATGCTCTATTGGGTGCGGGAGCGGGGCTATATTACGGTGATCCATCGGGCCGACCGCTTGCATGAGATTTTGGGCCTGCTATCCCCGCGCATTGGCGCGATCCGGGTCTGCCCGGTCTGGCCCAAACGCGGGCGCGATGCCAACCGTGTCGTGGTGCAGGGGCGGCGCGAAGCAAAGGCCGGCATCACGCTCTCACCCGGTATCGTCGTTCGCCTTGAAGATGACACGGTAAGCGCGGAAATGGAGGAGATCCAACGCCACGGTCGTGGCTTGGTTTTCTAGTCCGTCTGGGCGTATAACACTCGGGTTATCTTTGGAGTCGTTGACCATGAACGCAGCGCGCAGCCTGGGCTTGCTGTTTCTAATGATGTTGAGCGCGGCACTGATGCCGACCGCGGGTGCGCAGCTGAACGATGAAGAGCCGGCAAACAGCCTTTCTGGCCAACCGTCGCTCACTCTCGCGCCCGCGCTAAGCCCCGGTGCGGGCGGCAATGCTTTTGTGGTCTCTGCAGGTCCGGCGAGCGGGCTGGGCTTCGCCATGGCCGGCGCGCTGTGCACGGTCTACAACGTGCAGGCAGACCCGGATGCGCCGACGTGTCTGGTTCGTGCAACAACAGGCTCAGCGGAAAACCTCGCGCTCATGGCCGACCGCTTTGTGGACTTTGCCGTGGTGCAGTCTGATCGCCAGTACTTTGCCTATAACGGAGAAGCCGACTACACGGGCGAAGACGCGATTGAAGACCTGCGGTCAGTGTTCTCGTTTGGCGTCCTTCCCTTGCACGTCCTGTTCAGTTCCGGGACAACGGCGCAGTCTCTGCGCGACCTGTCCAATGCTCGCGTTGGCTTGGGCGCGGCCGGTAGCTCTCAGCGGACGCTTGCTCAAGCCGCTCTGTTTGCCTCAGAGGTTGGGATCTCCCAGATGGGCTACATCGAAGAAGGGTCTATTGCCAAACAGATCGACGGGCTGTGCAGCAACGACCTCGACGCCGTGATTTTCCCCTCGGTGATGCCATCTGCATCGGCTGAGATCGCAATCTGGGAATGCGGCGCGCGGATGGTGCCGCTGGCCAGTGACGGGATCGAGGTACTGGTCGACTCAAACCCATTTTTTGAGTCCATCGTTGTCCCACCTGAGGCCTATCGTCTGAGCGGTCCTGTCGAGACAATCGGGTTGGCAGTGACCCTTGTCACACGAGAGGACGTGCCGCACGGGCGGGTGATCGAACTGCTGCAAGCGGCCTATTCTGACTTTGATTTCTTCAAGTCTATGCACCCTGCATTAGGATTGCTCGATCAGGAGGCGGCTCTCCGCTCCGGTCTGGTTGCACCGCAGCACCGGGGACTCCAGCAATACCTCGAAGTTCAGGCACAATATAGCGATGTGGACACGCTTGACTGAGCAGTCATGCTGAAACGCGCATAAGCACAGTGCAGATTACAGGTGGCACTCTGGTTGCTGGCTGGTATGGAATATTCCTAAGAAGTGCATATCGCGAGTGCTCCCCACTATGCCATTCGGTTTTCGATTTATTTCAGGTCTTGCGGCGACCATCGTCGTGTCCGTCAGTCTCTCAGGCTGCGGCTCGATTGATGGCTTTGGATCGGACGGTCTGATCAAGACGACATCCAGTCTCAAGGATCTCGTGACCGGGGACCGCGAGGCCATTTCGGCGTCTTTGGCCATGCAGCTTGAGTGGCGCGAGCAGGCGATGGACTCCAATGCCTCCTTCAACCCGCGGAAGCGACCCTCTTCGGTGCCAAAGGACTTCGATCAGCAGCCGTGGAGCCGAGAACTGCCGCTGATCGCGCCCTATGAAGATGCGATTTTCACTTCCGATTTTGGCTGGCGGCGGCTGAACAACAAGCGAGACTTCCACTCCGGCATCGACATTGCTGCCGACGTTGGGACGGTGATCTATACCCCGGTGACTGGTGAAGTGATCTACGTGAAGAACAGCGGCACCGACAGCGGTTTGGTCCTCACCGATGGCGAGCGGCAACACACCTTTTGGCATATCCAACCGCATCCAACGCTCAAGAAGGGCGATGAAATCAAGGCGGGGTACAGTGTCGGTCGCTTGGTGGATTGGGGCAGCCGAACTCACCTTCACTACTCTGTGCACCTCACCGGGCCGTCGAAGTCGCACAAGGCACGCAACGACAGCAACGCTATGGATCCTCTGACCCTGATCCGCCGGATCAAGGATGCGGTAAAGGAAGAATAGGAACCGGCTAGAGGATCTTGCCAGGATTCAGCAGGCCGTCCGGGTCCAGCGCGTCTTTCAACGTCCGCATGAGGTCCAGCCCCACTGGGTCAGCTGTGCGCGCCAGCTCGTCTTTCTTCAGCCGACCGATACCGTGCTCTGCGGAAATAGACCCGCCCAGCTCCGCGACGAGATCGTGAAAGCGCTGGTTGATCCGGTCCCACGCGGCCAGAAATGCTGCTTCGGCCGCCGTGTCGCCGATGGCTTCGGACGGGGCGCACAAGTTGAAATGCAGATTACCGTCGCCCAAGTGGCCAAACGGCACGGGGCGCGCGCCGGGGTAGAGTTCGACCAAAAGCGCAGAACCGCGCTCGATCAACTCAGGCACGGCATTCACTGGCACGGAAACATCGTGCTTGATCGATGGGCCGGTTTTGACCTCGGCCTCTGGCAGGCCTTCGCGGATTTTCCAGAAGGCGGCAGCTTGGTCGAGGCTTTGCGCGACGGTTCCGTCGTAGAGCACACCGTCTTCCAACGCGCCTTCGAGCACCTGATCGACTGTCGCTCGCACCGCGTCCGCTTCATCGAAAACGCCGACTTCGACCAGTAGCGACCAAGGCGGGGAAGGGGTTAGAGGGGGGCGGGTGTCGGGGATTTGGGCGAGGCACTGATCCACCGCGATGGCGGGAATAATCTCCCCTGCCAGCACCGCGTCACCAAGCCGGGCACGGAGGCGATTCAGCGCTTCAAGACACTGGCTCGGCGTCTCACAGGCAAGCCACGCGGTCACCCGCTCCTTGGGCCGGGGAAAGAGCTTGAGCACTGCGCGGGTGATAATCCCCAAGGTCCCTTCTGCGCCCATGAACAGATGTTTGAGGTCGTAACCGGTGTTGTCCTTCCGCAAGCGATTCAGGCCGTTCCAAACACGCCCATCGGCGAGCACCACTTCCAGTCCAAGCACAAGATCACGCATGTTGCCGTAGCGAATGACGTTAATGCCGCCTGCGTTCGTGGACAGGTTTCCGCCAATCCGGCAGGTGCCTTCCGCGCCCAGTGACAGCGGAAACAATCGGTCTACCGTCTCTGCTGCGGCTTGGGCGTCGGCGAGGATACAGCCGGCTTGCACCAGCATCGTGTTGCCGGCGGCATCGACATCCTCGACCTGAGCCATGCGGTCCAGGGAGAGCACGATTTCACGCTTGGGGTCCACGGGGACGGAGCCGCCGACCAGCCCCGTATTGCCGCCTTGGGGTGTGATGGCAACGCCGTGTTCCCCGCACAGACGGACGACGGCGGAGACTTCTTCTGTGCTTGCGGGTCGCACTGCGGCGAGGGCGCCACTCAGGTACTTTCCGCGCCACTCGCGGGTGTAGGGCGCAAGCCGTTCAGCGTCAGTAATCAAGCCAGAGAGGCCGACGACGGCTTCAAGATGGGACAGAAAGGGATCGTTTGTCACGTGCGCCTCATTGCCTGCGAGCAGCACGGTTAAGGCGGTCGTTGATCGCCGCCCACAGCCCGTGTTCAGGCAGTTTCGCGACCACGATAGACCGCGCCGAACTGGCGTCAAGTCGGTGCAGCGCGGCGAACAGGTTGGCAGCGGCCTCGACATCCGAGCCGTTGGGGCTCAGCCGTTCCAGCGTGCAGGCGTCTTCAAATCCGCTGGCGTCGTTGAGAACCAGCGCCGCCTCATCCGGCGCAGCAGAGCGGGCGTCGAGGATCAGTGCTTTGCTCGGGGCGTAGTGGACTTCCATCTGCCCCGGCGATGTTTTGACCGCCGGGTCCACATCTAGCATCAATGGCTCGCCCAGCACGGCTTCAATGTCGGCCTTCGAGAGTGCGCCATGGCGGAGCAGCTTGGGCATCTCACCGCTGAGATCGACAACGGCACTTTCCACGCCAGCCGTGCAAGGCCCACCGTCGAGCACCAGTGGCACTCGTTCGCCAAGGCCGTCTAGGACGTGCTGGGCTGTTGTGGGTGAGAGTCGGGCTGAGGGGTTGGCGCTGGGCGCAACGATGCCGCCGGTGAAGCCGCTCAGCACGCCACGCAAGCCCGCAGACACCTGCGGCACCCGCACCGCTTGCGTGCTCAGCCCCGCGCTCGCGAGGTGGGAGATTGGGCAAGTGTCAGCGCGGGGTAGGACCAGCGTGAGTGGGCCGGGCCAAAACGCCTCTGCCAACCGCTTGGCCCGGTCATTTGCCTGCACTACCGCAAACGCGGCTTCGGCGCTGGCGAAATGAGCGATGAGTGGGTTGAAGTTGGGCCGTCCCTTGATGGCATAAATGCCCGCCACCGCTTCGCCCTGCGTCGCATCTGCGCCCAGGCCGTAGACGGTCTCGGTGGCAAACGCCACCTGTCGCCCCTGCTGGAGCAGAGCGGCGGCTTGGGCAAAGCTTTCCGGGCTTTCGGGCAGCAGCACGGCCAGAATCCTCGTTGAATGAACGGCAGGACTAGGCTTTTACCCCCTCCCAGAAAGAAGGGGTAGGGGCGCGGAGAGGGGCTGGGGCTCTATTCCACGGTGACTGATTTGGCGAGGTTGCGCGGTTGATCCACATCCGTGCCCTTGTGAACCGCTGTGTGGTAGGCGAGCAGCTGTATGGGCAGGGCGTAGAGCAGGGGTGCGACGAAGGTGTCTACCGTGGGCATGACGATGACGTCTTCCGCCACCCCGCCCAGGCGGTCCGCGCCGATCTGGTCGGTGATCAGGATCAAACGCCCGCCGCGGGCAGCAACCTGTTCCACGTTCGATGCGGTCTTTTCCAGCAGCGGCCCCGAGGGCGCACAAACCACAACCGGGACGTCGTCGTCGATCAGTGCGATCGGGCCATGCTTCATCTCTCCGGCAGCATAGCCTTCAGCATGGATGTAGGAGATTTCCTTGAGCTTCAGCGCGCCTTCCATAGCCAAGGGGAACATAGACCCACGACCAAGGTAGAGCACGTCGCGGGCTTCAGCGATGGTTGCGGCGATTTCTTTGATCTTGTCGTCGTGGTTGAGAACGTCGGCCATCAATGCGGGCACCTGAACCAGCGCCTGACCCAGCCGGGCCTCGGTCGCCGCATCAATAGTGCCGCGTTGCCGCCCAGCCCAGAGCGCCAGTCCCGCGAGCACGGTGAGCTGCGTCGTAAATGCCTTGGTCGAAGCCACGCCGATTTCTGGACCGGCAAGGGTCTGCAGCACCGCTTCTGACTCGCGCGCAATCGCGCTCTCTGCGACGTTGACGATGGCGAGGACGGGGGTGTCCTGACTCTGCGAGTAGCGGAGGGCTTCGAGCGTGTCGATCGTCTCCCCCGACTGCGACAGCACAATGGTCGCGCCGTTCTTGGGCATGGGCGCTTCGCGGTACCGGAATTCAGAGGCGATATCCAGCTCGACCGGGATGCGGGCGAGCGACTCCATCCAGTATTTCGCGGTGAACCCGGCAAAAAAGGCTGTACCGCAGGCGGTAATCGTCAGTCGCTCGAGCGCCTTGAAATCGATGTCGAGCTGGGGGAAGTGAATGCGCTTTTCCACGGCGTTGAAATGCGCGTGAAGGGTATCGCCCACGACCGTTGGTTGCTCGTGGATTTCCTTCTGCATGAAGTGGTGATAGTTGCCCTTGCCGATCAGAGCGCCGGTCAACTGGCTTTTCACGATGGGGCGCTGAACTTCCTGATTGCTGGCGTCGTAGACTGTCGCACCGGCGCGGGTCAAAACGCACCAATCGCCGTCTTCGATGTAGCTCAGCGTAGAGGTCAGCGGCGCGAGCGCGATGGCGTCGGATCCCAGATACATCTCCCCGTTACCATAACCGATCGCCAGCGGAGAGCCCTTGCGCGCGCCGATCATCAGGTCGTCATGCCCGGCAAAGACGATGGCCAGCGCGAACGCACCCTGCAGTCGCCCGATCACCGATTGCACGGCTGCAACCGGCTCCAGCCCATCGCTCATGGCGGCGGAGATCAGGTGGACGATGGTTTCTGTGTCAGTGTCAGAGGAGAACTCAACCCCCCTGCCACGGAGCTCTTCCCGAAGGGCGTCGAAGTTCTCGATGATCCCGTTATGGACGATGGCCACTTGGCCGTCCGAGTGAGGGTGCGCGTTGGTAACGTTCGGCACGCCATGGGTGGCCCAGCGGGTATGACCGATGCCGGTGCGACCGCTGATGGGGGTGGTTCGAACGGCAGCGGCGAGGTTCTTCAGCTTGCCTTCAGCCCGACGCCGTTCGATGCTCTCACCGACCAGAGTGGCGATCCCGGCACTGTCATAGCCCCGGTATTCGAGCCGCTTGAGGCCGTCCACAAGGTCTTCTGCAACGCCGTCGCTTCCCAGAATTCCGATGATACCGCACATGAGACTCTGTCCTTGGTTGCTATTGGGAGAGGCGTTGGTGGTGGCTTCAGTTCAGCGGGTCAGCCCTTGCGGGCTTTGATGGCGAGCAGGCGGTCGCGGTAGCGCTGGGCCGCGCTTTCCTTGACCTTGCGCGTCCCGCGCGTTGTGACGATGGCATCGGCGGGAACGTCTTCAGTGATGGTCGAACCTGCGCCCACCAGCGCGCCGTCACCGATAGTAACCGGGGCAACCAGCGCAGCGTTTGAGCCGATAAAGGCCCCTTTGCCGATCACGGTCCGGTGCTTGTTTACGCCGTCGTAGTTGCAGGTAATCGTCCCAGCCCCGAGGTTGGCTTTCTCGCCCACCTCCGCATCACCCACGTACGTCAGGTGCGGGGCCTTTGCGCCCTTGGCCAGATGCGCCTTTTTGATTTCAACGAAGTTGCCGACTTTGACCGTATCGCTCAGCACCGTGCCTTCGCGCAGGCGGGCCATGGGCCCAATGATGGCGTCGTCGCCAATCGTCGCGCCTTCGAAGTAGGAGCCCGCCCGCAGGCGGCACCCTTGGCCAACCGTCACGCCGGGGCCAAAGAAAACGTTGGGTTCGATCACCGTATCCGCGCCGACAACGGTGTCGTGGCAAAGTGTGACCGTGTCTGGAGCGATCATGGTCACGCCCTGTGCCATCATCTCCCCCCGCAAGCGGCTCTGTAGAACGGCTTCCACTGCCGCAAGCTCTGCGCGGCTGTTCACTCCGGCCAGAAGGTTGGGGTCAAACAGGGTCGCTGACGTGCGAAGCCCACGGGTCCGCGCAAGGCCAACAATATCTGTGATGTAGAACTCGCCTGACGCATTTTTGTCTGTGGTGAGGGCCAACAGGTTAAAGAGCACGTCATTGCGCGCGAGCATCAGGCCGCCATTGCACAGGGTGACGGCCAATTGCTCAGGCGTTGCGTCCTTGGCCTCGACGATCTGCTCCGGGCGGCCTTCTTCGTCCAGCAGAACGCGGCCATAGCCGCCGGGATTGTGGGCCTCGAACACGCTCAGCGCCACGTCAGCGCGATCTGCCATGGCGCCGACGACGAATTGCGAGAGCGCGTCAGCGGTGACCAGTGGCGTGTCTGCGTAGAGCACCAGCGTGTAGCCCGGCGCGCCAGACAGCGTAGCCTCCGCCTGTATGACCGCGTGGCCCGTGCCTTTGCGCTCGCGCTGGACGGTGACGCTGTGACGGCTGGCCCAAGGCAGGGTATCGAGCATCGCCTCCGATTCTGGTCCAATCACCAAATGCAGGTGCGCGGGCGACAGCGCCTCTGCCGCTGCCAACACCCACTCCACCAGTGACTGACCGGCAGCGGCATGCAGGACTTTCGGGGTCGCAGACTTCATCCGCGTGCCTTTGCCAGCGGCAAGGATGACGATGTTCAGAGGGTGTTCAAAGGTCATGGTCGAACGATGTCTTCGCTACAGGTGTCACTGCTTCTTAAGCCTGCTGAACTGAGGAATAAAGAATACAATTCAGAATAAATTTCCTTGCGACGGATCTGCGGTCGGCGCTTGCAAATTTGGTGCAGGTGTCTCGTCTATTGCATGCAGCAGGGTCGGCGTTTCATTTCGCACCTGTCCCACAGCCCGATCAACGGCGTGATAGGCGAAATCTGCCCCATCGTAAGACTGACACAGGGACAGCAGCAATTCAGGCTCTGCGCGTGGTGCCAGCCAGGCGTCCCACTCGTCCTCCGTATCCAGAACCACCGGCATGCGCGGATGCAAAGGGCTCATGGCCGGGCTGGCTGCGGTGGTGAGCATGGAGCACGTGCCAAGCGCACTCCCATCGGCGTCCTGCCAGACTTCGAACAGCCCCGCCGTGACCATCATCCGCTGATCGCTGAAGTGCACGCGATACGGTTGCTTGTAGGCTTTTTCAGCCTCTGGCTTGACCGTCTTCCATTCATAGAAACCGCACGTGGGGATCAGGCACCGGCGGTGACGAAAAGCACCCCGGTAAGAAGGTTTCTCCGCCACCGTTTCCACCCGCGCGTTGATCATCCGCGCTGCCATAGACGTATCCTTGGCCCAAGAGGGCACCAGGCCCCAGTGCGCAAAGTCCAAGATCCGCGCACCGCGGTTCGGGCCTTCTACCTCGATCCGAATGATCGGCACCATTTGCGTCGGCGCGATGTTGTAGCGCGGCAGTTGGTCGGCGGCCGCGTCGCGGATTTCGTCCGGGATGATGGCGTCGAAAACCTCGGCCACGGCCTCAAGCGGTCGGGTGATGTGATAGCGGCCACACACGGGGCAGAACCTCGCAATTGGGAGTCACGTCAGAACAGAGGGCGGTTTAAACTTGCCCGTCTCATGCACAAGTGTAGCACCTGCACAGGGAAAAGGTGTCCGAAAGGGTTGGCAATTATGGCTTACGACTATGATTTGTTTGTCATCGGTGGCGGTTCCGGCGGGGTTCGAGCGGCGCGGTTCACCGGCCCGCTGGGGTTCAAGGTTGGTCTGGCCGAGGAATACCGCATGGGCGGCACTTGCGTCATTCGGGGCTGTGTGCCGAAAAAGCTGCTGTCCTACGCCGCGCACGGGTTTGAGGACGTCGCCGATCTGGCAGGCTATGGCTACGACGCCTCCGTGGCGGGCTTCAGCTGGGAACGGTTGATTGAAGCCAAAGACAAAGAGATCCAGCGCCTCGAAAACGCCTATCAGAACACCCTGAAAAACGCCGGTGTCGAAGCCTTCAAGGCGCGCGCGCACCTCGCTGATCCACACACCATCGTCCTGCGGGACAACGATAGCGGTGATGAGCGGACGGTGACGGCGGACAAAATCCTACTTGCCACCGGCGGCCACCCGACGGTCCCGAACATCCCCGGCGCAGACCTCGCCATCACCTCTAATGAAGCCTTCCACTTGGACGCTCTGCCTGAGCGGGTGGTGGTCTATGGCGGCGGTTACATTGCTGTTGAGTTTGCCTCGATCTTTGCCGGGCTGGGAGCGGAAACGCACTTGGTCTATCGCGGTGACAAGCCACTGAGGGGCTTTGACGGCGACGTGCGTCAGTTCTTCTTCGAGCAGTTGGAGCACCACAAGAACCTGCACCTGCATATGGGTCAGTCGATTACCGAGATGAGCCGCGAGGGCGCGGATGGCGCCTTGCGTGTGACGCTGAGCGACCGGGAGGTCCTGTCGGTGGATCAGGCGCTGTTTGCTACGGGCCGTTCGCCGAACACGCCCGCAGACCTCTGCCTAGACGGCCAGATCGCGCTGAACGAGCGCGGTGCAGTGGTTGTCGATGAGCTGGGTCAGACCTCAGTCCCCAACATTTATGCCGTCGGTGACGTCACCGATCGTGTCCAACTCACACCCGTTGCCCTGCATGAAGCCATGGCCTTTGTGAAGACGGTGTTCCAGAATACGCCGACCCGCATGGACCACAGCACCATCGCAACGGCAGTGTTCTCCAACCCCGAAATCGCGACCTGCGGTCTGACTGAGGAAGAGGCACGGGCGCAGGGGGCGGATGTCGAGACCTACCGCTCCTCGTTCCGACCCATGCGCAACACACTGTCGGGCAATCCGGGGCGGAGCTTTATGAAACTGGTCGTCGATCGCACAACCGATCGGGTGCTTGGCATGCACATCGTCGGACGGGATTCGGCGGAGATGATGCAGGGCTTTGCCGTGGCGATGAAGATGGGGGCGAAGAAGGCTGACTTCGACGCCACCGTTGGCATTCACCCCACCAGCGCTGAAGAACTCGTGACCATGCGCACCCCAAGCTGAGACGGGTTTCTTCGCTCGAAATCGATCTAACCCCTAGCGCCGCGCGACTCAGGGTCTATAACGCCTTCCATTCCCTGTTATGGAGGAGGCCGTTGTGGGATTTGATGCGGAAGTGGTGCGGATCGCCGCTGAAGGGGGCTTTGAGACGCGCGGGACCGTTTTGCCTGAGTGGATTGACTACAACGGCCACATGAACGTTGCCTATTACCTCGTTGCCTTCGATCACGGCCTTGATGGCTTCGTTGACACCCTCGACTTTGACGCCGCAGCGCGGCAGCGCACGCGAATGACCACCATGACGCTCGAAGGTCATATCCAGTACCTCGGCGAGTTGATGGAAGGTCAGGCTTACCGCGTGCACAATCAGCTCTACGACTACGACAGCAAGCGCATGCACATCGCCCAGACCATGTACGGGATCAACGAGGACGGCAGTGAATTCCTGTCCTCGACCATGGAATGGATGTCGCTCTCCGTTTCGCTGGAAACCCGCCGCTCTGCGCCCTTCCGGCAAGAAGTGATCGACGCTTTTGACGCCGTTTGGGCGGTGCAGAAGGACTGGGAAAAGCCCACGTGGATCAGCCGCTCGATCGGGCTGCCCCCCGGCAAGTCCATGGTGCGATAATCGCCCCCGCCACTATTGAAGATGCAGATGACGTGAAGGCCCCCTAACGACGATGCCCGAACCTTCCACCCGCAACGCAGGCTCACCGCAACTGGCTTTTCGTCAGCGGGGGCTCCTGCTGGCGACGGTGCTGGCGTTGGTGGTGGGAGGACTGGTCGGTCTGGCGGCTGTTGTTTTCCTTGAAGCGATTTCCTGGGTGCAATGGCTGGCGCTGGGCACCCGAGAAGAGTTGCTGATTTCCGGACTGGACGAACAGCCGTGGTGGCGGCGTTTTGCTGGCCCGTTGGTCGGGGGGCTGATCGTTGGCGGGCTGATGGCCGTGCTCTACCCCAACCTGCCGCGTCCGCCGGGTGTCGCCAATGTCATCGCCGCCTCAGCTCTGCGCCGCGGACGAATGAGCTTTCGCGACGGGATCAAGGCCGCGTCTCTCAATGCCATTTCGCTGGGCTTCGGCGCGTCGGTTGGCCGCGAGGGGCCGATGGTGCACTGGGGCGCAACCATTGGCGCGTGGGGCGCGAGGGCGCTGGGGCTGGAACCGCGCATCCGCCGTACGCTCTTGGCTTGTGGGGTCTCGGCCGCTGTCGCCGCGTCCTTCAACGCGCCACTCGCGGGGGTGTTTTTCGCGCTGGAAGTGGTGGTGGGGCACTATGCCTTCTCCCTGTTTGCGCCGTGCGTCCTCGCTGCGCTGGCCGCCACGCTGGTAGGCCGTGCGATCCGGGGTGATGACCCGGCCTTTGTCATGCCGGAGATCGTCGCTGCCGGAGCCGCAGACTTCCCACTGTTCGGTCTGCTCGGCGGGGTGAGCGGGCTGGTCGCCGTGCTGTTTATCGTGCTGACCTTCCGCATCGTACGCCTCGCAGACAGCTTTAATCTGCCGTGGTGGAGCCGTCCTGCGATTGCTGGGCTTATCGTCGGCCTGATCGCTATCCAACTGCCCCAAGTGCTCGGTATCGGCTATGAAGCGACCCAGCTGACGCTGGCGGGTCAATACGGACTGATGCTGCTGCTGGCTGTGCTCATCGGTAAAGTTGTCTGCGCGGCGGTGTGTCAGGGGTTGGGTTTTGGTGGCGGTGTGTTCTCGCCTGCGCTGCTGATCGGCGCTGCGCTGGGTGCTAGCTTTGGTCAGGTGGTGGCGCTGGCCCCTTGGGCAACGTCGGATCCAGCCGCTTACGCGATCGTCGGCATGGGCGCGACCGCCGCCGCTGTCCTCGGCGCACCGATTTCCACTGTGCTGATGGTGTTCGAGCTAACCGGCTCCTACCCCATGGCGGTGGGTTCCATGGTCGCCGTTGTGTTCGCAGTCGGTCTGGCACGGACCCTGACAGGGCATTCGTTCTTTACCCGGCAGTTGCAGATGCTCGGGCTGGATATTCGCGACGGCAAGGATGTCTCCCTGCTACAAAACACGTCCGTATCCGAAATCCTTGATACCAAGGTCGATACTGTTCCGCCCTCCATGCCCGCGCCAGAAGCGCTCGATCGGCTGATTGGCAGCCGGTGGGGGCGGGTGTTTGTCGTAACGGAGAACGGTAAGCTCGAAGGCTTCATCACGCTCGAAACCTCCCGTTCCGCGCTGCGTGACCCGGAGAACACAGCCGCCGACGTGGCCAACTCCGCCCTCTCGGTGACTGCAAACTGCGATCTGACCACGGCGATGAAACGCTTTGTGGAGAAGGGCGAGGCGCATGTGCCCGTGGTGCTCGATGAAACATCCAACCGGTTGATTGGACTGATCCACGACTTCGACGTTTCCTACGCTTATCACCGTGCCATGCTGGTCGCCGAGGGGCAGGAAGACCTGCCCACAGCAGCGGATTGGAGCCGGGAAAAGTCGGACTGAACCCGCGCTAGTCTTCGAGCAAGTAGCCGCCTTTGCGGCTTTCCAGGATTTCCGTCCCAACGATCTTCATGATGCTTTCGCCGGGGAACATCAGCTTGCGCGTGCGGCGAGACAGGATGAAGCCGTCTGTCGTCGCATGGATCGGCGTGCGCGCCTTGACCGGGTCCAGCTCCGTGGGGTCGATGATGTCGGCGACATGCTGGCCTTTGCTCACCTGCTCACCGACCACAACGCGGTAGGTCAGGATCCCCGGCACGTCGGTCCGCAGCATCTCCGTCGCCTCTAGCGGTAGGCCTTCGGCTTCTAGCGGTGGCAGGGGGGTGGGCTCCATATTGATGAAGCCGCGCGAGCACAGAACGCTGAACAAGTGCTGCGCGTCCTCCGCTGCCACGTCGTCTTCCACATCGCTCCAGCCTGCGTACTCAAAGGTTGCCGCCGGGCAGGCGAGAGGAATGGGGTGGTCGGGGAAACGGGTCTGCAAGCGGGTCCAGACCGTGGAGATACATTCGTCGTAAGAGCCGCCACCGCTGTCTGCCGCGGTCAGTGCCACCATGGACCGGCTTGCAGCCGCGATATCGGCCCAGTCGGGCCACTGGTCGGGGAGAATGAACAGGTGCCTGCCGCTTTCATCGTCGCAATGCATATCGAAGACAATATCGGCATCGTAGGAAAGGCTCAGAATCTCCTTGCGGAAGCGCTCCAGCACCCTAGTGGGCTCCCGCGCTGCGAGCGCCTCTCCCACGATCCGCCGAATATGGGCAACGTTGGCTTCTGCGTCGTCGCCGAGCACGGCACCGATGGCCTCCACGACGCCGGGGGTCAGCAGTTCCCAGCCCCGGTTGTGGTTTTGCCCACTGGCGAGGTCAAAGCGGCCGATGTGGGTGTCGCTGAACATCACTTGAGCGCCGGCCAGGGGGTTGGCCTGCGGCAGCACCACGATCTCCCCATCAATCAGACCCGCCTCTGCAGCGGCCTGCAGCTTGGGAAGCATGTGGTGCAGGATCAGCATGCCGGGGGTTTCATCGGCGTGCAGAGCGGCGTGCATGTAAGCCTTGGGCTTACCCGGCTGGGCTGCGCCAAAGCGAAACACGCGCAGGTTAAAGTTCGCTCCTTGAAAGTCACCCTTTAGGTTGCGGTCTTCGACTTTGACGTTCTTCACAGACTGGTTTTCCCCATCCGATACCGTTGAACCCGTCCCTCAAACGCGTAATCTCGATGGCGAGGGGCGTGGCAATGTTCTACATTCGTCCCATGACACAGGATCTCTTTAACCTAAGCCAAGATGCTTCCGTGATGCCAGATCAAACACCTGCGCCAACGCCTCAAAGCTTTGGTCCGCCGTACATGCAAGGCCTGAACCCGCCCCAGCGCGAAGCGGTGGAGACGTTGGAGGGGCCTGTGCTGGTGCTGGCGGGTGCCGGGACGGGCAAGACGCGCGCGCTGACCACTCGCATTGCGCACTTGCTCATGACAGGGACGGCGCGCCCGCAGGAAGTGCTGGCCGTGACCTTTACCAACAAGGCAGCGGGGGAGATGCGGGAGCGGGTGGAACACCTCATTGGTCAGCCCACGACCGGGTGGTGGCTGGGCACGTTCCACAGCATCGCTGCGCGCATTCTGCGGATCCACGCCTCTGCTTTGGGCGTGGACAGCTTTGATCAGAACTTCACCATTCTGGATGACGACGATCAGCTGCGCTTGCTCAAAGCCATCCTGATCGACAACAACCTTGATCCGAAGGCCCACAGCCCCCGCGCGGTTTCCAATGCCATCAGCCGGTGGAAAGACCGGGGCTGGGTGCCGGAGAAGGTGCCGCTTGACGATATTCCAAACGGCCTGTGCGATGGACGACTGGGCAAGATTTACGATGCCTATCAAAGCCGCCTGCTCGAGCTGAACGCTTGCGACTTCGGCGATCTGTTGCTGCACAATCTCACGCTGTTCCGCACCAACACGGCGATCCTTGAAACCTACCAGCATCGGTTCCGGTTCATTTTGGTGGATGAGTATCAGGACACCAATGTCGCCCAGTATCTCTGGCTGCGCCTGCTGGCGGCGAAGTACCAGAACATCGCTTGCGTGGGTGATGACGATCAGTCGATCTATGGTTGGCGCGGGGCGGAGGTAGGCAACATCCTGCGCTTTGAAACCGACTATGAAGCCGCCAAGACAATCCGGCTGGAACAGAACTATCGCTCCACGGGCAACATCCTCGCCGCGGCATCCTCGTTGATTGCGAACAACAGCGAGCGGCTGGGCAAGACCCTGTTCACCGATGACGTTCCCGGTTCGCTGTTGCATGTGCGCGGGCTGCCCGATGGCAATGAGGAAGCGCGCTACATCACCGACGAGATCGAAGCCTTGCACCGGCAGGGGCGGGACTACAAAGACTTTGCCATTCTCGTCCGCTCGTCTTCGATGATGCGCGCGATTGAGGAGCGGATGATCGACGTGGGCCTGCCTTACAAGGTGTTTGGCGGCCCGCGCTTCTACGAACGCAAGGAAATCCGCGACGCCATCGCCTACATGCGCCTGATCCGTCAGCCAGACGACGATCTGGCCTTTGAGCGCATCATCAACGTGCCCAAGCGCGGGATTGGGCAGACCACGGTTTCCAAGGTGCTGAGTTACGCCCGGATGAACCGGATCAGCGCCATGCGCGCGATCGAGGTGATGATCGACACGGACGAGTTGCCCGCCGCTGCACGCAAAAAGCTGATCGGCTTCATGCAGCTCATCGCCCAGTGGCGTGAGATGATGAATACCCTGCCGCACACGGAGTTTGCTGATCAGGTTCTGGAGGACTCCGGCTATCGCGAGATGTGGCGGAACGAGAAGACGGCCGATGCACGCGGCCGGCTGGAGAACCTGGACGAACTGGTCGGCTCCATGGGTAACTTTGAGAACCTCGCCGGCTTTCTGGAGCACATCTCGCTCGTGCTCGATACCAACGCCGGGTCGGGCGGGGATGAGCTATCGCTGATGACGTTGCACGCCGCCAAGGGCATGGAGTTCCCAGTTGTCTTTCTTCCCGGCTGGGAGGACGGCGCCTTCCCCAACATGCGCTCAATGACCGAGAGCGGGGACAAGGGGTTGGAAGAGGAGCGTCGCCTTGCCTACGTCGGTATCACTCGAGCGCGGGAAGAACTGTATATCCTCTACGTTGGTAGCCGCTTCCTGAACGGTCAGTGGAACTACTCGCGGCCCTCGCGCTTTGTTGAGGAGTTGCCGGAGGACTTGCTCGAAGTCGATGACATCTCTGGCGCAAGCCTTTATGGCACGGCTTCAGGCATGGGCGGACTTGGTTCGCTCTATGGCGGTGGCGCGACCGGCGCGCGGGATATCGGCGCGTTGCCGCCGCTGGAATGGGCCGACAAGCGGCAGTTTCGGGGGCAGGACAGCCCCGGCATGATCCGCCTCAAAGCCAACCTTGAAACGGTCAAGCAGGGCAGTCCGCCAGTCATCGACGGAACCTTCGACCCCGTCGGCTTTGCCAGTCGGGACGCCGAGCACGGCTTCACCACGGGCCAACGGGTGTTCCACCGCAAATTCGGTTACGGCATGGTGACAGCTGTCGAGGGCGAAAAGCTTGTCATTGGTTTCGATGCTGCTGGCGAAAAACGTGTTATCGCTTCCTTCGTCGTCGACGCCGCTCAAGCCAGTTAGGAAGCATTCCCATGGCCGAAACTTTCCTCGTAACTGTTGCCGTCCCGCGGGAGCAGGCGGAAACCTATGAAGCCCTGCTTAGCGGTCTGCCCGGCGCCGTGGTGGGGCGTCGCGCGCCGCTGATTGATACGGGGGTGGATTTGCGCGACAGCGATGACCTTGAAGTCTTGGCTTACCTCGACCTGCGCCCCGATGCCGAAGACATCCAACCGCTGATTGATCTAGGCGATCAGATCACCGGACGGAGCGATACGGCCTTTGTCATCGAGACGCTGCCCGACGTGGATTGGGTGGCAGAGAGCCAGTCGGCGTTGACGGCGATCCATGCAGGCCGGTTTTTCCTGCGCGGTAGCCACGACAGCACGCGCGCCCCCCACGGCGCGCACGAACTGATCATCGACGCACAAAACGCCTTTGGCACAGGGCACCACGAGACCACCCACGGGTGTCTGGAAATGGTCTCCGAGATCGTAAAGACCAAGGGTAGACGGGCCTTGAACGTGCTGGATATGGGGACGGGGTCTGGAGTGCTGGGGTTGGCTTGGTGCAAGGCGACGCGCCAGCCCATGCTCGGCTCCGACATCGATCCGCAAGCCGTGCGCGTGGCCCAGGTCAACGCGCGCCAAAACCGGGTCGGAAGCCTCACCCGCTTTGTCCCAGCAGCCGGGATCAGCCACCAAGCAGTGCGTCAGGGTGCGCGCTACGAGGTTGTGCTCGCCAACATCCTGTCGGGCCACCTCATTAACCTGGCCCCAGCAATTGCGTCCGTCACGACGCCAGGCGGTCTGGTTGTGCTCGCGGGGCTGTTGCGGAAGCAGGAGCAGCGGGTCGCTCGCACGTTTCAGGCGCACGGTTTTCGCGGTCTGCACGTGATCCGGCGAGGGCCGTGGTCCATCCTGCTGATGCGGAACCACCGCGCCAGCGCACCACGGCAACTGAACCGACGCTGTCAGGACTGGTCCAAGTCCATCGACTTCCACTAGCCTCCGCTAGTTCGCGTCGGCTGGGTCGCCGTTCAGAAAGGCGACCCACTGGTCCTCGTCCATGGTGTTGAGTTCCAGCTCTGCGGCTTTCTTGGCTTTGGAGCCTGCGTCCAGTCCAATCACCACGAGATCGGTTTTCTTAGAAACCGACCCCGCCACCTTGGCCCCCAAAGCTTCGGCGCGGGCCTTGGCCTCAGCGCGGGACATCTGGGTCAGGGTGCCCGTGAAGACAACGGTTTTGCCAGCCAGTACGGAGTCCGCGTCGATGGTCGGCGCGCTCACCGCCTCGACCGTAACGCTGGAAAGCAGGGTTTCGACCGCCGCGCGGTTGCTGTCGTTGCTGAAGAAACGCCGCGCCTCGCTGACCACCGCCGGGCCGATGCCGTCGATGGCAAGCATCTCAGCATTCGCAACCTCGTCATAGGCGACGAGCCGGTCAAACTGCGCAAACAGTGTTTCAGCGGTTTCATAGTTCCGCGCCAGAACACGTGCGGTGTCGATCCCGATCTGCCGGATCCCCAGTCCAAAGAGCAGGCGGTCCAATGGGATGGTACGCCGCGCCTCAATGGCCGCTTTGAGCTTGGCGGCAGAGGGCGCGCCCCAGCCTTCGAGCGAGGCAATGTCCGCTTCGCGCTCGCCCAGATCAAAGATGTCTGCCGGGGTCGTGACCCATCCAAAGCCGTGGAACTGCTCCACGTTCTTGGCCCCAAAGCCGTCGATGTCGAGGGCATCGCGGGAGATGAAGTGCTTGAGTCGCTCGACCACTTGCGCCCCGCACACCAAGTCGCCCGAACACCGCCGCACCGCCTCGCCCTCGGGCCTGAAAGCTGGAGAGCCGCAGACCGGGCAGGCATCGGGGAAAACGAACTTGGCGCTGTTCTCCGGTCGCCGGTCGAGCAGGACTTCGACCACTTGCGGGATGACGTCGCCCGCGCGTTGGATCACCACGGTGTCGCCCGCACGGATGTCTTTGCGGTCGAGTTCGTCTTCGTTGTGCAGAGTTGCCCGTGAGACCACGACCCCACCAACCGTCACCGGCTCCAAATTGGCGACCGGCGTCAGCGCCCCGGTGCGGCCAACTTGCAGGGTGATTTCGTTGAGCACGGTCACGGCGCGCTCGGCCGGAAACTTGTGCGCGATGGCCCAGCGCGGGGAGCGGCTGACCTGTCCCATCCGGCTCTGAAAGTCGAAGCGGTTGACCTTGTAGACCACGCCGTCGATGTCATAGCCCAGATTGGCCCGTCGGGTTTCGATGTCGTGGTAAAACGCCAACACCTCGTCCGGCGAGCGGCACAAGCGGTTCAGCGGGTTGGTCACAAAGCCCCAGCGCTTGAGGTTGTCAAGCAGTTCCCAGTGCGACGCTCCAACCGCGCCAGAGACCTGTCCCAGCGAATAGGCGAAGAACTTCAATGGCCGTGATGCGGTGATAGAGGGGTCGAGCTGGCGCAAGCTGCCCGCTGCCGCGTTGCGCGGGTTGGCAAAGACTTTCTTCCCCTCCGCCTCCAGCGCGGCGTTCATCGCGGCGAAGTCTTCCTTGGCCATATAGACCTCGCCCCGCACTTCAATCACGTCCGGCACGTCATCCCCGGTGAGCACCTTAGGCACGTCGCCAATGACGGCGAGGTTGGCAGTGATGTTTTCCCCCACGGCACCATCACCTCGGGTTGCGCCCAGTGTGAACTGGCCCTTTTCGTAAGTAATCGCCGCAGACAGGCCGTCGATCTTGGGTTCGCAGGTCAAATCCACCGGGTCAGCGTCGGACAGGCTCAAAAACCGCCGAACCCGGCCGAAGAACTCGAACACATCCGCGTCTTCAAAGGCATTGGAGAGTGACAGCATGGGGCGGGCATGGGTGACTTTGGCAAAACCCCCGGCAGGTGCTGCACCGACAGTCTGGGTCGGGCTATCGCTGGTTACGAGATCAGGAAAGGCCGCTTCGATCGCCACGACTTCGGCGCGCAGGGCGTCATAGTCAGCGTCGCTCATCACTGGATCGTCGTGCTGATAGTACGCTGCCTCGGCCTCAACCATCTGCGCGCGTAAGGCGGTCAGGCGGGTCTCGGCCATCAGTCGGTCTTTTGGCACCTTGATCGTCGCGCTCACGCGTCGCTCCCGCTCAGCAATGCGGCGGCGGCGGCTTTGGCCTCTGGGGTCACGGTATCGCCGGCAAGCATGCGCGCGACTTCCAGGCGGCGCTCGCCGGCGTCGAGCAGGGTAACACTGGTCTTCATCTGGCCCTTCTTCTCCGCGGTCTTGGCCACGCGCAGGTGATCCGCACCTTTGGCCGCGACTTGTGGGCTGTGGGTGATGACCAGAACCTGAACGGTCTCAGCCAGCTTCTGCAGTCGCTTGCCCACGGCCTCCGCCGTTGCTCCACCTACCCCGGCATCAACCTCGTCGAAGACCAGCGTGGGGAGGGGGTTATCGTTTGCCAGCGCAACTTTCAGCGCGAGCAGGAAGCGCGACAGCTCCCCACCTGAGGCGGTTTTCTGAATGGCGGTAAAGGCAGCGCCGGGGTTGGTTGCTGCCGTAAATTCCACGGCGTCGATCCCAGAGGCACTGCGGTTTTCCGGGTCTGGGCGGACCGCGGTTTGGAATTGGGCGCGCTCGAGCTTGAGCACGGGCAACTCGGCCATAACGGTCCGGTCGAGCCGCTTTGCTGCTTTTATCCGCGCGTCTGACAACTTTTCCGCAGCGGTGTCGTACGCTGTTGCCGCTTTGCTCACGGCCGCTTGTAACCGGGCCATATGAGCGCTGCTGTCGTCCAGCGCTTCCAACCCGCGCCGGAAGCGGTCGAGCAGCATGGCGAGGTCATCAGGGTCGCCGTTGTGCTTGCGCGCCAGATCGCGATAGCGGAACAGCCGGTCCTCGACCCGCGCCAGCTCGTCCGGGTCAGCGTCCAATGCGTTCTGCACCGCGCCCATTTGGGCGATGGCTTCGTTGATCTCCAGCGAGGCCCGGTCCACCGCATCCAAAGCCGGTTGCAAGGCTTCGCCCCCGCGCTCGGCGGCGCGCTCAAGCGTGCGGAAGGCCAACCCGATGCGGTCGTCCGCGCTGTCGTCACCAACCAAGGCTTGCGCCGCCTGAGCGATGGCATCCTGAATGCCCGCGACATTGCCCAGAAGCCCGCGCCGCGTTTCCAGCCGCGCGACCTCTCCGACTTCCGGTGCGAGGTCTTCGAGTTCGGCTGTGGCGTGGCGGAGGTAGGACTCTTCCCGCTGAGCCTGTTCCAGATCTTCTTGAGCGCTGTCAAAGTCTTCTTGCGCCGCGTGCCACGCGTCATGGCAACGGCGGACGGTCTTCAGCAGGCTTTCGTTGTGGGCAAAGGTATCGAGAACGGCCCGGTGATGGCTGGGAGACAGCAGGCCGTGCAGATCAAACTGCCCCTGAATCTCCACCATGGTTTCGCCCAGCCGCCGAACGGTCGAGGCTGAAGTCGGTTCGTCGTTGACAAAGGCGCGGCTGCGGCCGTCAGCTTGAATGACGCGGCGCAGCACCAGCTCGTTGTCATCGATGGACAGACCGAGCTCCCGCAGTTCGTGAAACACCGGGTGGCGGTCGGGAACATCAAAGACGGCGGTGATCGACGCCTGACGCGCCCCGGAACGGACCATGTCAGGGCTCGCACGCAGGCCGATGCATACGCCCAGCGCGTCCAGCAAAATCGACTTCCCCGCGCCGGTCTCCCCGGTCAACGTGGTCAGGCCTTGGCCCAGCTCAAGACTCAGCTGCTCGATCAGGACAAAGTCGCGTATGGATAGCGTGGTGAGCACAAGGCTGCCTCTAAATCCGCAGAACAGGGCCGGCCACGCCCTCACGCCAAGTGGCGAAGGGCGCGGAGGCTGGCGTTAGCCAAAGGGGTTGAGACCGCCCCAAAAGCCGCCGCTTCTCTGGTCAATATGATCCGGTAGGCGGCCTTCGACAATCTCATAAGCTTTATAGTACCACTGGCTGTCCGGGAAGTTGTGACCCAGAACGACAGCGGTGTTTTTTGCCTCCGCCGTCAAACCCAGCGAGCGGTAGACTTCGATGATCCGGTAGAGGGCTTCTTCGACGTAGGTCGAGTCCGGGTAGTCCTGGATCACGTTCTGATAGCGATTCAGCGCGGCCATATACTCGCGGCGCTGATGATAGAACTTGCCCGTAACCAGCTCCTTCGCGGCGCGCTGGTTCTTGATCGCGTTAAGCTTGACGCTGGCGTCAAGCGCATAGTCTGTCCCGGCAAACTGATCGATGGTCGCGCGCAGATGCGCTTCGGCGTTTGAGGTATCGCCCTCGTCCTTGTCCACGTCAGATACGGAGCGGTACGACGACACGCCGCGCAGATAGTAAGCGTAAGCGATGTCCGGATGGCCACCGTGATCGCGGATGAACCGGGATAGAATGGCCGTAGCGAGTTCGTATTCCTGCGCCTCGAAGTAATACCGCCCGGCAAGGACCAGCGCGCGCGGGGCTTCGGGAGAGGTTGGAAACTGCCGGTCAATCTCATCGAGCAGGCGTGCGGCTTCGGCCAACCGGCCCGCGTTGGCCGAGCGCTGGGCTTCGATGGACAGCTCTTCGATCGTATCCGCGTCCGTCTGGAGGCGCTCGATACGGTCTTCGCGGTCCTCGCAAGCGGTCAGGGTCGCCGCTGCGACGAGCGCAAGAACTAGGGGCAGAAACGCTTTCACGTGCCGTAAACCATCCTCATTGGCCGGGCGCGGGTTGCTTGAGGGTACCCGCATAATCTTGCCAGTGTTTTACCGCTGAGCCGAGCGGAATGCCACTACTTTGCGCGCCTCGGCGTCTCGATCAGTCGCCTCATCCCAAGTCCATGCGCTTGCATCAGCGAATAGCGCACGCAAGAGCGCGGCGTGCAGCGCGTGACCTGCCTTGGTGCCGCGGTAGTGCGCTTGGATCTGCACCCCGCCCAGATACAGGTCACCGACAGCATCAAGCACCTTGTGCCGTGCGGGTTCGTCGTTGAAGCGCAGACCTTCCGGGTTGCGAACACCAGCCGTGTCAAACACCACCGCGTTGGCCAGCGAGCCGCCTCGCACCAGCCCCTTAGACTGTAAACCGGGCAGTTGAGATGCCACCACGAAACTGCGCGCCGGCGCAAGGTCGCATTCGAAAGCCTCGGGCGTGCAGCCGCTGGTAAACGACTGCTCACCGATGGAGGCGACGTCAAAGGTGATGGAAGCGGTAAAGCGGGCCTCGGTTTCATGGTCCGCCAAGGGATCGAGCACGGCTTGACGATCGCCATCGCTCACGCTGACCCGGCGGAGCAGACGGATGACCCGTGCGGGCGCGTGCTGGTCTTCGATCCCTGCGTCCTGCAAGGCTCGCAGCCATGGTAGGGCCGAGCCGTCAAGGATGGGCACTTCTGGTCCGTCCAGCGTGATCAGCGCATTGCTCACCTCAAACGAACGAAACGCCGCCATCAGATGCTCAAGGGTGGAGACGCTCGACCCGCCTTCATTGGCGATCCGAGAGCACATGGGCGCGGTGACGATGGTCTCGGGGGAGGCAGGCACGTCCGCGACCTCGGGCAAGGCATCGAGACGACGGAACACGAGCCCGTGGCCGATCGGTGCTGGCGCGATGGTGCAGGAGACGGGAACCCCTGCGTGCAAAGTCATACCAGCGAGGCGCAGTGGCTGCGCGAGGGTTTTTTGAGTGACCACAGACCCGACCAAGGTTTCAACGTTCCTGCCGGTGTGCGTCAGCTCACGGCAAAAAGAAAGGGCGGAAGTGCCTTAGCACTCCGCCCCGTGGAGAATGTTGGTGGTAAGTCGGTGGAAATATGACTTAAGCGCTTACCGGGCGCTTAATTCATCTGACGGCGAAGAAATGCCGGAATGTTCATCTCGGATTCGTCGAGATCCATTTCAGCGCTGTCGGTTGGTGTGGTGGAAATGCTGGTGAGCGGAGGACGCTGCGCAGCGGAGTTTAGGCCACGGCCAGCGCTCGGCGCGGCTGGTGCAGTCTCCGAGCCCAAGCGGTCGAAGCCGCTTTCATGCATGGACTGTCGGTATTCCGCTTCGTGGACGTCTTCAGCGCTTGGACGCTGGGAGAAGCCGCCGCGCGCCAGACCCAAGAGGCGACCCAGAGCGCTGGTTGGACCGGCTGGACGCTGCTGCTCCTCTGGCTCGTAGAACAGCTCTTCTTGGGTTTCCTGCTCGTAGGATGCGGTCTCGACCAGCGGCTCGAACATCGTCCTTGGCTCTGGCTCGCGCGATACTACGGGGGCTTCTGGAACCGTTACCGCAGGGGCGGGTTCAGGTGCCTCGAATGCCATAGGCGCCGGCGCTGGCTCTGGCTGGTGCGTGTAGTTGTCCATTGCCGGGCGCTGTGCCGCTTCGTGCTGTGCGCGGAGCAGTTTGCTCTGGCGCAGCTCAGGGGAAGGAAAGGCCGACTGGGTTTCGCGAACCTGCGGGGCAGGCTGCGGTGCAGGTTCTTCCCGCAGAGCTGAAGCGGTTGCGGCAGTCTGCGTCGCCTGCATCTCCCGGAACTCCATCATCTCGTTGCGAGCGGGTGGGGTCAGCAGGGATTCTGGCAGGGGTGCAATCGGATTGCGTGGCTTGGCCTCTGCAATTGGCACCGTAGCCTGCGTGGTGGAAGGAGCGGCCTCAGGGGCGCTTGGTTGTGTCGCGTGCTTAGGCGGATTGGCGACCGAGCGCGCGAACTCCATCGTGCCTGGGGTGCCCTGAATGGTGTGAACCACACCACCCGCGCCCGTCACGTTGAACGAGGAGCGTGCCATGGGGGCTGCGGCAGGCGTGGTGTTGATCGGCGCTGCAGCTGGTTTCGCAGCCAGTGGCTTCAGCGGCGCAGGGGTTGCGACTTGCGGCTCGGGTCGAGCAAAGGCGCTCGGCGGCGTACCAGCCTTGGCGTTTGCTTCTTCGTCAATGCCTGTAGCGACCACAGACACCCGGACGGAGCCTTCGAGGTTCGGATCGATCGAGGTGCCGGTGATGATGTTGCTGTCTGGGAGAACCTCGCGGGTGATCCGCTTTGCGGCTTCATCGACTTCGTACATGGTCAGGTCTGGACCGCCGGAAATGTTCAGCAGCACGCCTTTGGCCGATGCAAGGTTGATGTCGTCCAGGAGTGGGTTGGAGATGGCCAACTCAGCGGCTTCCATCGCCCGGTTCTCGCCCTCGGCTTCACCTGTCCCCATCATTGACTTGCCCATGACGGTCATCAGTGCGCGAACATCGGCGAAGTCGAGGTTGATGTTACCCGGACGGACGATCAGGTCGGAAATGGCCCGAACACCGTCGTAAAGCACTTCATCAGCCATCTTCAGCGCGTCCGCGTACGACGTGCGCTCGTTGGCAATGCGGAAGAGGTTTTCGTTCGGGATGACGATCAGTGTATCGACGGCACCGGCGAAAAGATCGATGCCTTCTTCAGCCTGACGCATGCGGACGATGCCTTCAAATGCAAAGGGCTTGGTCGCGACGCCGACGGTCAAAACACCGCGTTCTTTCAGAGCCTTAGCAATCAATGGCGCTGCACCAGTTCCGGTGCCGCCGCCCATGCCAGCAGTGATGAAGACCATGTTTACGTCGCCGATTTCGTCAAGCACATCCTGCAGCGATTCTTCGGCAGCCGCGCGACCCACAACAGGGTTTGCGCCCGCGCCCAGGCCCTGTGTGGCCATAGTACCCAGTCGCACCCGGCGATCGCTCAAAGACATCTCGAGCGCCTGCGCATCGGTGTTCGCAACAGCAAATTCGACCCCTTGGAGGTCGGCTTGAATCATATTGTTTACGGCGTTTCCACCGGCGCCACCAACGCCAAGGACCAGAATGCGCGGCTTAAACACCGACTTCTGATCTGGAACGCCCAAATTAAGAGCACACATAATAATCTCCACTAGTATCTTATGCGACTTTGTCGCTGTAACCGTTTGGTCTTATTATTTTTGAGGACAGTCTTTTTACGCCGCCCTCTTTGAAAAAAGCCCACCCACCAACGGTATGGACTGAAGCAAGGACTTCTGCTGCAGCGGGGCAGCACCCATTGAACTGGCAGCTGCTTTGGTTCCGGCTGTGGCGGTGAAATGCGCCAAGCCCAGAGCGGCAGATAGTTCAAAGCCAACGCGGGAAGCCGGAATCCCGGTGATCTCGCGAGGGCGTCCAATTCGGATTTGGCGGCTAAGCGCCATGGTTGCGTAGTCGCGCAGGCCGGTGAGGTTTGCGCCTCCGCCGGTGAAAACAACGCGGCGACCCGCGTACTTACGAAGGTTTGGATGATCGATCCGCTGCTTGAGCATGCTCAGCATCTCATCCAAACGCGGTTGAATAATCCCAACAACGAAAGAGCGCGTGATCCGGTCACTGCCCACCAGCCCGCCGTTCATGGCTTCCTGAGGTAGTCGGATTTCGCGGTCACTGTCAGAAGGGTTACTCAGCGCAGAACCGTAGAGCGTCTTGATCCGCTCGGCCGCTGCAATGTTACAGTTCAGAGCGGCTGCCAGATCGCGTGTGAGGTGATCGGAGCCGATGGGCAGCGTCTCCAGATGCACGGCACCGCCGCCACTAAAGGCAACCAGTGTCGAAACCGACGCGCCAATTTCCACCAGGCACGCGCCCAGCTGCATCTCTTCCTCGGTCATCACCGAGTAATGGCTCGCCAATCCACCCACCATGACGCCGCGGATGTTCAAGTGGCACTTGTCGATCGCGTCGATGATGTTGTCGAGGCTGGAGCGAGAGACTGATACGGCCAACAGTCGCGAACCCAGCCGCTCTGCCGTCATCCCGCGCGGGTCGCTGATGCCGTGATTGCGGTCCACCCGGTAGTCAACGGGCAGGGTGTGGAGCCGGTGCATGGGGCGCACGCTTTCCTGCTCAAAGGGCAGGGTCTGCGCGGCATAGGAAACCAGCGCACTGACGTGGGTCTCGCTGACCGCGTGGCCGCTCACGTCGATCTCAAGATCAACCAGCTGGCTGCGCGGCTTTCCACCAGAATAGCACACGAACATGTCTTCGATGGTGAGGCCTGCGGCGTCTTCAGCGTCCGTGACGGTCGCGAGGATCGCTTCCTGCGCGGCATCCATGTCCACAATCTCGCCCGCACGCATACCCTTGGAAGCACGGTGCCCCATGCCCAGAATGCGCGGTGAACGAGGGTTGGTCGCGTTTATCACGAGGCACGTAATCTTCGACGATCCAACGTCTAAGACCCCGTATAAGCCGCGATGTGAACGGAGCGTTCGCATAGGCTAAAATAAGTTCCATCAAATGCGCACTCAGAAACCGAGCGCTGAATTCATTACAAAATCACGTCTGGAAAAATTCAGACGTCGGTGCGGAAACCGTCACACAAAATAGGAGACACTCCGCGACGCCTTATAATGTAAACGAATCTGACGCGGGAGTTAAGCTATTTTCGCTACTATCCTGAAAAAACGTCGAAACATTCTTTTCATTCGAGAACAAATCGAGATCAGATGGATCGGATTCGTCCCGCTTTCGAACGATCATTCGATCGGGGACACGCATGTCGATGTTTACAATGTCCCGGTTGAACAGCCCATAGCGTCCTTCGGCCTCAGATAGGCGGCGCAGGGCCAGGTCAGCATTTTCGTCGGGGAGCTGTACCTTGATTCCCAGCGTCAGGAACAGATCCCAGCGCCGGTCTCCGCGCCGCTCGGCGGCAACAACATACTGGCGGATCGACGGCACAATGCTCAGCACGGACAGCAATTCTGCCGCCGCTTCCTCAGCGCCATCGCCTGAGACGACGGGCAAGTCGAGAAAGTCAGAGGCTGACTGGTCAAGGATGACTTCACCGTTGGTGTCGATAATCTGGTGTAAGTCGTTGCTCTGCCAGATCGCGAGAGGCACGCGCTCGATCACGCGCACGGAAATGGTTTTCGGCAGGATGCGTTCAACCTCGGCTCGTGCCACCCAGGGCAAGCCCTCAACGCGCAGCTTGGCGCTTTCGGGTTCAATGCCAAGGATGGGATCGCCGTAGTAGGCACCGACGGCGGCAACGATGTCAGATTCGCGGGTATAGCGGCGGCCAGAGATCGAGAATTCTTCGATCCGCAGGCCAACGGCTGCGCCAGCAATCTGGGCAGCGTGTGCGCCGCGAATGCTGGCGATGTCCCAGCGGCCGCTTTGCCAGCTCCATAGACCCCCGCCGCCCAGCGTAACGGCAACAAGCACTGGTACAGCGAAGCGCAGGAAGGTGCTGATGCGGCGGTGACGCGAAGCACGCGACAGCTTGCGCCGCCGCTGCTCTAGCGCTGACCCGGGGTCATCGTCGTCATATCTCGGGGCGAACTCACCAGCATCGTCGAGGTCGTGGTCGTCATAATCCACCTTATGCGTCTCTTCAGACGCTTCGACGTGCCCGTCTTTCCGCCAAAATCCTGTCAGGCGTCGCATTCCGCGTTTTCAACCATCCATGCCACGAGGGCCTTAAAATCCATACCGACAGCTAAAGCTTGCTCCGGCAGCAGGCTGAGCGGGGTCAGCCCTGGCTGTGTGTTTACCTCAAGAATCGCGATTCGACCAGAGTCGGGATCAAAACGGAAGTCTGACCGCGTCGCACCCCGGCATCCCAGCGCCGCGTGTGCAGCCTCCGACCAGCGCAGCAGGCTATCGTGCACATCGCGGGGTAGGTCGGTGGGGTTGACCACGTGCTCCGTTTCCGCGTCCGCGCTGTACTTTGCCTCGTAGTCATAGAAGGCGGTCTTGGTCTTGAGCTCCGTCACGGCCAGCGCGCGCGGCTGTGCACCCCGGTCTTGCAATACAGAAACCGTCAGCTCCCTCCCTGCTACAAAGTCTTCAGCCATGAGCGCGTCGTATGCATCCAGACCGGACAGGTCCAAAGCATCGCCTGCCCGCAAAATCCTGACCCCGACGGAAGACCCTTCCCGGCTGGGTTTAATCACGAAAGGCCGAGCCAGCGGGTCGCCCTGACGCAGATCATCAACTGTGACGGTCACGTCGTGAACGATAGGGATGCCGACGGCCGCGAAAATGAGCTTGGACAGCTGCTTATCCATAGCCAGCGAAGACGCCAGTACGCCTGAATGCGTATAGGGCACGCGCGCGAAGTTTAGCAGGCCCTGAATGTTACCATCCTCGCCCCACTTCCCATGCAGCGCATTAAAGACGACATCCACCCCATCCGAGAGCGCCGCTGGTAGCTTCTCCCCAACGTCCCAACCGGGGTCAAAGGGCAGGACGCGATAACCGCTTTCTTCCAACGCCCGCTGTACTTCGTTGCCGCTGGTTAGGGAGACATCACGCTCAGCCGAAAGACCGCCGAGTAGCAGGAGGACAGTCTTGCTCACAGGCCCAGCACCTCTTCGGCTGTTCGAACGCTGCGATCCGGTTCAAATACGCCAAGACGGCGGATTTCCCACTGCAACAGGACGCCACTGTTTGCATGAACGCGGGCGCGGACGGTTTCGCCCAACTGCTCGATATCATAGGCAGTCGCATCACCGGTATTGATCAGGAAATTGCAATGTTTTTCAGAGACTTGGGCGCCGCCAATCTGCAGGCCACGACACCCTGCTGCGTCGACGTGCTTCCAGGCTGACGGCCCGTGCGGGGCATCGGCGGGCGGGTTTTTGAAGGTCGAACCGCCGGTCTTTTCGCGGATCGGTTGGGTCGCCTCTCGGGTCTCCTGCACCTCTGCCAGTTCTGCTGTCAGCGCGTCCGGGTCGCCCGGTTCGCAGTTGAAGGTCGCGGACAAGAAAATCCAGTCAGCGGGCAAATCACAGTGCCGGTAACTCAGCCCCAAATCAGCGGCAGGCAGGTCATGGATGCGCCCGTCAGGGGAGACGGCGCAGGCGGAGACCAGCGTGTCGCGGGTCTCTCCACCATGGGCGCCTGCGTTCATCCGTAACGCACCGCCGATGGTGCCCGGAACCCCAGCGTAGAAACCCAACCCTTTCAGGCCCGCGCGCGCAGCGGTTTTCGCTACAGTCGCGTCAAGCGCAGCAGCGCCCGCGGTTAGCGTCTGGCCCGTCACTGAAACATCGCCAAAGCCCTTACCGCCCAAGCGGATCACCACGCCGGGGAAGCCGCCGTCACGCAGCAGCGTGTTCGACCCGACGCCGAGCACATAGATCGGCACATCAGCGGGACGGTGGGTGAGGAAGTGGGCGAGGTCTTCGGCGTCTGCGGGCCGGTAAAACACCGCGGCAGGACCGCCAACACGGAACCACGTCAGTGGCGCAATCGCGTGGTTCTCGCGATAGCTCCCCCGGACCTCGGGCAACCGGCTGATGAGCGAAGTCACGGCTCAAGCGTCTCCAGCGCACCGGGGAGGGCATTGGCCCACGTGGTGATACTGCCCGCGCCGAGGAAGACCACCAGATCGCCGGGCGCGGCGTTGTCACGGACCCAAGCGGCGAGGTCGTCTTCGTGTGTCATCTGTGCAGCCTGACGATGGCCGCGCGCCTGAATGCCTGCGACCAGCGTCGCGGCGTCAAACCCTTCGATCGGCGTCTCGCCAGCAGCGTAAACGTCAGCGATTTGCACGCTGTCTGCTTCATTGAAGCAGGTGCAGAAGTCTTCGAACAAGTCCTTGAGCCGGGTAAAGCGGTGGGGCTGATGAATCGCGTGAATCTTCCCTCCCGTCCCTGCGACCCGTTGGCGGGCAGCGCGCAGGACGGCGGTGATTTCTACGGGGTGATGACCATAGTCATCAACCACGGTGATGTCGTTCCAACTGCCGGTAATTGTAAAGCGCCGCTTAACCCCGCCAAAGCCTTCAAAGCCCTTCTGAATCGCTTCGGGCTCTACACCCAGTTCCAGTGCAACCGCGATGGCCGAAACAGCGTTGGAGACGTTGTGATCGCCGAACATTGGCAGCGCAATGTCCGCGATGACCATAGACGTACCGCTAGGGCTGACGCGGTCGGTGACGTGAACATCGAAGATCATGCCGACACCGTTGCTGCGCACGTTCACCGCGCGCAAGTCGGCCTGCGGGTTGAAGCCATAGGTTAGGACGCGGCGGTCTTCGACATCGGGCAACAGGCCCTGAACGGTCTCATCGTCCGTGCAAGCGACAGCGAACCCATAGAACGGAATATTGCCCATGAAGGCGCGGAAGGCTTCGTGTAGGGCTTCTACGCTGCCGTAGTGGTCAAGGTGCTCGGGGTCGATGTTGGTAACCACAGAGACCGTGGCGGGCAGGCGGGTAAAGGTGCCGTCGCTCTCGTCCGCTTCGGCCACCAGCCAGTCGCCTTCGCCCAAGCGCGCGTTGGTGCCGTAAGCGTTGATGATGCCGCCGTTGATCACCGTCGGATCCTTGCCGCCCGCATCCAGCAGGCAGGCGATAAGTGACGTGGTCGTGGTCTTGCCGTGGGTGCCGCCGACGGCAACGGCCCACTTCAGGCGCATCAGCTCTCCCAACATGTCCGCGCGGCGAACCACGGGCAGGGACAGCGCGCGGGCTTCGAGCAGTTCGGGATTGTCTTGCTTGATCGCGGAAGACACCACCAGCACGGCTGCGTTGGCGACGTGCTCGGCGTGGTGGCCGATTTTGACGTCGATGCCCAGCGTGCGCAGGCGCTTGACGTTGGCGCTCTCCCCGATATCGGAGCCTTGAACCTCATAGCCGAGGTTCTTCAGCACCTCCGCGATCCCCGACATGCCAATACCGCCGATGCCAACGAAGTGAAAAACACCAGTATCGAGCGGCATGTGCCGGATGGATGAGTTCAAAGAGGCCATGTCGCTTATATCTCCTGCTCGACCATGAGCGCCAGCTTGTCCGCAGCGCCGAGCAAAGCGCTCGCTCGTGCGCGGAATGCCATGTCTGACAGCAGGGATGGCGTATTGAGTATTTTTGTCAAATGCGAGGCAAGTTCAACTGCTGCGCTTTCTCCTTCGCGGACTAGGAAGGCTGCACCGGGCTGGGTGAGCAGGCGGGCGTTCCGGGCCTGCTGGTCATCCTTGTGTACAGCGAGCGGTACAAAGATCGCCGGACGCCCCGCAGCTGCGATTTCGTGCACCGTCGTTGCGCCGGAGCGGCTCACGATGACGTCGGCGTCGGTGAGCTGCTGGGGCATGTCGGCGAAGAAGGGGGCGATGGTGAGGTGCTGTAGTCCCAGAGCGCTCAAGCGCGGCTCAGCAGCAGCGTGGTTTTCTTCACGGATCTGGATGGTCAGGCTGATCCGCGCGCGTGCTTCATCGCTCAGCTGTTCCAGCGCATCGGGGATCAGGCGGGCAAACACGGCCGCTCCCTGGGAACCGCCAAACACGAACAAGCGCAACGCATTGGCAGAAGGCTTGAACTCTGTTTCGCCTACCGCCGCGATATCGGCCCGTATTGGGTTGCCGACCACGTGGACCTTGTGCTGCGCGGCGTTGGGGACGCAATCGACGTCGGGGAAAGCGGCTGAGATCTGCCGGACGCCGCGCGCGACAAAGACGTTGGCGCGGCCCATGACGCCATTCTGTTCGTGCATGAGCGTGGGAATGCCCATGTGCTGGGCGGCAACCATGGGCGGGGCAGACGGGAAGCCGCCAAAGCCGACAACGGCCGCTGGCTTCAAGCGCCGCAGATGCCCACGTGCCTGTCGATACCCATTGAGCAGGCGCAGGACGCCTGCCAAGCGCCGGAGCGGCGCGCCAGAGACCAGCCCGCCTGCGGAAATCACGTCAATGGCATCGGGGTCGAAGTCGCCCGCGTACTGCAACCCGCGCGCATCGGTCAGCAACCGGACCTCATGCCCGCGTGCGATCAGGGCACGGGACAGGGCCATGGCGGGGAAAACGTGCCCGCCGGTGCCGCCTGCTGCGAGGACGATGAGGCTCATAGGAAACTCTCTTGCCGGGGCCGCCGTCGGGTGACAGCGAGGAAGATGCCCATTGAAACCGCCAGTGAAAGCAGCGAGGAGCCACCGTAGCTGAGAAACGGCAGGGTCATGCCCTTGGTCGGGATCATGGCGAGGGTGGAAGCCATGTTAATCATCGCCTGCAGGCCCAGTTGGCAAATCAGCCCCAGAGCAACCAGCGAAGTGAACAGACTGTCAAACCGCACCGCCTGACCAATGCCGCGCAACACCAGCAGCGCAAAAATCAGCACCACGCATACGCAGGCGATCAGCCCGAACTCTTCCCCGAGCACGGAGAAGATGAAGTCATTGTGCACGTCGGGGATGGCGTTCTTCACCTTGCCTTCCCCCGGTCCCACGCCCAGCCATCCCCCATCGTTAAACGCCTGTGCTGCGCGATCGATTTGATAGCGGTCGGCGTTGGGGTCGAGGAACTGGTTCACCCGGTTTTTGACGTGCGGCATAAAGTTGTAAGCCCCAACGAGGCCACCGATGCCCAGACCCGCCAGACCAAACATCCACTGCAGCGGGTAGCCCGCCAGAAACAGCTGGATGGCCCAAACGGAGGCAAACAAAACCGACTGACCCAGATCCTTTTGCAGGATGAGCAGCGTCAGCATACCGACCAGCATGGCCGCATTAACCGGGAGTGCCCAGCTCTGTCCCATGCGCCGATGCAGCGCGAACAACCACGCGGAAATGACAAAGAAGGCGGGCTTCATGAATTCAGAGGGCTGGATTTTCACCACGCCAAGGTCAATCCACCGCTCGGCGCCTTTGACCGCTTCACCGACGTAGAGGGTCAGAATCATCGCGGCAAACCCGCCGATCACGCCCACAAGGCAAAGCCGCCAAATCCACACGGGACTGAACAGGCTCAGCCCAAACAGCAGCGCTACAGACGGCAGCAGGAAAATCAGGTGGCGCTTGACGAAGAAGAAGGCTTCGAGGTTCAGACGCTCAGCCATGGCAGGCGAGGCCGAAAAAGACAACAGGGCGCCCAGCGAGAGCAGCGCCAGAACAATAAAGATGGTCGGGCGGTCAACGGTCCACCACCAACGTCCAATCAGCGACGTGTCCGAGCGGGAGACATGGCTCATGTCAAAATATCCCTAAGTCAAATGCGCGTCCGCCAAGGCTCGAAAAGCATCGCCTCTGGCTTCAAAAGATGAGAATTGATCCCACGAAGCGGCAGCAGGAGCCAGCAAAATCGTCGCAGAATCTAGAGAATCGGCCTCGGCTGTGGCCAAAGCAGCGCCAAAAGCGGCCTCCAGCGTCGAAAAAACCTGTGTGGAGAAGGGCTTGCCTGCCAGTTGGTTGGCGAAATCTTGCGCGCATTCGCCATAGACAAAGGCCGCTTTCACAGTGTCGAGATCGTGCATCGCCGCGCCCAGACCGCCCTCCTTGGCTTGGCCGCCCGCTAGCCAGTAAACCGACTTGAAGGCGCGAAGGGCGACGGCGGCGGCTTCGGCGTTGGTGGCTTTGCTGTCGTTGACAAAGGTCAGCCCGTTTCGGCTGCCGATCAGTTCCTGACGGTGCGCAAGGCCGGGGAAGCTGCGCAGGCCCTCAACGATCTGCGCTTCACTTAGCCCGGCGTGCCAAGCCAGCCCGGTCGCAATCGCTGCGTTCTGCGCGTTGTGGGCGCCAGCAAGCCGGGGCAGGTCGCGCAAGTCGAGGATGTGCTGACCATTCAGGCGCAAGTCACCGCCGTAGGCTGAGATCCCGTGCTCAAGCGGGCGTGCGGTGGTGACAGGTAGGACGGTCGCGCGGCTGTGGTTGGCGAGGGCGGCAGCAATCGTTTTGCCGTGCTCATCATCCACACCGACCAACGCGAGGTTGCCTGCGCTTTGCCGCGCAAAAATGCGCAGTTTTGCGTCGATATAACCCGTCAAGCCGCCATGACGGGACAGGTGGTCGGGCGTGATATTGAGCAGCGCTGCGCCGGAAAACTCCGTGCTGCGGCACAGATCGAGCTGGTAACTCGACACTTCCAGCACAAAGGGCGCGCCCGTTGCTGGCGGTGTGAGCGAAAGCACCGCTTCCCCGATATTTCCGCCAACCGCCGCTGGCACTCCGGCCTGTTGCAAGACGTGACCGAGCAAGGCGGTGGTGGTGGACTTGCCGTTGGTTCCGGTGATGCCGATGAAGGGGTTCTGGGTCTGCCGTTCCCGCCAGAGCAACTCGATATCCCCCAGCACTGGAACCCCTGCGGCCTTGGCGAGCAGGACGGCGTTGTGGGGCTTTGGGTGGGTAAGGGGGATGCCCGGCGACATAACCAGCGCCGCGTGGTCGCTGAACCCCTGCGCGGAGAAGTCGAAGCGGTTCGCGCCTTCAGGGATCGGGTTGTTGGGATTATCGTCCCAAGCGTCTACCTGTGCCCCGCCCGCCAGCGCAGCCTGAACCGTTGCCCGCCCGGTTCGGGACAGGCCCAGTACAGCGATTTTCTGCCCTCGCAGGTGGGTGAGCGGGATCATCGACGGGTGCCTTTCAGCGTTAGCGAATCTTGAGTGTCGCCAGCCCGATGAGCGCGAGCACCACGGCTACGATCCAGAACCGGATGACCACAGTTGGCTCTTGCCAGCCCATCTTTTCAAAGTGGTGGTGGATTGGGGCCATGCGGAACACCCGCTTTCCGGTCAGCTTGAAGGACGTCACCTGAATGATCACCGACAGCGCTTCCATGACGAACAGACCGCCGATGATCGCGAGCACGAGTTCGTGCTTCGTGATGACTGCGATGGTGCCGATCGCGCCGCCTGCAGCCAGCGAACCGGTGTCGCCCATGAAAACCTGCGCCGGTGGCGCGTTAAACCAGAGAAACCCCAGCCCGGCCCCAACCAGTGCGGCACAAAGTACGGCCAGCTCCGACGTGCCCGGAACCATGTTCAGCGCAAGATCAGCCGACCAGTCTGGCCGGCCCACAACATAAGCAATGATGGCAAAAGACCCCGCTGCAATCATGATCGGCACGATGGCCAGACCGTCCAGACCGTCAGTCAGATTCACGGCATTGGAGCTGCCCACGATGACGAAAAGGCCGAAGAGGATGATGAACACGCCAAGCGGCAAGTACCAGTCCTTGAACACTGGAAACAGCAGGGTGCCTTGCAGGGCTTCCGGCGAGAACACGTAGATCATGACACAAGCAATCAAGCCGATGGAGACCTGCCCGACGATCTTGAACCGTCCGGCGATGCCTTCCGGCGTCTGCTTGGACACTTTCATGTAGTCGTCGATAAAGCCCAGCAGGCCATAGCCGCTGGTTACAAACAGCACGATCCAAATGTAAGGATTGGACAGGTCCGCCCAGATCAGTGTTGAGACCAGCATGGACAGCAGGATCATCGCCCCGCCCATGGTCGGCGTCCCCTTCTTGGTCAGCAGGTGACTTTCCGGCCCATCGGTGCGGATCGGCTGCCCCTTTTTCTGAACTGACCGCAGCCAGTTGATGATCGGCGGACCGACAAACAGGCAGATGATCAGCGCCGTAAACACCGCCAGCCCGCCGCGGGTGGACGTGTAGCTGAGCAGATTGGCGATGGCGTAATCGTCGGCGTAAGGACCGAGCAGAAGAGGCAACATGAGAGCGCTTTACCGGCTGGTGAACATTAGGTCGTGAGCTTATCGACGATGGTGTGAACTTTTGACCCGAGTGACCCTTTGACTAGCCATAAGTCTCCATCATGAAAAGACTGTGCAAGTTCTGTGTAGAGTGACTCAGGATCAGGTGCAGCGCACCCGCGCTGCTCGGATTTCACTGCGCTAAGGGTGTGCAGGCCGAATGATCCACTGACATGAACGCTGTCAATGGGCAGTCCGGCAATCAACGCACCAATTGCGGCATGCTCTGTTTCAGGGTGATCGAGTTCGAGCATGTCACCCAGCAGCACTATTCTGCGACCTTTGGTCGGTGTCGCGACCAAGAGGCGCAGCGCGGCTTCAACGGCAGCGGGTGAGGCGTTGTAGGATTCGTCGATCAGCGCTGCTGTGCCGCCGTCTGGAAGGTCGATGCTGAACCGCTTGCCTCGACCTTTGAGCGGCTCGACGCTGCTGAGTGCTCGCAGAAAAGCCGCCGCGTCTGCGCCTTCAGGCAGCGCCGCCAAAAGGCCTCCTGCAGCGTTGCCCCACTGCGCGCCTGGCAACGCGAGTTTGAGGCGGTGACCGTCCACGGAAAACTGACTCAACGTACCGTGCGACCCATCAAACGTGACTTGAACATCGGCTTCGAGTGATGTGCCAAACGTGCGGATCCGCGCCGGTCCGGCAAGGTCGCGGAGCAGGGCGCAATAGTCATTGTCGGCCGGGATGGCCGCAACGCTTCCCGGCGCTAGGCCTTCGAAGATCTCAGCCTTGGCTCGGGCAATCTCTTCCGTGCTGGTGAAAAAAGCGCTGTGCGCGGCGGAGACCCACGTGATTATCGCAGCATCCGGGCGCACCATCTGCGTCAGCGCGCGGATTTCTCCGGGCGCGCTCATCCCCATTTCGATCACGGCGAATTCTGTGTCCCGCGGCATGCGAGCCAGTGTCAGGGGGACGCCGAAGTGGTTGTTCAGGTTTCCTTGGGTCGCATGGGTCCGACCCAGTGCTCGAAAGCCAGCGGCTGCGAGTTCCTTGGTGCCGGTTTTGCCGACGGAGCCGGTGATACCAAGCACAAACCCACTGATTTCATCCCGCCGCGTCCGGCCCAGCGCTTCCAGGGCTCGGACTGTATCCGGGACCAGCACTTGGGCGGCGCGCGTGCTCTGAACTCGTTCGACCAGCAGCACGCTTGCCCCGTCTTCGGCTGCTTTGGTGGCGAAGTCGTGGGCGTCGTGGTTGGGACCGCGCAAGGCGATGAACAGGTCGCCTTGGGAGAGGCTGCGAGTGTCGATCGAGACCCCGTGAACAGCGGTATCTGCAGCGCCGATTAGGGAGCCGCCAGTTGCCTGCGCAATATCCTGTGCCGTCCAGAGGCTCACGCTGTTTCTCCCCAATGGTTCCGGCTCGCGCGGCGCACGTGCTCAATGTCGTCAAACGGCAGCGTGGTATCGCCCACGATCTGGCCGGTTTCATGACCCTTGCCCGCGATGAGTAGCAGGTCATCGGGCTGCATTCGGGCAAGGCCAGCAGCTATCGCCGCGGCGCGGTCGCTGATGGTTTCGGCCTCGGGCGCGGCTTGCTGGATTGCGGCGCGGATCAGGGCTGGGTCTTCGCTGCGTGGATTGTCGTCGGTGATGATGATGTGGTCGGCAGAACTGGCCGCTGCTGCGCCCATCAGCGGACGCTTGCCCGGGTCACGGTCGCCACCTGCGCCGAACACGACAATCAGCCGTCCTGTGCAGTGCGGCCGAGCGGCTCGGAGAACAGTGCTGAGCGCGTCGGGAGTGTGGGCATAGTCTACCAGCACCGGACCATGAGGCGGCTTTGGATGGTGCACAACGGGCATCATCCGGCCCGGCACGCCCAACTGCGCTGCCGGGAGCGCTGCGAGGCGCTCGGCAAGGCGGTCCACCCCGCCCAAGTGCGCCAGCCCCAGTGCCACAGCGATGTTCTCCGCCTGAAACGTACCAAACAGCGGTAGATCAAGGTCGTAATGCTGCCCATCAAGGCGAAAGGAAAAGGCGAGACCGCTCGCCTGCGGTTCCGCCTGAAAGCCCAAGTCGGCCGTTGCACTGTCCAGCGCACCCAGTCGAAACAGCGGCACGCCCAGCGCATCCAGTTCGTCCGTTTGGGGCGCGCGCTCGTCGATAACGGCCTGCCCGCCGGGGCGCAGCCTTTGGGCAAAAAGCCGTCGCTTGGCGTGCCAGTAGGCCTCCATGGTCGGGTGATAATCCAGATGGTCGCGGCTGAGGTTGGTGAAACCGGCTTGATCGAACAGCAGTCCGTCCAACCGCCCTTGATCCAGTCCGTGGGACGAGGCCTCAACCACCGCTATCGTTCGACCGCTTGCAGCGGCTGCAGCGAGACCCTGGGCCAGTGCAATCTGGTCTGGGCTGGTGAGCGAGGGCATATCGAACAGGCCGCTGGGCATCATCCCCAGAGTGCCAATGGAAACCGCGCTGTCCTCTCCGTTGAGCAATCGGACAAAGTGCGCGACAGAGGTTTTGCCGTTGGTGCCGGTTACAGCCTGGAGCCGTTGGGGCAGGGGGCCAAAAAACCGCGCGGCAATCACAGCAAGCGCCCTTGCGCTATTCTCGACCGTGATCAATGCCGTCTCCTGAGTCACCGTCACCGCTTCAGGCACGCGCTCAACAAGCAGCGCGGCTGGGCTCTGGCTCACGGCTTGCTCGATAAAGTCGTGACCGTCTACGCGACTGCCGGGCAGTGCCGCGAACAGTCCACCGGGCCGGACCTGCCGGCTGTCAAAAGTCAGGGTTGAGACAACCGGCGTCGTCGGTCCTGTCACCTGCGCAGCAAGTCCTGCGTCGTGGAGCCAGTCGATCAGGGTCGAAACCGGTGCGCTCATGGAATTGATCTGGCGACTGAGTTAGTCGCTCTCCTCCGCCGGTAGAATCCGTTCAAGCCCCAGCATCGGTGCAGTCCGTTCGACGATGCGCTTGAAGGCTGGTGCCGCGACCCATCCACCTGTCGCGTAGCCGTAAGTATGCTCTTGGGGCAGCGGCTCATCCACCATGACCAGCAGCACATACTTTGGGTCTTCGATCGGGAAAGCCCCGAGGAAGGTCGCGATCCGTGCGTCTTCGTTGTACGCACCAGCAGAAGGTTTATCCGCTGTCCCGGTTTTTCCGCCCACGCGGTAGCCCTCGGCGTCTGCATTCCCGCCCGTGCCTTCGCGCACGACGTAATCCAGCATGTCTCGCATCATGATCGACGTCTGCTCGGAGATGACCCGCGTCCCGTCGAACAGGGAGCTTGCTGGGTCACGCTTAATGAGTGTCGCAGGCCGATAGATGCCGCCGTTGACAATAGCCGCAAAGGCGTTAGCGACCTGAAGCGGCGAGTTTGCGATGCCGTGGCCATAGGAAATTGTAATTGTCTGGGTCTTGCCCCAGTTGCTCGGATAAGTGGGCTTTGAGACTTCCTGTACTTCGATCTCAGATGAGGTCAGCAGTCCCATGCTCCGCAGGAACCGCTTTTGCGCTCGGTTGCCCACTCGCAAAGCCATTTTGGCCGATCCGATGTTGGATGATTCGGACAGGATGGTCTTTGGGTCCATGGTGCCATTGTGGGGGTGGAAGTCGCGGATCTTGAACTTACCAATCCGCAGTGGACCCGTGACGTCAATTTCCTCGTCTGGCGTTACAGCGCCAGATTCGAGTGCAGCGGCCAACGTGAATACTTTGAACACCGAGCCCAGCTCGTACGTCTCATAGGTCGCGCGGTTCAGGCGTTGGGCTTGCGACTGGCTGGCGGGGTTGTAGGGGTCGTAGTCGGGCAGGGATACCAGCGACAGCACTTCAGACGTGTTGGCGTCGAGCAGCACAGCGGCCCCGGCAGGCGCTTCAAACTCTTCAATTGCAGCGGCCAGTTCTTCGGCGACGATATGCTGAATGCCAACGTCGATGGACAGTTCCAACTCCTCAACACCCTGCTGGAGCGAGCGGTCGAAGTAGGCTTCGATCCCCGCAAGGCCCGTGGTGTCGATGTCGTTGAAGCCGACCACGTGGGCGGTCAGATTGCCCTTGGGGTAGACCCGATGCTGCTCGGGCAGGAACTCCAGTCCCGGCTCGCCAATATTCCAGATCGCCTCTTCCTGCTGCGGGGTAAGACCGCGGCGGACGTAGACGAATTTCTTGCTACGGTCGCTGAGTCGGCGGCGCAATTCTGCGTGGTCCATGTCTGGGAAAATCTCAGCCAGCTTTTCCAGCGTTGCTTCGAGGTCGCCGATCTTTGAGGGGTTCGCGTAAGCGGCTTTACGGTAGACGTTGTCAGCCAGAACGCGGCCATTACGGTCGACTACTTGGCTCCTCCGGTGCTCGTCCGCACCGATGTCGCGGGCAATCTCAATGACTTTCAACGGTCCGCGCGCATTGGCATCAAGCGCCACCAGCACAATCCGCGCAGCAATCCCTGCGAACAGCGCCAAGAACACCAGCCCCAGCAGCCACAGCCGAAACGGCGCGATGGCGCGCAACTGCCGCTGCGCCTTTCCTGAAGCTTGGCCCGGACGCGACCGATCCTTCGACGCCGCCAGATTGGCATCGAGGATGTGGGTGGAAGGATCGGGGGTGTAGGCGGTCATAGGGGTCGCTTACTCCGCAGAAAAGGTGCTGCTGTTTTGCAGGATCAGCGCCTTCATCATGTCCGGCGCATGGATCGGGCGTAGCGAGCCGATCTCGCGCAGGTCTTCACCTTCGTCGAGCACGATCGGCGCCATGCCTTTCTCTGGTTCTTCGATGGTCAAATAGGCCACAGGGCGCAGGTTTTCCGGGCGCACCGGGATATGATCAACCGGAGAAATCGCCCCGGCTCCGCCCTCGTCAAAGTCCGGAAGGAAGTCGTTGGCCAGTTCAGTCAGGCGGCGCGGTTGGTTCAGTTGTTCCCATTCCAGACGCAGTTTCCGCACACGCTCCTTGGTATCGTCGATCTGTCGGATACTGGCATCGCGCCGCTCGCCGACCTGCTGCACGGTGTACTTCACCTGAAACAGGGCCACGATCAGCGCCATGAAAAACGCCAGCCAGAAGATGTAGGAAACACGGATCAAGAAATCGCTCCCGCTTGCTCAGGTGGGGTTGGTGACTGGGCCCAAGGGGTTTCGACGGTCCGCTCTGCGGCGCGCAGTTTGGCCGAGCGTGCGCGGGGGTTGGCCCGGCACTCGTCCCGCTGCGCCTCCAGCGGTTTCTTGTTCAACAGGATAAAGGTCTGGCCGCCGGTCGCCGTTGCGGGCGTGCTGTCAGCGGTGGCTTCTTCCCATGGCATCAATCGGCCAGTCGCCGCTGGCTTTGAGCCGCGAGCTTTGAGAAAGGCTTTGACGATCCGGTCTTCGAGGCTGTGGAAGGTCACCACCACCAGCCGGCCACCCGGCGCGAGTAACCGCTCGGCGGCTTCCAGCCCGCGTTCGAGTTCGCCTAGTTCATCATTCACGTGGATGCGCAGGCCCTGAAAGGTCCGCGTCGCTGGATCAATGCCGTCTTTGGCGCGCCACACCACGGAGCGGATGATCTCCGCCAATCGCCCGGTCGTCTCGATCGGTGCTTCTGCGCGCGCTTGAACGATTGCCTTGGCCACGGCGCGGGACCGACGCTCTTCGCCGTATTTGTAAATGACGTTGGCGAGGTCTTCTTCAGCCATGGCGTTCACGACGTCTGCCGCAGAGGCCCCGCGTGAGGTGTCCATCCGCATGTCCAGCGGCCCGTCCTTGCCAAAGGAAAATCCGCGCTCAGCCTGATCAATCTGTGGTGACGAGACGCCCAGATCGAGCACCACGACATCCACAGTCTCAAGCCCAAGCCGCTTCACAACGGCTTCCATCTCAGAAAACGCGGCATGGTGGACTTCCAGCCCGGCAAGCTGCTTGGTCAGATCCTGACCGAAAGTCACGGCAACTGGATCCCGGTCCAGTCCGATGTAGCGGCAGTCTGGTTGTGCCGCGGCAATCCCGCGCGCGTATCCGCCTCGACCAAAGGTACCATCAACCACCGTTTCACCAGCACTCACCGCCGCCGCTGCCACGACTTCGCGCAGCATGACAGGGTCATGAGCGTGCGGCGTGTCGATCAGTTCAGGCGGAACAGCAAACATTGCGGTGTGAAGACCCCTCAAAATGACGTGGGACGGTCGGTTTTCAATAAATCAGCACGCCGCAAAAATGTGCAGCGCATAACTTTCGTCAATCTATCTCAGGATATGGAGTGAGTAAATTGAAAACGCAAGATTTTTTCAGCAAATTCGAGTCGAAAATCCCGCGCCAGTGTCGCCAAATACGCACAGTGTGGGAAGAAAGCAGAGGGCCTGTAAGCCGGGTTCTGTAGCGAGCCTGAGCGAACTCAGACCCCCGATGGCCATTCATCTGGACCAGAGATTGCTCCCTGGTTCTCGCGCCCTACCACCGCAGCCGCCCGAAAACAGGCGATGCTCTGACCGAAGCCACAGCGTTCTGCGCAATTTGGGCTTGCTCCGAGTGGGGTTTACCGTGCCGCTTCCATTGCTGGTCGCGCGGTGCGCTCTTACCGCACCCTTTCACCCTTACCTCCGAACGAAGTCAGAGGCGGTTTGCTTTCTGTGGCACTATCCCTAGGCTCGCGCCCGCCGGGCGTTACCCGGCACCCTGTTTCCGTGGAGCCCGGACTTTCCTCACCGGCCCAAAAGCCAGCGCGACCATCCAGCCCTCTGCTGACCCTAGTCCTCGGCCAAGGCCGGGGCGCTGTAAAGCTCTTTTAGGCGGGAGAAGGCTGCATTGATCCGGGCAAGCTGCTTGTCTGCCAAAGCCATCAGCTCATCCGGCAGGCCGAGCGAGGCGAGCTGGTCGGGGTGGTGTTCGCGCACCAGTGAGCGATGCGCTTTCTTGATTGCATCCCAAGTGGCATCGCGCTCAACGCCGAGAATGACAAAGGGATCGTCTTCGAGATCCTGCCGGTAAATCAGTGCCAGTCGCTCGAACTCAGCGGGCGACCAGCCAAAGATTTCAGCCACATAGCCCAGAAAGTCCATTTCGGGCGGGGAAACCTCTCCATCCGCAGAAGCGATGTGAAACAGGCACGCCATCAGGCGTTCCAACTCCGGGCTGCGCGGATCGAACAGCTTGGAGACATTGCGCGCGTAGCCGTCGAAGCCCGCCACGTCCTGCCGGGCGAGGTTGAACAGCATGGCGACGTTTTCATGCTGGTCTTCGGGAACGTGAAAGACATCGCGGAAGGCCCGGACTTCGTCGCGGGTGACTTGCCCATCCGCCTTGGATAGCTTTGCGCCCAGCGCAATCACACCGATCGTAAAGGCTTCTGACTTGTCACCCTTGGCTCGCGCACGGCCCAGCACCACGTCGATGCCAAGCTCCAATGCGCGCAAAATTCGTTGCCAGAGGGTCATAAATCCGCTTTCTCTGCTCTCGGATCTGCTTGCTTTAACCATAGATGCACACCCGGCGTAACGCTAGACATCGGGCTGGCGCGCCGGCGTAAAGGTGCCTTGCATCTGCTAGAAAAGGGGCCCGCTGTGCCGTTTGATAAAATCCTGATCGCCAACCGCGGTGAGATTGCGTGCCGGGTCATGAAGACAGCGCGGCAAATGGGCATCGCAACTGTTGCTGTCTACTCCGACGCCGACGCCGGGTCTAAGCATGTCGAAATGGCAGACGAAGCCGTCCACGTAGGCGGCGCTGCTTCTGCAGACTCTTATCTGCAAGGCCAACGGATCATCGATGCAGCGCTGGCCACTGGTGCCAAAGCCATTCACCCCGGTTTCGGTTTTTTGAGTGAGAACGCGGGTTTCTGTGAGGCGGTCAAGGCAGCAGGACTGGCGTGGATTGGGCCGCCGGCTGGGGCCATCCAGTCCATGGGCGACAAGATCGAATCCAAGCGCCTCGCCGCGCTTGCGGGGGTCTCCACCGTTCCCGGATACGTCGGCGAGATCGACACGCCGGAGCAGGCCGTTGAGATCGCTACGGAGATCGGCTTTCCGGTGATGATCAAAGCGTCTGCTGGTGGCGGCGGCAAGGGAATGCGTGTTGCCGAAGCGGCGGAAGACGTGGCCGAAGGCTTCCGGGCTGCGCGGGCCGAAGCCAAGGGCGCCTTTGGCGACGACCGGATTTTCATCGAGAAATTCATCGTGAACCCGCGCCACATCGAAATTCAGATTCTGGCTGATGAGAACGGCAACATCGTGCATCTGGGCGAGCGTGAATGTTCGATCCAGCGCCGGCACCAGAAGGTTATTGAAGAGGCCCCGTCGCCCTTGCTCGACGAAGCCACCCGCCAGTCCATGGGGGCGCAGGCCATCGCCCTGGCGCGAGCCGTCGACTACGCCTCTGCAGGAACGGTTGAGTTCATCGCGGATCAGGACCGAAACTTTTTCTTCCTTGAAATGAACACGCGGTTGCAGGTTGAGCACCCGGTGACGGAGCTGATCCATGACCTCGATCTGGTCGAGTGGATGATCCGCGTCGCGGCTGGGGAAAGCCTGCCGTTCAACCAGTCGCAGATCGAGCACGAGGGCTGGGCGCTCGAAGCCCGCATTTATGCCGAAGACCCTCTCCGCGGCTTCCTGCCGTCGATCGGACGACTGTCTGTCTATGCCGAGCCTGCGGGTGAAGGCGTGCGCGTTGATTCGGGCGTGCGCGAAGGCGATGAGATTTCCATGCACTACGATCCCATGATCGCAAAGGTGATCGCCTATGGTGCAGACCGGCAGCAGGCTGTTGATCGACTGATGGGCGCGCTCGACGGCTACGTCATCGAAGGACTCGACCACAACGTCGCCTTTGTGAACCAAGTCCTGGGCGCAGAGCGGTTTCAGGACGGGCGACTGACCACCAACTACATTGCCGAAGAATTTCCCGATGGGTTCACCGAAGACCACGTCAGCGGCGGCGATGAAGAAGGCATGTTGATCGCACTTGCGGCGCAGGTGCTGCGGGTCAACGATGCACTCGACCTGCCCGATGACAGCGGCGCCTTTACCCTCCTGCTTGACCGCGAGATTTACAGCGTGCGCTTCGACGACGGTGCGGACGGGGTCACGGTATCGGTGGAAGGCAGGGCCGGGGGGGAAGCGGTCTTAGGGCCCGACGTTTTGAACTGGGAGCCGGGGCACCGGGTCTATGCCTGCGACATCGACGGACGCCCGCTGGTGCTGCAAGCGGTCAAGAAGGCGCTGGCCTGGACCCTTTCGCACGGCGGCCGCTCTGTCACTGTGACGCCCATGCGGGCGGAGGTCGCCGCGCTCTATCATTACATGCCAGAGAAAGTCGTCCTCGACACCAGCCGCATCATCGTCTCCCCGATGCCGGGCTTGCTCAAGTCCGTTGCAGTCACAGTCGGTCAGCCCGTGAAAGCCGGCGAGACGCTGGCTGTGGTTGAGGCGATGAAGATGGAAAACCTGCTCACCGCTGCCGTAGACGGGGTGGTCGAGACCATCCCGGCTACTGTTGGCGGTACGCTCAAACGCGATGAAGTGATCCTCACGCTCGCCTGATCAGGCGACAAGCAGAACGTGTTTCTTCTTGCCGGAAGAAAGCTTCACGGCACCCGTCTCTGCATCGATATCCGACGCCGTGACCACGTGCTCGTCGCTCTCGATCTTGTCCCCGTTCAACCGTGCACCGCCGCCCTTGATCAGCCGCTTCACTTCGCCTTTTGAAGCAGCAAGCCCGGCCGCGACGAAGGCGTCCTGAATGCTCATTCCGGCTTCGATCGCGCCGGCTGGCGCCTGCACTTTCGGAAGATCTGCGGAAACGCCGCCGCCGCCGAAGGTCGTGGCGGCCGCTTTGGACGCTGCTTCCGCTGCTTCCTGACCGCGACACATGGCCGTGGTTTCGTAGGCGAGGACTTTCTTGCCTTCGTTGATCGCGGCGCCTTGGGCTGCGCCCAGTTCATCGCACTGCTCAATCGGCAGTTCAGTGAAGAGCTTGAGGAATCGGCCAACGTCGGCATCCTCGGTGTTGCGCCAGAACTGGTAGTAGTCGAAGTCGTTCAGCCGGTCCTGATTGAGCCAAACCGCACCACCGGCAGACTTGCCCATCTTCTGCCCCGATGCGGTCGCCAGCAGCGGCACTGTGAGGCCAAAGAGGTCTTTACCGTCGATCCGGCGGCCCAACTCGATCCCCTGCACAATGTTCCCCCACTGATCCGACCCACCCATTTGCAGCGCGACGCTGTGACGGCGGGAGAGTTCCAGAAAGTCGTAGCCCTGGATGATCATGTAGTTGAATTCGAGGAAGGAAAGGTTCTGTTCGTTGTCCAACCGGCGCTTGACGAAGTCCATCTTGGTCATGGCGTTGACGGAGAAGTGGCGTCCAACCTCTCGCAGGAAGTCGATGTATTTTAGCCCTTCAAGCCAGTCGGCGTTGTTGGCCATGATCGCACCCGTCGGGCCGTCGTCGTAGCTGAGGAACTTGGCAAAGATCCCACGGATCCCCGCCATGTTGCTGGCGATGATCTCATCGGTGAGCAAGGGCCGCGCCTCGTTCTTGTCCGACGGGTCACCGATCTTTGTCGTCCCGCCGCCCATCAGGGTCAGCGGGCGGTTGCCCGTCCGCTGGAACAGGCGGAGCATCATGATGTTCATCAGATGCCCGACGTGAAGCGAATCCGCCGTGCAGTCGTAGCCGATATAAGCCGTCACCGGACCCGCCGCGAACTGCTTATCCAGGCCCTCAACATCGGTGCACTGGTGCAGATAACCGCGGGCAAAGGCTTCCTTGAGAAAGGGCGACTGTGCCTGGGACAGGGGGTTATCGGTTGCCATGGGATTGCTTTCTTTCGTTTGGTTGTGCGGGCGGGCGGGCCGAATGATTATTCGGCATCCATCGAATCGAGAAGCTCGTCGAAGTCCATTTCAACGTCTTCTTCTTCGATCTCCTCTTCCTCAATCTCATCCTCTTCCGGGGGAAGCAGCTGAGGCGCAGCATCGATGTAGGCGCGAATCGAGTTTTCCAGCTCCTTTTCCTTTCCGGTAAAGAAGTGGTTTGCACCTTCAATGATGTTGTAGTCGATCTCGATCCCACGCTGGGCGCGCAGCTTTTCAACGAGCTTAAAAACCTGATCCTGCGGGACGAAGTCGTCCTGATTGCCCTGAATGAAAAGACCCGAGTTCGGGCAAGGCGCGAGGAAGGTGAAGTCGTAGAGGTTTGCCGGAGGCGAGACAGAGATAAAGGCATTGATCTCAGGCCGCCGCATCAGCAGTTGCATGCCGATCCACGCACCAAAGTCGTAGCCTGCGACCCAACAGCCGCGCGCGTTCGGGCGGTGCGTCTGCAGCCAGTCAAGGGCCGTCGCTGCATCCGACAGCTCCCCTTCACCCCGATCGTACTCACCTTCGGACGCGCCAACACCGCGCGAGTTGTAGCGCAGCACGTTAAACCCGGCGTTCAAGAAGGTGTGGAACATCAGGAAGGTGACGGTGTTGTCCATCGTCCCGTTGTGCTGGGGATGTGGGTGCAGGATCAGCGCGAGGGGCGCAGTCTCATCTGCGTGGCCTTCGTAGCGGGCTTCAATACGGCCTTCAGGACCGGGAATAATCAGCTTGGGCATAGGGCACTCTCATTGCGTGTTCCTGGATATGAAACAGGCATGTAGAGGAAATGCGATAGGTATAGAAGACCTCGGATAGGTGGGTTGCTCAATCCGCTGAGGTGTCACCGCCGCTAAAGACGGCGCGGCTGATCAGGTCAACGAGGTTCACCGCGTCGCTGGTGTCCTCGATATAATGGTTCGCTTCCATCATCGTTCCGGACCCGCCGGGCTCCAGTTCAATGAAGTTTCCCCCCAGAAGGGAGCCAAAGCTGACCTTGGCAGAGGTATCGTCGGGTAGGGCCACGTCTGGATTGAGCCGGATCTGCACCACGGCGTCATAGTAAGGCGGTTCCAGCACCGCATTGACCACGCGGCCCACCTGAACCCCTGACATCTTAACCGCCGAGCCCGGATCAACTCCGTCGGCGTTTCCAAAGACCGCATAGATCACCATGCCATCGCGGCTGCCGCTGGTGGGGCGCCCTTGCAGCAGCATGCCGCCGAAGAATATCGCGGCGCAAACAACGACAGCGCCGAGGATGATTTCGAGGGAGCGGTTAGAGGAGTTCATGGATTGTTGCGGCCTAAGAGCGTGAGCGCTTAGTTCGGCGACCAGGCTTCGTAGTCGCCCGTCGTCGATGCCCGCTCTTCCTTGGAACGCATGTCACCCTGAGGCACGTATGCTTCCGGCGTGCCGGTCAGATTGCGCTGGTGTTCTTTCTGCCATTCATATTTCTTGAGCGCCTGCTCGGTCGGCGGCGTGTCGAGCGTGTGGTTCATCCAGCCCTGCCACTCCGGCGGAACGCGGCTGGCCTCTTTCTCATTTTTGTAAATCACCCATCGGCGCTCCCGCAGCATGGACCCAACCATGGGCTTTGCTTTGCGCTCTTTATAGTAGCGGTTGCCTTCGTCATCCGTGCCGACAAGCGTGCCGTTGAAAAAGGTGTGAAGGCGGGTGGCCAAGGAGGACATGTGGTGTTCCCGAGTCGATCAGTGATGTTCGTTGTTGAGCGGCAATTTAGTCTCAGTTCCGGCAAAACACCAGTCTTCGCAGCATCGCGCATAATATGAAGAAATTGTGGCCAGTAACAAAAATTAGGCATACATTAGCCATTGGGCATGCGATAGCCATCAGGGCAAAAACCTCCGTGTATCAAGGTTCTAGGTCGCATAACAATGCATCAGGCAGACACTACATCTTGTGTCATGTTGCGACGAAGCGTCCAAATGTTGATTTTTCCTGTGGAAAACCTTCCCTTTTTGTGAGACAAAACTGCTCCGCGGATAATGAGTTTTGGCTAGCCGTGGGCGCAAAAGCGGTTCGAAAGTGGTATTTCGTTTTGTTCTTGCATTGTTCTGGTTTGCGGATGCATCATTGGAGATGTTCGCCTTAATTGGGAGTTGTCCACGCAATTCTTACCAGAACGCTGAGGCAAGTGATTTCTAGCGCTGGACGAGCGTTGAATGAGGTCGCATAAGCCGCGTCTTGCTCTAAGCCCTGAATCGGGCGCGGGCGGGGAAGTCTGTTCTATTTCGGGAGCAGGCGGGGCCGATTGAAAAATGAGGGGCGTTCACGGCCCGGGCTGAATTACAGACCGAGCAAGATGAGCGCTGAAAAATTATGTTGAACGCGGACTGGCCCCGGCTGGTTTGCTGTTCCGGGTGGCAGACAGTGATTTGGGGCAGTCTGTTGCCTGTAAACTCAAAGGGGTTGGGTTACCTATGCGTATTGAACGTCGCTTTACGGCTGAGTCTAAGTCGGCTTACGGCAGTCTTCAGTTTCGCCAGACGTCTTCAGAAATTCGGAATCCTGATGGTTCGCTGGTTTTCTCCGCGCCGAACATCTCAGTTCCTGAAGGTTTCAGCCAAGTTGCAAGCGACATCCTCGCGCAGAAATACTTCCGCAAAGCGGGTGTACCCGCGCGCCTGAAACGCGTGGAGGAAAGCAGTGTTCCTTCCTTTCTCTGGCGCTCCGTCGCGGACGAAGAAGCCCTTGCCGAGCTGCCAGAAGATGAGCGCTACGTTGGCGAGAGCGACGCGCGGCAGGTCTTTGACCGGCTGGCCGGAACCTGGGCCTACTGGGCGTGGAAGGGTGGCTACTTCGACGGCGAAGACGACGCTCAGGCTTACTTCGACGAAATGCGCTACATGCTGGCAACCCAAATGGCGGCACCCAACTCGCCACAGTGGTTCAACACCGGCCTGCACTGGGCTTACGGCATCGATGGTCCGAGCCAGGGTCACTACTACGTTGACTACGAAACCGGCCGTTTGACGAAGTCCAAGACCGCGTACGAGCACCCACAGCCACACGCCTGTTTCATCCAGTCCGTTGCTGATGATCTGGTAAACGATGGCGGCATCATGGATCTGTGGGTTCGTGAAGCGCGTCTCTTTAAGTACGGCTCTGGCACGGGCTCCAACTTCTCCGCCCTGCGCGGCGAGGGCGAGACGCTTGGCGGCGGCGGTAAGTCGTCGGGCCTCATGTCTTTCTTGCGCATCGGCGACCGCGCGGCTGGGGCGATCAAGTCCGGCGGCACGACTCGGCGGGCGGCAAAGATGGTTACGGTCGACGCCGATCACCCGGATATCGAGAATTACATCAGCTGGAAGTGGATCGAGGAGCAGAAGGTCGCGAGCCTTGTTGCTGGGTCCAAGAACCTGAACAAGAACATGAAGGCCATCATGGCCGCGTGCCAAAACGGCACGGTCGATGAGCCACTGGATCCAAAGTCCAACCCAGAGCTGAAGAAAGCCATCCGCGAAGCGCGCCGCGCGCTGGTGCCGGACAACTACATCTACCGCGTGATCGAAATGGCGCGGCAAGGTTTTACTGAGATTGAAATTCCGACCTACAATACTGACTGGGATAGCGACGCTTACCTGACGGTTGCGGGTCAGAACTCGAACAACTCCGTTCGCGTGACCAATGAGTTTCTTGGCAAGGTTGAACGCGGTGAGAACTGGGACCTGACGGCCCGCACGACCGGTGAGATCATCAAAACGGTTGCTGCGGCGGACCTGTGGGACCAGATTTCCTTCGCGGCTTGGGCCTGTGCAGACCCGGGTCTGCAGTACGACAGCACGATTAACGAGTGGCATACTTGTCCGCAGTCGGGCCGGATCAACGCATCCAACCCGTGTTCAGAGTATATGTTCCTCGATGATACAGCCTGTAACCTGGCCTCGCTGAACCTGATGAAGTTCGCGGGTGAGACCACGGGCTCGCTGGATATTCAGGGCTACGAGCACGCCTGCCGTCTCTGGACCCTGACGCTGGAAACCTCAGTCCTGATGGCGCAGTTCCCGTCCAAGGAAATCGCCAAGCTCTCCTATGAGTACCGCACGCTGGGTCTTGGCTTTGCCAACATCGGCGCGCTGTTGATGTCCATGGGCTTGGGCTACGACTCCGACGAAGGTCGCGCGATTTGTGGCGGACTGTCGGCGCTGATGACCGGTATTTCCTATGAAACGTCGGCTGAGATTGCGTCTGAGCGCGGGGCTTTCCCGGGCTACGCCAAGAACGCCGACTCCACGCTGCGCGTCATCCGCAACCACCGCCGCGCGGCTTACGGCGAAAGCGAAGGCTATGAGGGCCTGACCATCTTGCCTGTGCCGCTGGTTGGTTCTGACTGCCCGGTTCCATCGCTGGTCGACGCGTCCAAGGCCGCTTGGGACCGCGCGTTGGCAGGCGGTGAGAAGCACGGCTACCGCAACGCACAAACGACTGTGGTCGCACCAACCGGGACCATTGGTTTGGTCATGGACTGTGACACCACGGGCATCGAGCCGGACTTTGCGCTGGTGAAGTTCAAGAAGCTTGCTGGTGGCGGTTACTTCAAGATCATCAACCAGACTGTGCCACTGGCGCTGGAGAACCTCGGGTACTCCTCCGATCAGATCGACGACATCATTTCGTATGCGGTCGGCACAGGCACGCTGTCGAACGCGCCGGGCATTAACCGGGAGACGCTGAAGGCGCGCGGCTTTGATGATGCCAAGCTGCAGACGCTCGAAAACTCGATGAGCACAGCGTTTCAGCTGAAGTTTGCCTTCAACCGGTTCAGCCTGGGCGACGATTTCTGTCGCGACGTGCTGGGCTTTACCGATGAGCAGCTTGGGGATTTCTCCTTCGACATGCTCGCGGGTATGGGGTTCAGCGCTGAGGACATCGAAGCGGCGAACGAGCACATTTGCGGGACCATGACGGTCGAAGGTGCGCCGCACCTGAAGGCTGAGCACATGAAGGTCTTTGACTGTGCCAACCGTTGCGGCGCTAAAGGCACGCGTGAACTGTCCACCGACTCCCACATTCGCATGATGGCGGCGTCTCAGCCTTTCATCTCTGGTGCGATTTCCAAGACCATCAACATGCCGAACACGGCAACGGTTGATGAAGTCAAAGACGCCTACATGCTGTCGTGGAAGCTGGGCATTAAGGCCAACGCCCTGTATCGCGACGGCTCCAAGCTTTCACAGCCGCTCAGCTCGGCCCTGCTGGTCGATGCAGACGCGGATGAAGACGACGCGCGTGAAGCCGCTGAAGCGCTGGCGCAGGCAACGCCGGTCAAGCAGGCTGAAGTGGTTGCTGAGCGTATCATCGAGCGCGTTGTCGAGCGCACGCTGGAGCGCAAGCGTCTGCCAAACCGCCGCAAGGGCTACACCCAGAAAGCAATCGTAGGCGGGCACAAGCTCTACCTGCGTACTGGCGAATTTGAAGATGGCTCACTGGGCGAGATCTTCGTCGATATGCACAAAGAAGGCGCGGCCTTCCGCTCGATGATGAACAACTTCGCCATCGCCGTTTCGCTGGGTCTGCAGTACGGCGTGCCGCTGGAAGAGTACGTGGACAGCTTCACCTTCACCCGCTTCGAACCAAACGGCATGGTTGAAGGCAACGACGTCATCAAGATGGCGACGTCGACGCTGGACTACATCTTCCGCGAACTGGCTGTGTCTTACTTGGGCCGGAACGATCTGGCGCACGTAGAGCCAGCAGACCTGCGCACCGATACCCTTGGTCGCGGTGATCAGGAATCTGCGATGACGGATCAGGATGAGAACGACGACGCGCTGCAAATGGCGCTCGACTTTGCCTCCTCCGGCTACCTCCGCGGCGGGAAGAAGGAAGTGAAGAACCAGCTTGTTGTCGTCACTGGAGGCAAGAAGGAAGGCTCTACTGGCGCGACAGTTGGTGGCGACACCACTGTGGTGACGGCGCTGTACGATGATGCCTCGGGCACTACGTCTTTCGAAATTCCCGAGACCGATGCTCCGGTTCAACTGGCCGCCGGCGAGTCTGAACGGTTCAGCATGGGCGGCGGAGCTGTTGATGGCGGCGACGACAAGATGCGGAACATGGAAGAGGCACGGATGAAGGGCTACACGGGCGATGCCTGTGACTCTTGTGGGAACTTTACGTTGGTCCGCAACGGCACTTGCCTCAAGTGCGTAACCTGTGGCTCGACGACGGGCTGTAGCTAAACTGCCCTGCGACGCGTGAAACAAAAACGCCCGGCTGTTCATTCAGCCGGGCGTTTTTTTTGTTCACCGTGATCGGGGTGGCGCGCGTGGTTGGTTTAGACCAGAAGCGCTGCGGCGAGGCCGAGAAAGACGAAGAAGCCGACGACATCGGTGATCGTGGTCAGAAACACAGCGGAAGCGTTGGCCGGGTCAACTTTGAGCCGATCAAGAATGATCGGTACCATCGTCCCCGACACGCCCGCCACGATCAGGTTGACCAGCATGGCAAAGCCGATGACCAGCCCCAGCATCGCGTCCTGAAACCATAGTGCGGAGAAAACAAAGGCTATGACGGCGAAGCCGACGCCGTTGAGCAGCCCGACGGTGGCTTCCCGCGTGACAAACTTAACCGCCTTCCGCGCGCGCAAATCCTTCATGGCAAGCGCGCGCACGGCGACAGCCAGCGTCTGAGTGCCTGCATTTCCACCCATGGAAGCCACGATTGGCATGAGCACGGCCAGCGCAACGACTTCCTTGATCGTCCCTTGAAACAGCGAAATCACCATGGATGCGAGGACCGCTGTGCCGAGGTTCACCGTCAGCCAGATAAACCGGTTGCGTGCGGTTTGTAGCGAGGAGCGGTTGATATCGGATTCCTTGCCCAGACCGACAAGACGCATCAAGTCGTCTTCGGCTTCTTCGTCGATTACGTGCACGATGTCGTCGAGCGTGACCACGCCCAGCAGTCGCCCGGTTTCATCGTCGGTGACTGGGGCGGAGGACAGGCCATATTGGCGGAAGGTATGGGCGAGCTCTTCCTGATCGAGCGTCGGTGAGAAGACCCGCAAGTCACCCTTGGCAACCTCGTCCAGTGTCATGGCCCGGCGGGTGCGGATGACGTGGCTGACCGAGACGGAGCCAACGGGGCGATAGGATTCGTCTACCAAGTAGATGTCATAGAAGTCGTCGGGTAGGTCGGGCTCTGTACGCAGAAAGTCGATGGTCTGACCCACGTTCCAGTCCGCCGGCACCGTCACAAACTCGCGCGCCATCAGACGGCCGGCAGAGAACTCCGGGTAGCGCAGCGCGTCTTCCACTGCCCACCGTTCAGCAGCGGGGAGTGACGAGAGGATCCTTTGCTTAGCGTCTTCGTCGAGGTCTTCGAGCAGGTCGATGGCGTCGTCGGAGTTCAGCTCGGTCAGGTTTTCCGAGATCACCTGATCGTCGAGGTGCTCCAGAACATCGTCCAGGACCACGCCTTCAACTTCAATCAGCAGCTCAGGCGCCAGCTCCTCACCGAAGGTCCGCAGCACCGTCGTGCGCTCATCCCGCGACAAGCCTTCGAGGAGGTCGCCAAGGTCAGCTGGGTGAAGGTCAAGGATTTCGGTGCGCAGGTCTTCGAGGCGGTCCTGTCGGATCGCATCGGCAAGCTGCATCAGCAGGTTTTCCACGGGCGAAGGCGTTGCTTCGTTGGAATAGGAAAGGGTTTGTGCCGGTTCGCTCATGAACGACCCCTCTCATTAAACGCGTCGGCTGATTGGCTCTGCTCTAGGATGGTGCGGCCGAGAAGACTCGAACTTCCACGGCCCAAGGGCCACAACGACCTCAACGTTGCGCGTCTACCAATTCCGCCACGGCCGCACATCTGCTAAGAGCAAGAACTGTGAGATAGCCGCTTTAACTCGGGGGTGCAAGACGGATGAAGCCTGCAGAGACCCTGCAAAACCGCGTGTCTGGCGAAGGTAAAACGCAGGGAAGCGGCGCGGCCTTCCAATTTTCGCAAGCACTTGTTGATTATCCGGCGGCTTTGGCGGAAATGGATCGGCGTGTGGCGGCGATCGCAGCTGGCGCTGAGGGCGAGGGGCTCTGGTTCCTCGAACATCCGCCGCTTTACACCAGCGGCACTTCAGCCAAGCCCGGCGATCTCCTGAACCCCGGCAGTTTCCCGGTGTTTGATGCCGGTCGGGGCGGAGAGTTCACCTATCACGGGCCGGGACAGCGGGTTGTCTATGTGATGCTGAATTTAAGCCAGCGCGGGCGCGACGTGCGTGCTTTTGTGCAGATGCTGGAACGCTGGATCATTGCGGCACTGGGGGAATTTGGTGTGCAGGGTCACATTCGCGAAGGCCGCATCGGCGTCTGGGTTGAAACGCCGGCGGGACCGGAAGCGAAGATTGC